>NZ_JAQGLG010000043.1 GCF_028292965.1 Sphingomonas bacterium | reverse complement strand
GGCGAGCGCGAGGCGATCGTCGAGATCGGCGCCGGCCCCGAGGCACGCACGCTGGCGGTCAAGACCACCCGCGCCGAGGAAGGCACGATTCTGACCTTCGACGACATCACCGTGCAGTTGCTCGACCAGCGCCGTGCGGCCTGGTCGGATGTGGCGCGGCGCATCGCGCATGAGATCAAGAACCCGCTGACGCCAATCCAGCTCGCCGCCGAGCGGCTCCAGCGCCGCTACGCCAAGCAATTGCCGAACGATGACGGCACCTTCACCAAGCTGACCGACACGATCGTCCGTCAGGTCGGCGACCTGCGCCGCATGGTGGACGAATTCTCCTCCTTCGCGCGCATGCCCAAGCCGATCTTCCGCACCGAGAATTTCGTCGACATCGCCAAGCAGACGCTGTTCCTGCACGAGATCGCACATCCGGCGATCAGCTTCACGATCGACAACCAGTTGGAGGATTCGTCGCTGGTCTGCGACCGACGCCAGCTCGGCCAGGCTTTCACCAATATCGTCAAGAATGCGGTTGAGGCGGTCGAGGCACGCGAGGGCGTCGAGGGCAAGATCGCAATGACGGTGGAGGGCGACGAGAAGCTCGTGACGCTCCGCCTCGCCGATAACGGCATCGGGCTGCCCGCAGCGCGCGACCGGCTGTTCGAGCCCTATGTCACGACGCGCGCGCGCGGCACCGGCCTCGGCCTCGCCATCGTCAAGAAGATCGTCGAGGAGCATTTCGGCACCATCATATTCGCCGATTGCGAGGGTGGGGGCACCTGCGTGACGATGACCTTCGACCGGGCCGCGCTCGCCGCGGTCGAAACCAGCGACGGCGTCGGGGATGCGCCGCGCGAACTAGCCTCCAACCGGACCTGACCCCATGGCATTAGATATCCTCATCGTCGACGACGAGCGTGACATTCGCGAACTGGTCTCGGGTGTGCTGGAGGACGAGGGCTATGGCACCCGTTCCGCCGGCGACAGCGACTCCGCGCTGGAGGCGATCGCCGAGCGGCGGCCGTCGCTGGTGCTGCTCGATGTGTGGTTGCAGGGCTCGCGGCTCGACGGGCTCGAACTGCTCGACGAGATCAAGCGCCGTGACGCCTCGATCCCGGTGTTGATGATCTCCGGGCACGGCAATCTCGACACGGCGGTTGCGGCGATCCGTCGCGGTGCGGCCGATTTTATCGAAAAGCCGTTCCAGGCCGAACGCCTGTTGCTGATGGTCGGCCGCGCGACCGAGACCGAGCGGCTCAAGCGCGAAGTGGCGTCACTGCGCGCCTCGTCGGGCCGCGACACCGATCTTACCGGCAGCTCGACCGCGATCAACGCGGTGCGGGCGACGTTGAAGCGCGTCGCCTCGACCGGCAGCCGGGTGCTGATCATGGGCTCGGCCGGCGTCGGCAAGGAAGTGGCGGCGCGGCTGTTGCACGGCTGGAGCCAGCGCGTCGATGCTCCGTTCGTCATCGTCAGCGCGGCGCGCATGACGCCTGAGCGCGTCGAGGAGGAATTGTTCGGCGTGGAGGAGGGCGGGGACCTCGTCCGCCCCGGTCTGCTCGAACAGGCGCATGGCGGGACGCTTTTCCTCGACGAGATCGCCGACATGCCGATCGCGACCCAGGGCCGCATCCTGCGCGTGCTGACCGACCAGAGCTTTACGCGCGTGGGCGGCCAGCGTATCGTGAAGGTCGATGTCCGCGTCGTTTCGGCGACCGCGCGCGACCTGACACACGAGATCGCGGAGGGGCGTTTCCGCGAGGATCTCTATTACCGGCTCAATGTCGTGCCGGTGGCGATCCCATGCCTCACCGACCGGCGTGAGGACATTCCCGCGCTGGTCACGCATTTCATGGCGCACTATGCCAATGAACGCCGCGTGCCGACGCCCGAGATCGCGCCCGATGCGATGGTCGCGCTGCAAAGCTATGAATGGCCGGGCAATGTCCGCCAGTTGCGTAACGTCGTCGAGCGCACCATCATCCTCGCGCCGGGCGACCGTATCGGCCGGATCGACCTCGACATGCTGCCGGCCGAAGTGCTCGGCGACCCGGGCGAGATGGGCGGCGGCGCCAATGCGATCATGGGATCGCCGCTGCGCGAGGCACGCGAGACGTTCGAGCGCGAATATCTCCGCGTCCAGATTCGGCGCTTTTCCGGCAACATCTCGCGCACCGCGACCTTCATCGGCATGGAGCGCTCTGCGCTGCACCGGAAACTAAAGCTGCTCGGCATCACCGAAACACGCGACGAATGAAGCGAGGCCGCCCCTAACCTCCGTCACCCCGGACTTGTTCCGGGGTCCACCATGCCTCACGAGAAACAGACCAAGTGCTTGCGGAACGGTGGATGCCGGAACAAGTCCGGCATGACGGATGAGTGGGACGCAATTGAAAACCCGCCAGGCAGTAGACGTGGGGCCGTGTCGTACCTAGATTGATGCGGCGCACCATAAGGTGCGTCCCCGACGCCGGGAAACGGCGCCTAAGCGGCTATATGCCGCCAAGAACAAAGGATCGACCCGATGGCCGACAAGCAGACCTCGCTGCAAGACCTCTTCCTCAACGCACTCCGCCGCTCCAAGACCCCCGTGACGATGTTCCTCGTCAAGGGCGTCAAGTTGCAGGGCATCGTCACCTGGTTCGACAATTTCTCGGTGCTGCTGCGCCGTGATGGCCAGTCCCAGCTGATCTACAAGCATGCCATCTCGACCATCATGCCATCGGGCGCGGTCGATGTCGGCGGGATCATCGAGTCGGTCGGTGAGGCACAGAAGAAGCAGCCGCTGTTGCAGGAAATTTTCCTTAACGCGGTGCGCAAGTCGGACGAGAACGTCACCATGTTCCTGGTCAACGGCGTGATGCTGCAGGGCCATATCGCGTCGTTCGACCTGTTCTGCATGCTGCTCCAGCGCGAGGGCATGTCGCAGCTCGTCTACAAGCATGCCGTGTCGACCATCCAGCCGGCGCACCCCCTGAATCTTGCTGAAGAAACAGCAGGTTCCGACGAAGACTGAGAGTAAATTTTGAGCACTGGTTTCGAACGTGATCGCGGCGAGTTCGCGCGCGGCGCGCGTGCCGTCATCGTCCTGCCTGACCGGGGCGATGCGGCGCGCGACTCCGACGCGCGCCTCGACGAGACCGCCGGCCTTGCCATGGCGATCGGCATCACCGTCGCCGACAAGGTCGCGATCCGCGTGCGCGCGCCCAAGCCGGCGACGCTGATCGGCAGCGGCCAGGTCGAGGCGCTCGCCGCCACGGTCAGGATGGAAGAGGCCGGGCTGGTGGTGTTCGACGCCGCGCTTACGCCGGTGCAGCAGCGCAATCTGGAAACCGCGCTGGAAGCCAAGGTAATCGACCGCACCGGGCTGATTCTCGAAATCTTCGGCGAGCGCGCCGCGACCGCCGAAGGGCGGTTGCAGGTCGAACTGGCGCATCTCGACTACCAGGCCGGTCGACTGGTACGCAGCTGGACCCATCTCGAGCGCCAGCGCGGCGGCTTCGGTTTTCTTGGCGGCCCCGGTGAAACGCAGATCGAGGCCGATCGCCGACTGATCCGCGACCGCATGGCGCGGTTACGCAAGGAACTCGATCAGGTCAGCCGCACGCGCGGCCTGCACCGCGACCGGCGCCAGCGCGCACCGTGGCCGGTGATCGCGCTGGTTGGTTATACCAATGCCGGAAAATCCACGCTGTTCAATCGCTTGACCGGTGCCGACGTCATGGCGGAAGACCTGCTGTTCGCCACGCTCGACCCGACGTTGCGGCAGATCTCGCTGCCGGGCATCGACAAGGCGATCCTGTCCGACACGGTGGGGTTCGTCTCGGAATTGCCGACCCAGCTCGTCGCGGCGTTCAAGGCAACGCTGGAGGAAGTGGTATCGGCCGACCTGCTGATCCATGTCCGCGACATCGCGCACCCCGACAGCGAGGCGCAGCGCGCCGATGTCGAGAAGGTGCTGCGCGATATCGGCGTCGCCGACACCACGCCGCGGATCGAGGCGTGGAACAAGCTCGACCTGCTGCACGGTGAAGAACGCGAGGACGCGCTGGCGCATGCCGTCGGGCGCGGCGATGTGGTGGCGATCTCTGCGATCAGCGGGGAGGGCGTCGATACGCTGATCGACACCGTCGCCACCTTGCTGACCGAAGCACATCGGCGTTATCGCATCGCAATCGACCAGTCCGACGGTGCCGGCGCGGCCTGGTTGCACCAGCATGGCGAAGTGCTCGGGCAGGAAAGCGACGGCGATCAGGCCATCTATGACGTGCGGATGGCCGAACGCGATTACGAGCGGTTCAATCAGCGGGGTTGATGGGCAAATGGCCCGCCTCTAAACTGAGCACCACCCCGGCGAAGGCCGGGGCCCAGTTGGGTTGGCGGAAATAGACCAGGCGCGACGCCCGTTGACGATCGTTCCGTAACTGGGCCCCGGCCTCCGCCGGGGTGGTGCCATCTATCGCTCAACACTCATTCCGCGCTTCACGGACTGCCATAACGCTTCCTTGGCATCGAGATTTAGCCCCTCGAACGCATCGCCAGCTTCTGCTTCCATCGCTTTGAAACGCTTCTCGAATTTCCCATTCGCCGCGCGCAATGCCGCCTCAGGGTCGACTCCCATCTTGCGCGCCCAGTTTACCACCGCGAACAGCAGGTCGCCAATTTCTTCCTCGATCTCCGCGGGGTTGGCAGCGGCCTCGACCTCGGCCAGTTCCTCGTCGATCTTGGCGCGGGCGCCGCTCGGATCGGGCCAGTCGAACCCGGTGCGCGCCGCGCGCTTCTGAAGTTTCTCGGCGCGCAGCAGCGCGGGCAGGCCCAGCGCGACGCCGTCAAGCGCGCCGGCATTGTCGGCAGCGCCTCCCTTGGCGGCGCGTTCCTCGGCCTTGATCTGCTCCCACAGATAATGGCCACCCTCGGGCAGGTCGCCGAAGATATGCGGATGACGGCGCTCCATCTTGTCGCTGATCGACGCCACGACGTCAGGCAAGGCGAACAGGCCGGCTTCCTCGGCCATGCGCGCATGAAACACGACTTGGAGCAGCAGGTCGCCGAGTTCGTCCTTGAAATCGGCCATGTCGCCACGCTGGATCGCGTCGGCGACCTCATAGGCTTCCTCGATCGTGTACGGCGCGATCGTTTCGAAGGTCTGGACGGTGTCCCATTCGCAGCCGCTGACCGGATCGCGCAGTCGCGCCATGATCGCCACGAGCCGCGATATCATGACAGGGGAGCCCCCCGGCCCGCGCCACCTTCAAGTTCGATAATATACATTATGTAAAATGCACTCATGCCTTGGGCTGAAGGACCAGCGTCCGCCCTTCCACGTGCCAGCTCTTCAGTTTGGACAGGAAATTCATGCCGACGACATTGGTGTCGCCCATGGTCGGCGAAATATAGGTCGGCAGGTCGTCTACGTGAATCGGGCCGAGCTGCAGCTTGTGGATCGTCGAGACGCGCGCGGTGATCGGCCCGCCGGCGGTATCGAGCAGCACCGGAAACGGGCTTTCCTCGATATTCACATTCGCTGCGCGTGCCGTCTCCGCGCTGATCATCGTGCTGGTCGCGCCACTGTCGACCAGCATCCGCGTCGTAACGCCATTGATCGTCGCCGAGACGTAGAAATGCCCGTCATCGGCCATCGGCACGCTGAGCGCACTGCCGGTCACGCTTTGTTCCTCGTCGCCGAGGAAGGCCGTCGCGCTCGACCACATGGCGGCATATTGGTGGCGTCCGCTGACGATCACCAGCGCCACCACGAAGATGCCGACCCAGGCCAGCGCCATCTTGAGGCTGGATTTCAGCGGCACGCGTCGCACCGCGAAGGCGGACACGATCAGCACCAGCCAGATGCCATAATAGATCGCGTTGGGTGTCGTGTCGTTCATGGCGTCATCTCGAGCCCGTCATAGCCCGGTTCCACGCCCGGCGGCAGCTCGGCACACAAGGTCGCATAGTCCATCGAATGGTCCATATGGACCAGCGCGGCGCGTTTCGGCGCCAGTTCGCTGATCCAGCCCAAGGCGGTCGGCAGATCGGGATGGGTCGGATGCGGCCGGCGGCGCAGCGCATCGACGATCCAGATGTCGAGCCCGGTATAAAGCGCGCGCATCGCGTCGGTCATGGCGTGCAGATCGGTGGCATAGCCGATCGAACCATTGTCGGCCTCGAAGCGCAAGCCGGCGGATACGATATTGCCGTGCGGCTGATCGACGACGCTGATGGTGATGTCGCCGATCGTGAGCCGATCGGGCAGATCCTCCATATCGACCGTCGGCGGATAACCGTCACGGCCGTGAAAGACATAACCGAAACGCGTCTCCAGCGAGGCGCGTGTCGCCGGCCGCGCCAGCCCGCGGATCGGGCGGCCGAGCGCGTGAAACACCTGCCGCAGATCGTCGATACCGTGACAGTGATCGGCATGGTCGTGTGTCCAGATCACCGCGTCGAAGGTGCCGACATCGGCGTCGAGCAATTGCGCACGCAAATCGGGGCTGGTGTCGACCAGGATGCGCGTCGTCTCGGTTTCGACCAGAATCGAGGCACGCATGCGGCGATTGCGTGGCTCGGCCGGATCGCACGCGCCCCAGTCATTGCCGATGCGCGGCACGCCTGACGACGTCCCCGAACCGAGCAGGCGAACCTTCACGCGCGGGTCTTGGCGAACAATGCGTGGAAATTCTCGGCCGTGCGCGTCATCAACTGCTCCACCGGCTCGCCGCGCAGTTCGGCAAGGAACGTCGCCGTATCCGCGACGAAGGCCGGCTCCCCCGGTCGGCCCCGATGCGGGACGGGCGCGAGAAACGGCGCGTCGGTTTCGACCAGCAGTCGCTCGATCGGCAGCCGTGCGGCGGTCGCCTGCAACTCGCGCGCATTCTTGAAGGTGACGATGCCCGAGATCGAAATGTAGAAACCCAGGTCGAGCGCGATGTCGGCAAAAGCGTCGCTGGCGGTGAAGCAGTGGATCACGCCGGGATAGGTGCCCTTCCCCATCTCCTCGCGCAGGATCATTGCCGTGTCCTCTTCGGCGTCGCGCGTGTGGACGACGATCGGCAACCCGGTTTCGCGCGCCGCGGCAATATGTGAGCGAAAGCTCGCTCGCTGCCGGTCGCGGTCGCTATGGTCGTAATAATAGTCCAATCCACTCTCGCCGATGCCGACGATACGCGGATGCGCGGCGCGCGCGACGAGCTTCGCGGTATCGACATCGGGATGCTTGTCAGCCTCGTGCGGATGGATGCCGACCGTCGCCCACACATCGGGCTCGCTCTCCGCCGCGGCGACGACATCGTCCCATTCGCTCTCGCGCGTCGAGATGTTGAGCATCGCCGTCACGCCGCGCGCCCGGGCATTGGCGAGTACCTCGTCACGGCGCTCGACCAGGCCCTTATAGTTCAGGTGGCAATGGCTGTCGGCAAGCATCAGGCAGCCTCGACCGGCAGTTCGAGCCGCGGGAACACGCCGCTTGGTGCCGGCAACACGGTGCCGGCGACAATCGGCTGCGCCAGTGCGGCAAAGTCGCGGACATCGCCCCCCTGCCCGAGCAGATCGAGCAGCTTGTCGGCCCCTTCCGGAATCGCCCAGCGCGCCATGATCGCGATCCGCCTTACCACTTCGACGGTGAAATGCAGGACGGTGTCGGCGCGTTCCGTATCGGTTTTGCGCAACGCCCAGGGCGCCTGATCCGCGAAATACTGGTTGGCATCGCGCGCCGCCGACCACACCGCATCGAGCGCGGCATGGATCGCGAGATCCGTCATCGCTGCGTGCATACCGGCTTCAGCGGCATCGACGCTGGCGATCAACGCATCCTCCGCCTCGGTGCGTGCGCCCGCGACCGGCACGCGTCCCTCGCAATTCTTGGCGATGATCGACAGGCTGCGTTGCGCGAGATTGCCGAGGTTATTCGCCAAATCGGCATTGCAGCGCGTGATGATCGCCTCCGCCGAATAACTGCCATCCTGCCCGAAACTGACCTCGCGCAGCAGGAAATAGCGCAGCGCGTCGACGCCGAAATGGTCGATCAGTTCAATCGGATCGGTGACGTTGCCGAGCGACTTGGACATCTTCTCCCCGCGATTGAGCAGGAACCCGTGACCGAACACCTGGCGCGGCAACGGCAGCTTCGCCGACATCAGGAAAGCCGGCCAGTAAACGGCATGAAAACGCACGATATCCTTGCCGATGATATGTACATCGGCCGGCCAGTAGCGGTTCATCATCGCCTGGTCGTCGGGATAGCCGACCCCCGTCAGATAATTGGTCAGCGCGTCGACCCAGACATACATCACATGCCCCGGGCTGCCCGGCACCTTGACGCCCCAATCGAAGCTTGTGCGCGACACCGACAGATCGGATAGCCCACCCTCGACGAAACGCATGATCTCGTTGCGCCGCGCCTCGGGGCGGATGAAATCGGGCTGAGCATTGTACAGGTCGAGCAACGGCTGCTGATATTTCGACAGGCGGAAGAACCAGGTTTCCTCCGACGTCCACTCTACCGGCGTGCCTTGCGGCGAGAGCTTTTCGCCCCCTTCCCCCTCGACCAGTTCCTTC
>NZ_JAQGLG010000008.1 GCF_028292965.1 Sphingomonas bacterium | reverse complement strand
GCGTCTCCGAGGTATTGAGCTCGACGTTGCGCACATCCTGCTAGGCTTCGATCTTCCCGGCAAGCTCCCCGTAGATCAGGAAATCGCGTCCGAGCAGCACGCGCGCCGATCCGCCATCGGGAAGTGCGGCGTTGACCCAGACCTGCCCCCTCCCGCCACGCGCATCGGCGAGCGCGGCGGCGAGTGTCGCCACGCCCTCGGGTGAGACGATATCGGCCTCCAGCACGAAGCGCGCATTGGTCGCCAGCGCCTCGAACGGCTGGATGCGCTTGATCGAGACGCGCGGGCTATCCTCGCCCGGTCGGCGATCGAGCTCGACCGTGATGATCCCGCACCCGCCATTGCGCGCCGCCTCTTCCAGATCGGCGGCCACGGCATCGTCGAAACAGGTCGCGACGAACTGCCCCGACGGATCGGATAACGTCGCCATCATGTAACGCCGCCCCCGTGCCGAGGTGCGCCATCGCGCATCCTCGACCAAAGCCGCCATCGTCGCGCCGGCGCGCGTGCCGTCATCGGGAATGTCGAGTTCACCCAGCGCGGCATAGCTGCGCGCGCCGTGCATCCGTGCCAGATGGCCATGCCGATCGACCGGATGCGCCGAGAAATAGAAGCCGAACGCTTCTTTCTCCTGCTCCATGCGCTGCGCCAGCGTCCAGCGCGCCGATAAAGGCAGGCGGATCGCCGGCTCCGCCGCATCCTCGCCACCGAACAGGCCGTGCTGCCCGCTGACTTTCTGGTCGTTGACCCGCGCCGCGGTGGCTAGGATCGTTTCGGCACAGGCAAAGATCCCCGCCCGGTTGAGATCGAAACTGTCGAATGCCCCCGCCGCCGCCAGCGTTTCCAGCTGGCGCTTGTTGCATGCGCGCGGATCGACGCGGTGGGCGAAATCATCCACCCCCTTGAACGGTCCGTCGGCGTCGCGCTCCGCGACCATCCGCTCCATCGCCCCCTCGCCGACGCTCTTCAGCGCCGCGAGCGCATAACGCACCGCAAAGCCGTCCTTGATCTCCTCGACCGAAAACTCCGCGATGCTGGCATTGATGTCGGGCGCCAGGCACGTCACCCCCATGCGTCGCATGTCATCGGTGAAGATGCCGAGCTTGTCGGTCAGGCTCATGTCGTAGCACATGGAAGCCGCATAGAATTCGTGCGGATAATGCGCCTTCAGCCATGCCGTGTGATAAGCGAGCAGCGCATAGGCCGCGGCATGGCTCTTGTTGAAACCATAGCCGGCGAACTTGTCGATCAAGTCGAACAGCTCATTGGCCTTGGCCGCGTCGATCTGATTATGTTCCTTGCAACCCGAGACGAACAGGTCGCGTTGCGCATCCATCTCGGCCTGGATCTTCTTGCCCATCGCGCGCCGCAGCAAATCGGCGCCGCCGAGTGTGTAGCCGGCCAGGATCTGCGCCGCCTGCATCACCTGTTCCTGATAGACGAAGATGCCGTACGTCTCCGCCAGGATGCCTTCGAGCAACGGGTGCGGATATTCGATCGACTCCTGGCCGTTCTTGCGCCGGCCGAACGACGGGATGTTGTCCATCGGTCCCGGCCGGTACAGCGAGACGAGCGCGATGATGTCGCCGAAATTCGATGGCCGCACCGCGCTCAGCGTGCGCCGCATCCCTTCCGATTCCAGCTGGAACACGCCGACCGTGTCGCCCTTCTGGAGCAGTTTGTAGACGCCCTCGTCATCCCATTCGAGGGTGTCGAGATCGACCACCACACCGCGATCGGCAAGCATCTCCAGCGCCTTCTTGAGCACCGACAGCGTCTTGAGTCCGAGAAAGTCGAACTTCACCAGCCCGGCATATTCGACATATTTCATGTCGAACTGCGTCACCGGCATATCGGAACGCGGATCGCGGTAGAGTGGCACCAATTGCGCCAGCGGCCGGTCGCCGATCACCACGCCGGCGGCATGGGTCGAGCTGTGGCGCGGCAGGCCCTCCAGCTTCATCGCCAGGTCCAGCAGATGGCGCACACCGTCATCGGTGCGATATTCCTGCGCCAGCTCGCTCACGCCGTTGAGCGCACGCTCCAGCGTCCATGGGTCGGTCGGGTGGTTCGGCACCAGCTTGGCGATGCGATCGACCTGGCCATAGCTCATCTGCAGCACGCGGCCGGTGTCCTTGAGCACCGCACGCGCCTTCAATTTACCGAAGGTGATGATCTGCGCGACCTGGTTGCGGCCGTATTTCTCCTGCACGTAGCGGATCACCTCGCCACGCCGCGTTTCGCAGAAATCGATGTCGAAGTCGGGCATCGACACGCGTTCCGGGTTGAGGAAACGCTCGAACAGCAGCCCCAGCTTCATCGGATCGAGATCGGTGATGGTCAGCGACCAGGCGACCACCGAGCCGGCGCCCGAACCACGACCGGGACCGACGGGAATATCGTGATCCTTGGCCCATTTGATGAAATCGGCGACGATCAGGAAGTACCCCGGAAAGCCCATCGAGATGATCACGTCGAGCTCGAAATCGAGCCGCTCGGTATAGGTGGCGCGCGCCGCATCGTCGGCGATCCCGGCCCTGTCCAGCCGGGCGATCAACCCGGCATGCGCGTCGTCGCGCAGTTTCTGCGCCTCGGCGGTCGGGTCGCCGGCAAGGCTCGGCAGGATCGGCTTGCGCCCCGGTGCCGACACCGCGCAGCGCTGCGCCACGACCAGGGTGTTGGCGATCGCCTCGGGCAGGTCGGCGAACAGCAATCGCATGTCCTTGGCCGGCTTCATCCAGGCATCGGGCGAGCTGCGCGGGCGGTCCTCGCTGGTGATGTAGGTCGAATTGGCGATGCACAGCAAAGCGTCATGCGCCTCGCTGAACGCCTCGTCGGCGAAGCAGCACGGGTTGGTCGCAACCAGCGGCAGGTCGCGGTCATAAGCGAGGTCGAGCAACGGCGATTCGGCCTTGCCCTCGATCTCGTCGAGGCGGCGCGTCAATTCCACGTAAAGCCGATCGGGAAACAGCGCCTGCAACCTGTCGATATAGGCGAAGGCGCGATCCGGCTGATCTTCGGCGAACAGCCGCGCCAACCCGCCCTCGCGCCCGGCGGTCAGCGCGATCAGCCCGTCGGTGCGCCCTTCCAGCGCGGCGAAATCGACATGCGGCGCCAGTTCGAGCGGCCGGTCGAGATGCGCCTGCGACACCAGGCCGCACAGATTCTGATAACCCGCCTCGTCCTGTGCATAGAGAGCGATCCAGTCGATCACCGGCTCGACACCCTCTGGCATGTCCGGCCGCGCAAGCCCAAGCATCGCGCCGATCACCGGCTGCACGCCGGCGCCCTTGCACGCGTCCGAAAAGGCCATCGCGGCATAGAGGCCGTTGCGATCGGTCAGTGCGACGGCGGGAAAGCCGAGTTCCTGCGCGCGCTTGGCGATCGCCTTGGGCTCGATCGCGCCGTCAAGCATGGTGTAGGACGAAAAGACACGGAGGGGCACGAAGCCGGAATGGGGCATGGCCCGGTTATGCGCGCGCTGAACGATTCGGGAAACGACGATCAGCCGCTTTGGCGATTAATTTTTCCCCAGCCAGCGCGGCAGCAGCACACGTCGCAGCAACAGCGCGACCAGCGCCAGCGGGATCAGCGCGATCACCGCCTGATCGGCCGGCACAACGAACATCGTGCCGAACAGCAACGGCATCATCAGACTCAGCACCACCCGCCGCCAGCGATAGGCGCGCGGCACCTCCTCGCGCATGATACCGGGCGCGAAAGCGGCATAGCCCCACATCGCCACATTGAGCGCGCCGCACGCCGCCATGGTCAACGCGTAGAAGGAGAAGGCCGCGTCGGTATTACCCTTGATGTAGACGACATGGGCACAGGCCGGGATCACCGCGACGAGGCACAGCATCGCCAGCGTCAGCCCGGTCAACCAGCGATCGACCCGCCTGACGCGCGCGAACAGGTCGCGATTGCTCACCCAGAACACCGCGATGATCAGGAAACTGATCGCATAGGCGGCGATCGTCCGCCCGCCCGTCCGCAGCATCTCGTCGAACGTGGCGGCATGTTCGGGCAACCGTATCTCGAGCGCGGCCAGCGTCGTGGCAATCGCGAAGATTCCGTCGGACAGCATGATCAGGCGGTCATATTGATGCCGGGCGACATGCTTTTCGAGCGGCTCTTCCGTTGCCAGCGACTCCGGCTCGGCCATCTACAGCAGCGCCTCGATATCGGCCTTGATCTCTTCCGGCTTGGTCGTCGGCGCGTAGCGCTTGATCGTCCTGCCACCGCGATCGACCAGGAACTTGGTGAAGTTCCACTTGATCGATTTCGAGCCCATCAGCCCCGGCGCCTCTTCCTTGAGCTTCTCGAACAGCGGATCGGCATTGCCGCCATTGACGTCGACCTTGGCGAACAGCGGGAAGGTCACATCATAGGTCAGCGAACAGAAATTGGCGATTTCCGCCGCATCCCCCGGCTCCTGCGCACCGAACTGGTTGCACGGGAAACCCAGCACCTCGAAACCGCGCGGGCCGAGCTCGCGGTGCAGCGCCTCCAGCCCCTCATATTGCGGTGTGAAACCGCATTTCGAGGCGGTGTTGACGATCAGCAGAACCTTGCCGGCATAAGCCGACAGATCGGTGGGCGTGCCGTCAGCCGCCTTGACGCTCATCTCGGTGATCGCGGTCATGCATCCCTCTCCCCATAGGTGGCGAGCAGCAGCTCCAGGTTGCGCCGCACGCCCGGCCACTCGTTCGCCAGGATCGAATAAACCACGCTATCGCGCACATGGCCATCCGGCATGATCATATGGCCGCGCAGCACGCCGTCCAGCTTGGCGCCTAGCCGCTCGATCGCCTTGCGCGACGCGCGGTTGAACCAGCCGGTGCGCAGCTGCACGCATTGCGCGCCGAGCGCGTCGAAGGCGTGGCCGAGCAACAGCCGCTTCGCCTCGGTGTTGAGGCCCGTGCGCTGGACACGCTTCGCATAGACGGTGCCGCCGATCTCCAGCCGCTTGTGGCGCTCGGCGACGCGCAGGAAACGTGTCGTGCCGGCGATGGTGCCCGCGGCGTCGAGCACGACGAAGGGCAGCGCCCGGCCAGCAGCCTGTTCGCGCTCGAGATTGTCGTACCAGCCGTCGATCGTATCCTCATTGGGCACGATCGTCGCGAAGGCGCTTTCCAACCCGACGGCGAACGCTGTGACCAGCGCGTCGCGATCATCGCGCGACAGCGGGCGCAGCGTGACATGGCGGCCCGCCAAGGTCGGCGTCTCGCGCCATGCGCTCACGCCAGCAGCCCCTCGTGCAGCCTCACCACCCGGTCCATCTTGCTCGCCAGCCGCTCATTGTGTGTCGCGACCAAAGCCGCCGAACCCTCGCCGCGCACCAGCCGCAGAAATTCCGCCAGCACCACGTCTGCGGTGGCTTCGTCGAGATTGCCGGTCGGCTCGTCGGCCAGCACCAGCGCCGGCCGGTTGGCCAGCGCGCGCGCCACGGCGACACGCTGCTGCTCGCCGCCGGACAATTGGCTCGGGCGATGCGTCAGCCGATGCCCCAAGCCGAGCGCTGTCAGCAGAGCGGCCGCACGTTCGTCCGCCTCGGCGCGGGGCCGGTCGCGGATCAGCTGCGGCAACACGACATTCTCGGTCGCGTTGAAGTCGGGCAGCAGATGGTGGAACTGATAGACGAAGCCGAGATAATCGCGCCGCAGCACGGTGCGCGCATGGCCGTCGGCACGCGACGCTTCCTTGCCGCCGATGCGGATCGAGCCGCCGAACCCGCCTTCGAGCAGCCCAACCGCCTGCAACATCGTCGACTTGCCCGACCCCGACGGCCCGAGCAAAGCGACGATCTCGCCCTCGCCCACCGTCAGGTCGACGCCGCGCAGCACATCGATCGTCTCGCCGCCCTGGCTGAAGCTGCGCGTCAGGCCGACGACTTCGAGGATCGCCTTATTCATAACGCAGCACCTGTACCGGATCCGTGCTCGCCGCCTTGTAGGCGGGGTAGAGCGTGGCGAGGAAACTGGCGATCAGCGCCACCACGGCAATGCCGATGATCTCGACCGGATTGCTCTTCGAGGGCAACTCGTCGAGGAAGCGTATCGTCGGATCCCACAGATTCTGCCCCGTCATCTTCTGCACCACGTTCACGATCGGCTGGCGATAAGTCAGGAACAGGAAGCCGACGGCCAGCCCCGACACGGTGCCGAGCGCGCCGATTGTCGTGCCCACGGTCATGAAGATACGCATCATCGCGCCCCGGCTCGCCCCCATGGTGCGCAGGATGGCAATGTCGCGGGTCTTCGCCCGCACCAGCATGATCAGCGACGAGGCGATGTTGAACGCGGCGACGATGATGATGATGCACAGCACGGTGAACATCGCCACCCGCTCGACCCCCAGCGCCTCGAACAATTGCGCGTTCATCTGCCGCCAGTCGGTGATCAATGCCTGGCCGGCGACCTTGTCGGCGATCGGCTGAAGGATCGTCTGCACCCTGTCGGGGTCGACCGTGTTGACCTCGATCATGCCGACCGAATCGCCCATCAGCAGCAAGGTCTGAGCATCCTCCATCGGCATCAGAATATAGGATTTGTCATAGTCGTAGACGCCGATCTCGAAGATCGCGCCGACCTTGTACGACACGATCCGCGGCACCGTGCCGAACGGCGTCGCCTGGCCCTGCGGGCTGATCAGCGAGATATCGCTGCCCACGGTGGCGCCGAGCTCCTCGGCCAGGCGCGAACCGACTGCGATGCGGTTGCTCCCCGCGCTGAGGCTGGCCAGCGAGCCGAGCACGATCTTGCGGTTGATCGTCGCATTGCTGCGCAGATCCTGCACGCGCATGCCGCGCAGCAACACCGCCTCGACCCGGCCGTTATAGCTGGTCATCAGCGGCTGCTCGATCAGCGGCGTCGCGCTGGTCACGCCCGGCGTCGCGTTGGCGATCTCGATGACGCGACGCCAGTTGGGCAGCTGGCCGCCCACGCCCTGCACCACGGCATGGCCGTTCAGCCCGACGATCTTGTCGAACAGCTCGGCGCGAAAGCCGTTCATCACGCTCATCACGATGACCAGCGCGGCAACGCCGAGCAGCACCGCGCCGAGGCTGAATCCGGCGACGAGCAGGATGAACGCCTCGCCCTTGCCCGGCAGCAGATAGCGCCGCGCGATCATGCGTTCATAACGTGAGAGGATCATGCGGGGGCCGACACCATGGCTGGAGGGTGCCTGCGCTCTAGGGGGTGAGTGCTTTGGTAGCAACCGAAACGGCCTGTTGCGCAATCGCCACAGCTTCGCCGCAATCGGTTCACTCTGGTCCGAATCCCGGTGACAAACCCAACAGCCCTGCCTAGCAATTCAATCGCTGAGACACAGGCAATGGCCGTGGTTCGGGGAAAGGATTGGAGCCCCGCCTCACAGGGAGGCGCGCGGGCGACGTCCGAAGGGGGCTGACGAGCGATCGTCACGCAGGCGCCCGGGCTGGAAACGGTCCGGGCGTTTGCATGTCCGGTGTTTGCGCACCTCTTCCGGCAACAAGCATGTGCTCCTGCGCAGGCAGGAGCCCAGGGTTACAGAGCGTGACGGTTGTGGCCCTGGACCCCCGCTTTCGCGGGGGAACAGGTTTGATCGTGGTTTGCCCTTAGAACTTCTTCGAAATCGTCGCGCCAAAGGTACGCGGATCACCCGGCTGCCCGACGATCAGGCCCGTGCTGCCCGACTGCACCGACAGCAGCTCGAAATAGTGATGGTCGAACGCGTTGCGCACCCAGCCGAAGACGTTGAAACCATCCTTGCGAAAACCCAATCGGAAGTTCGACAGCGAATAGCCCTCGATCCAGGTATAGGCCGACGGGCTCGGGTTGGACGAGAAGCGCGTCCGGTAGCTGCCGTCATAGCCGAAATAGACCTCACCCCCTCCGATCGGGTGGTTGAGCTCGCCGCCAAAGGACAGCGCCCATTTCGACACGCCGGGCAGCACCTGGCCGGAAATGTCGCACTGCGCGGGGCTGAACCCGCCCGCTACACCGGGTGCGCTGGCCGGATTGGTGGCTGTCGCCGCCGTACCACCGGAAAGCTCGGGCGGGCACGGCGCGTTGGTGAAGCGGGTATAGGTCGCGTCGGTATAGGCGCCGTTGAAATACAGGCTGAGCCGCTCGTTCGGCCGGAACGAGCTGTCGAACTCGATGCCGCGCACGCGAACCTGGCCGGCATTGGCGAGATAGCCGCGGATCACGTTGATCGCGTTGTTGTTCACCGTCGCCTGATAGTCGTTGATGACGTCCCAATAACCGGCGAGATTGATCGTCACCCGGCGATCGAGGAACTGCGTTTTCAGGCCCAGTTCGAAATGGTTGACCTTCTCCGGCTTCACCGTCTGCGTCGTCAGGTCAACGATCGTATTGGTAGAATCGAGCGGCAGGCCCGACAGGTTGATGCCACCCGATTTGAAGCTGCGTGCGTAGGTCGCATAACCGTGGATATCGGGGGTGAAATCATAGGCGATATTGATGTCGCCCGACACGTTCCAAGCGCTGAAGCTCGGGCTGTAGCGCTGCGGCGCAAGCGTGCTGAGCTGGTTGTTCAACGTGGCCAGCGCCGCGGGGGTCGGCTGCGCTGCACGCAGAGCGACGACATTGTCCGCCGTTGCGACGAAGTCGAACTGGGCGTTGTGGATGCTGACGACCGCGTTGTAATAGCCAGATTTTTTATCGTAATTCAGGCGCAGGCCGGGTGAGATGCGCAGCCGATCGGTCACCGACCAGCTCAGCTTTCCGTAGAGAGCCGCGCTCTGGTTGTCGAAGTTGATCGTGTTGGTACTGGTCAGGCCGTTGAGGACCAGAGGGTTGCAGGCATCTGCGGTGGGCGTGGCACAACCGGTCGCGCCGACAGCCACGTTACCGGGGTTGAGCAGCCAACGGCTTGCCGCTGGGCCCTGTACCTGAGACCCTTGCGTGTTGATCTTCTGGCTGAAGAAAAACGCACCGAACGTGTAGTTGAGCGTGTTCTTGCCGTTCGATGCGATCCGGAATTCTTGCGAATATTGATGTTGCTGCGACGGATTCTGCGACACCGTGGTGATCGGCAGGCCGACGAAATCGCGGTCATTGGCCGGCTTCCAGTCCCAATAGCGCCACGCCGAGACCGAGGTGATGGTGGCGGGGCCCACGTCCCAATTGCCGACCAGCGACGCACCGCCCATTTCCTGGCGCGAATTGATGCTGGCATCGAGGTCGGTCACGCGGTCGAACGTGTCGGTGCTCGGCACGGTATAGCCAAGGGCTGCCGCCAGCGCCGCATATTGACGGTTAGCCGGCCGCTGCGTCGTGCCCACCCGGGCGTAATATTGCACGCAGCATAGCGGGTTCTGCACGTTGAAATCGCCGGTCAGGCGAAAATCCAGATCTGTGCTGGGCTTCCACAACAACTGGCCGCGCACGCTGAAATTGTCGAGCTTCTGCAGCTTGCTCTTGCTGGTCGTGTCGTAGATCGTGCCGCCGCGCCGGGTGAATGACGTCGACAGTCGCGCCGCCAGCGTGTCACCCGCCAAAGGCCCCGAAACCGAACCCTTGAACTGATAGTAATTGTAATTGCCCGCACTGGCTTCGAACTGTGCTTCGGGGGTGAAGCTAGGCGCCCGCGTGCTGATGTTCACCGCGCCGGCGGTGGTGTTCTTGCCGTAGAGCGTGCCCTGCGGCCCGCGCAGTACCTCGATCCGGTCGACATCGACGAAATCAAAGGTCGAGGCGCCGACGCGGCCGACATAGACCCCGTCGAGATAGAAACCGACGCCCTGCTCGATACCGTCATTGGTCAGGCCGAACGGCGTGCCGAGCCCGCGAATGTTGATCGAGGAGTTGCGCGGGTTGCTCGAATAGAATTGCAGCGACGGCTGAAGCTGCTGGAGGCGGTTGACGTTGAACGCGCCGGTCCGGGTCAGATCGCCGGCGCTGACCACCGATAGCGCGATCGGCACGTCCTGTGCCCTTTCCTGGCGCCGCTGAGCGGTAACGATCACGTCGCTAGCGGCCGGCGCTTCCGGTGCGGCGGCGGCTTGGGTGTCGGCCGTAACTTCCGGCGCGGGCGGCGCCGGTTGCGAGACCGCAGGCGCGGTGGAGGCGAGCAGCAACGCGAACGAAGAAAGCATCTCGAATAGTCCCCTTATCGATTCGCTCCTAATCTCCCCTAATTTACTGGGATAATAAGCCCTGCCAATCTTGTGCCCCTGCAAGGCCAGCTTTAGGTTAACGCTTTTCCGCCATTTTTCCTCTTGAACAGGCGACGGAACGCACCAGATTTGCGGTGTCCGGTGCCGTTTGGGCCGGGCAGATGACGGTATCGCACCCCGGTGGATGCCGATTTGACGACCAACTCGCTTTTAGGAGGATTTGAAAATGCGTCAGTTCGATTTGACCCCCTTCCGCCGTTCCGCGATCGGCTTCGACCGCCTGTTCGACATGCTCGAGACCAGCGCGCGCCAGTCGGCGGTGGACAATTATCCGCCTTTCAACCTCGAGCGCCTCGCCGAGGACCGCTACCGCATCACCATCGCGGTGGCCGGCTTCGCCCGTGACGAGATCGAGATCACTGCGCAGCAGAACCTGCTCCAGGTGCGGGGCAAGAAGTCCGATCAAGCCGCCGACAACGGCGCCTTCCTGCATCTCGGCATCGCCAATCGCAGCTTCGAGCGTCGCTTCGAGCTGGCCGATTTCGTCCGCGTCGACGATGCCCGGCTCAATGACGGCCTGCTGACCGTTGAACTGGTCCGCGAAGTACCCGAGGCGATGAAGCCCAAGACCATCGCGATCAAGACCGGCGCACCGCTGGTCGCGGTTGATGACGGCAAGGAGGCAGAGGCGGCGTAAGTCGCTTCGCCACGGCAAGCATGATGGGGCGTCCGGAGCGATCCGGGCGCCCTTCTTCATTCCTCCCCGGCACGGGGAGGGGGACCAGCGAAGCTGGTGGAGGGGGCGTGCTGCGAGCGGTGCGCTTGTGGATATCCCCCTCCACCACGCGCTGAAGAAGCGCGCGGTCCCCCTTCCCCGTCCCGGGGAGGAATCAAGTGAGACCTGATTCAATTACCGTGCGAATTGCCGATAGCTCGCCGCATGCTTGCGACCGCTCTCCCCGACTTTGCCCGCCAGCCAGGCTCGGGACGGCAACGTCGATCTTGCGACGAAAATTTAATGAAATTCCCTGCCAATTTCCCTGCCAAACCCAAATGGCAGGGAATTTCGGCTGTCCTGGCGCCTGCCTCAGACCAGCCGGCTCTGCTTGACCGCCGCCTCGATGAAGCTGGCGAACAGCGGATGCGGTTCGAACGGCTTCGATTTCAGTTCGGGGTGGAACTGCACGCCGACGAACCAGGGATGGTCAGGCCGTTCGACGATCTCAGGCAGCATGCCGTCGGGCGACATGCCGGAGAACACCAGGCCGCCCTTCTCCAGCGCCGCCTGGTACGCGGTGTTGACCTCGTAGCGGTGACGATGCCGCTCGGAGATGTGCGTGCCACCATAGATCGACGAGACCACGCTGTTGCCGTCGAGCGTCGCGTCATAGGCGCCGAGCCGCATGGTGCCGCCCATGTCGCCGCCGGCCTCGCGCGTCTGGATGCCATCGGCACTCATCCATTCGGTGATCATGCCGACCACCGGCTCGCTAGTCGGGCCGAACTCGGTCGAACTGGCATTCTTGATGCCGGCGAGATCGCGTGCGCCTTCGACGCACGCCATCTGCATGCCGAAGCAGATGCCGAAATAGGGGATCTCACGCTCGCGCGCGAAGCGCACGCTGGCGATCTTGCCCTCCGCGCCGCGCTCGCCGAATGCACCAGGTACGAGGATCGCGTTGCACGGCTCGAGCCGTGCGGCGATCGCCGCATCGTCGTCGCTTTCGAACAGTTCGGCGTCGATCCAGTCGATATTGACCTTCACCCGGTTGGCGATGCCGCCATGGACCAGCGCCTCGTTCAGCGACTTGTAGGCGTCCTGCAGGCCGACATATTTGCCGACCACGCCGACGGTGACTTCCCCTTCCGGATTGGTCAGCCGGTCGACGATCTCGGCCCAGCGCGACAGGTCCGGGGCCAGGCCCGGCAAGATACCGAACGCCTTGAGCACCTCGGCATCGAGGCCCTCGCCATGATATTGCAGCGGCACGGCATAGATGCTCTTCGCATCGAGCGCCGGGATCACCGCTTCCTTGGGCACGTTGCAGAACAAAGCGATCTTGGCGCGCTCGCCCTCGGGCAGTGGTTGCTCGCAACGGCACACCAGCACATCGGGCTGCACACCGAGCGCGGCCAGTTCGCGTACCGAATGCTGGGTCGGCTTGGTCTTCAACTCGCCGGCGGCCGAGATGTATGGCACCAAAGTGACGTGGATGCTGATCGAGTTGCCGCGCCCGAGATCGTTCTTGAGCTGGCGAATCGCCTCGATGAAGGGCAGCGACTCGATATCGCCGACCGTGCCGCCGATCTCGCACAGGACAAAATCGAGATCTTCGGTTTCCGCCTGGGCAAATTGCTTGATTGCATCGGTGACGTGCGGGATGACCTGCACCGTCGCGCCGAGATAGTCGCCGCGCCGCTCGCGCTGGATGATCTGCTGGTAGATCCGGCCCGAGGTGACATTGTCCGACTGGCGCGAGGGAACGCCGGTAAAGCGCTCATAATGGCCGAGATCGAGGTCGGTCTCCGCCCCGTCGTCGGTCACATAGACCTCGCCATGCTGATAGGGCGACATCGTGCCGGGATCGACGTTCAGATAAGGATCGAACTTGCGGATACGCACGCGATAACCGCGTGCCTGCAGGAGAGCCGCGAGGCTCGCCGCCATGAGACCTTTGCCGAGCGAGGAAACCACGCCGCCGGTAATGAAGATAAACCGCGCCATGGGAGGAAACGCCTAACGTGTCTGGGCGCCACGCGGCAAGCGCGCGACTCATATTATTTTCAAAGAATGTCGAAACGCGGCGTCGGGCGCCGCGCTCGCCGGCTATTGCTGCAGCGGCACCGAACTGTTGCCGACCGGCGCCAGCGCGTTCGCGGCGCCTGCCGAGAACGGACCCGCGCCCGGCTGGAGCGGTGCCTGCTGCGGCGCGGGTGCGGTGCCGACCGGCGGCTTGGCCGTCACGCTCGCGTCGATCTTGGTGCTGTGGCCGGCCGCCGCATAGACTGCCAGGCCGATGCTGAGCAGCACGAACAGCGTCGCCAGGATGGTCGTCGCGCGCGTCAGGAAGTCCGCCGCGCCGCGTGCCGACATCAGGCCCGACGGGCTGCCGCCCATGCCCAGGCCGCCGCCCTCGGAGCGCTGCATCAGGATGACGACCACCAGCACGAAGGCGACGATGGCGTGAACGACAAGAAGAAACTGGAACATGGAAAGATGGTCATCCCGAACGGCGAAGGCGGGCACATAGGCGACGTGTCCTCTTCGATCAACCGCCACGCGATCCGCGGATTTCCCACAACATTTCGCATCCGTCCTGAAACCACCGCGCTCCGAACGCGTTGTTGGCTCCAGACGCGGTGTATTTTCGCCGCGCTGTGTAACGAGTTGGACAATGTAAGTGGCCCATCTTTTCGATCGATCCTTGACCAACTGGATGCAGGCGCTGGTGGATTATGTCCGCTCGGGCCAGCCCGACCTGACCAATCGCCAGATGGGCCTGCTCCTGTTCGTCTATCTCACCCCGGGGCCGCACACGGTGCGAGGATTAGCCCATGTTCTCAATGTCTCGAAGCCTGTCGTGACACGCGCCTTGAACAGGCTCGGTGCGCTGGGCTATCTGCGCCGCCAGCGCGACGAAACGGACAAACGCAACATCTTCGTTGCGCGCACGGCGGAAGGGGCAGATTTTCTTGCGGAATTCGGACAATTCATCGGCGGCGCCGAGCAGCCAGTCGCCCGGCGCGCGACCGCGTAGGAGCTTCGCGCTCCTCGGCCGTTCGGTGACGCTCGACCCGCGCACCAATGCCGTGCGCCGCGACCTGGCCGATATCCGCCTCGCCGAGCGCGTGTTCGCGCCGCATTACGCCGCCCCGCGTGCCATGGTCGCGCTGCGCGAGGTGATCATGCGTGCCGGCCCGGCGCATGACGATGAGGTGATCGGCTCGCTTGGCGAGGGCGACAGCTTCGAAACGCTCGAACTGGCCGGCGGCAATGCCTGGGGCAAGGCGCCGCGGCTCGACCTGGTCGGCTATGTCGACGCCGACGCATTGGCAAACGCATGACCATCAACGTCTTCATCGATGGCGCCGCCGGCACCACGGGCCTTGAGATTCGCGAACGGCTTGCGGGTCGCGGCGAGATCACCCTGATCGAACTGCCCGACGCCAAGCGCAAGAGCGCCAAGGCGCGCGCCGAGGCGCTCAATGCCGCGGACTTCGTCATCCTCTGCCTGCCCGACGATGCGGCGCGCGAAGCGGTGGCGCTGATCGACAATGATCGCACGCGTGTGATCGACGCCTCGACCGCGCACCGAGTCGCCGATGGCTGGACCTATGGCTTTCCGGAGCTCGAACCAGGCCAGCAGGCGGCGATCGCCGAGGCGATGCGGGTTTCGAATCCCGGCTGCTACCCGACCGGTTTCCTCGCGCTGGTCCGGCCGCTGATCCGCGCCGGGCTGGTGCCGGTCGACTGGACCTTCGCCGTCAACGCCATTTCGGGTTATTCGGGCGGCGGCAAAAGCATGATCGCCGAGTTCCAGGGCCCCAACCCGCCCCCGGCGGCGCGGGTCTATGCGCTTGGCCTCGCCCACAAGCATGTCGCCGAGATGCAGAAGCATGCGCGCGTCGAACATGCGCCGATCTTCATGCCCTCGGTCGCCAACACCTATCGCGGGATGATCGTCGAGGTGCCGCTGCCGCTGCCCCAGTTCGTCCGTCGGCCGACGCTGGCGGCGTGCGAGGCGGCGTTGCGTGACGCGTACAAGGATTCGCCGATCGTTCGCGTGGTCGAGCCAGATGGCGACACGATCGCGATCGAGGCCGACGCGGAGACCGACCGGCTGACGCTGAGGGTTTGTGGCAACACCGAGACCGGCCAGGCGCGGCTGATCGCCACGCTCGACAATCTCGGCAAGGGTGCCGCCGGCGCGGCGGTGCAGAACCTCAACATCATGGCCGGGCTGGATCCGGTTGCCGGGCTGACGCTTTAGCAATCGACCAACGACATATTCGCATGGCCGCACCGTGGCGGCTCTGTTAGTCGCCCCGGCGACGAGCCAGTGAGATAGGAAGAACGATGCGCAATCCGGTGGGCAAGCTGCTGCTGTTCGGCGCAACCGGCGATCTCGCGCAGCGCATGCTGCTGCCGTCGCTTTACGGGTTGCACGCCGACGGTCTGCTTCCCGAGGGGCTGACGATCACCGGCACGGCGCGTTCGGAGAACAGCGACGCGGCCTATCGCAGCTTCGCCAAGAAGGCGCTGGACGAGTTCCTGCCCGAGGACCGCAAAGACGAGAGCGCGATCAAGACCTTCCTGCCGCGGCTCCAGTATCAGGCGCTCGATGCCAACGATCTGGCGCATTACAAGGATCTGGCGAAGAAGGTCGGCGACGTGTCGGGCGGCCTCGCCATCTTCCTGTCGACCGCGCCATCTTTGTTCGAGCCGGTCATTCGCGGCCTCGAATCGGCCGGCCTGACCGGGCCGACGGTGCGTATCGGGCTGGAGAAGCCACTGGGCTATGACCTCGCCTCGAGTCGTGAGATTAACGACACGGTGGCGTCGGCGTTCCCCGAGGACCGCACCTTCCGCATCGACCATTATCTCGGCAAGGAGACGGTGCAGAACATCCTCGCGCTGCGTTTCGGCAATAGCTTCTTCGAGCCGGTGTGGAACGCGCAAGGCATCGACAACGTCCAGATCACCATCGCCGAGACGGTCGGACTGGAAGAGCGCGCAGGTTATTACGACACCGCCGGCGCGCTGCGCGACATGGTCGCCAACCACATGCTCCAGCTGCTGGCGCTGGTCGCAATGGAGCCCCCTGCCCGCTTCGACGGCACCGCGATCCGCGACGAGAAGGCCAAGGTGTTCCGCTCGCTGCGTCACATCGCGCCGAGCGAGGCGCCGCACGTCACCGTTACCGGGCAATATGGATCGGGCGCGTCGGGCGGCGAGATCGTCAAATCCTATGTCGACGAGTTGGGAAAGCCTTCGACCACCGAAACCTTCGTCGCGATCAAGGCCCATGTCGACAATTGGCGCTGGCAGGGCGTGCCCTTCTACCTGCGCACCGGCAAGCGCATGGCGGTGCGGCGCAGCGAGATTGCCATCCAGTTCAAGGCGGTGCCGCACTCGATGTTTGCGAGCAAGGGCGGGTTGCTCCAGCCCAACATGCTGGTCATCCGGCTTCAGCCCGAGGAGTATATCCAGCTGCTGGTGATGGCCAAGGAACCCGGCCTCGACCGCGACGGCATCCGCCTGCGTGAGGTGCCTTTGAACCTCAGCCTCGACTCCGAGTTTGCCGGCACGCGCCGCCGCATCGCCTATGAGCGGCTGCTGCTCGACCTTATCGAGGGCGACCAGACGCTGTTCGTGCGGCGCGACGAGGTCGAGGCGCAGTGGGAATGGGTCGACGCGATCCGCGCCGGCTGGACCGCCAACGACATGAAGCCCAAAAGCTATGCCTCGGGCACCTGGGGCCCGTCAGCCGCGATTGCGCTGACCGAGCGCGACGGCGTGACCTGGCAGGACGATTGATCGACCTTCTCGCGTTCTGAGAAGGCAAAGGAGTTAGCATGAGCGACAACGAAGAAATCGAATGGTGGGAATATGACGACGCCGAGGAGATGGCCGACGCCGTCGCCGGCGACATCGCCTTCATCATCGAGAGTGCGATCGATGCGCGTGGCGGCTGCGTCATGGCGTTGTCGGGCGGCAAGACGCCGATCCCGATCTACGCCAAGCTCGCGCAGACCAAGCTCGACTGGAAACGCGTCACGATCGTGCCGAGCGACGAGCGCATCGTGCCGCTCGGCGATCCGCTGAGCAACGTGACGATGATCGCCAAGACCTTCCTCCCCAAGGGCGCGCGGGTCATGCCGATCGTGCCGACCGCGACCGCCGACTACAAGGCGGCCGGGCGCTCGGCCGATGCGCTGATGCAGGATCTGCACTGGCCGCTCGATCTGTGTCTGCTCGGTGTGGGTGCGGATGGCCATACCGCCTCGATCTTCCCGGGCCCCGATTTCGACGAGGCGCTGAGCGGCCCGAACGAGCGTCGTGCGCTGGGCGTTATGCCCGAGCCTTTGCCGGCCGAGGCGCCGGTGGCGCGCGTGTCGCTGTCGCGCGCGGCAATCGTGTCCGCCCGTGCGCTGATCATCGCGGTGACCGGTGACGCCAAGAAGAAGGTCATCGAACAGGCGATCAAGCAGGGCCCGTCATCGGCCTATCCGATTGGGCGGGTTCTCGCTGACGCCGAGCTGCCGGTCGATATCCACTGGGCGCCGTGAGCCTGCATCCCGAAATCTCGGCGGTCACCGATCGGGTGATCGAGCGTTCGCGACCGACGCGCGAGGCCTATCTTGCGCTGATCAGGCGCGAGCGGGACAGCCATGTCGCGCGGCCGGCACTGGGCTGCGCCAACCTCGCGCACGGCTATGCCGGGACGGAGGAGGATCGCGACGCGATGAAGACCGGCAAGGCGATGAACATCGGCATCGTCAGCGCCTATAACGACATGCTGTCGGCGCATGCCGTCTATTACCGCTACCCCGAACAGATGAAGGTCTGGGCGCGCGAGGCCGGCGCCACGGCGCAGGTCGCGGGCGGCGTGCCGGCGATGTGTGATGGCGTGACGCAGGGTTATGCCGGCATGGAGCTGTCGCTGTTCAGTCGCGACACTATCGCGCTGTCGACCGCGGTGGCGCTGAGCCACGGCATGTTCGAAGGCGCCGCGCTGCTCGGCATCTGCGACAAGATCGTGCCGGGGCTGCTGATGGGCGCGCTGCGCTTCGGCCATTTGCCGATGGTGCTGGTACCAGGCGGGCCGATGCGCACGGGTACGCCCAACAAGGAGAAGGCCGCGGTTCGCGAGGCGTTCGCCGAAGGCAAGGTCGGCCGCGACGCGCTGCTCGAGGCCGAGATCGGCGCCTATCACTCCAAGGGCACCTGCACCTTTTACGGCACGGCCAATTCCAACCAGATGATGATGGAGGTGATGGGCCTGCACATCCCCGGCGCCGCCTTCGCCAATCCCGGCACCAAGCTGCGCCAGGAACTGAGCCGCGCCGCGGTCCACCGGCTGGCGAAGATCGGCTGGGATGGCGACAATTACCGTCCGCTCGGGCTGTGCGTCGACGAGAAGGCGGTCGTCAACGCGGCGATCGGGCTGCTCGCGACGGGCGGTTCGACCAACCATCTGATCCATCTGCCCGCCATCGCCGCAGCAGCCGGTATCCTGATCGACTGGGACGACGTCGACCGGCTGTCGCGCGCGGTGCCGCTGATCGCACGGGTCTATCCCAATGGTGCGGCGGACGTGAACGGCTTCGAGGATGCCGGCGGCATGCCCTATGTCATCCGCGAGCTGCTCGACGCCGGCCTGCTCCATCGCGACCTGCTGACGGTCGGTGGCGGCGACATGACCGATTACGGCAAGCGTCCGATAGTCGACGGTGAGACACTCGTCTGGCAGGACCCCGGCGAGAGCGGCGACGACACGATCCTGCGCCCCGCCGTCACGCCATTCGCGCCGGAAGGTGGCTTTCGTATCCTCGCCGGCAATCTCGGCCGCGCCTGCATCAAGGTTTCGGCGGTCGAGCGTGATCGCTGGGTGATCGAGGCACCGGCGCGGGTGTTCCACGATCAGCTCGATGTGCAGGCCGCGTTCAAGGCGGGCGAACTCGATCGCGATGTCGTGGTCGTGGTGCGTTTCCAGGGGCCGCGCGCCAATGGCATGCCTGAGCTGCACAAGCTAACACCGCCGCTCGGCGTGCTGCAGAACCGGGGCTTTCGCGTCGCGCTGGTCACCGACGGCCGTATGTCGGGGGCGAGCGGCAAGGTGCCGTGCGCGATCCATTCCAGCCCCGAGGCGCTTGGCGGCGGGCCGCTGGGCAAGGCCCGCGACGGCGATATCGTCCGGCTCGATGCCGAGGCCGGGACGCTCGACGCGCTGGTCGATGCCGCCGAATGGGCCGCCCGCCCCTTCGCCGAAGCGCCGCCGCCCGCGACAGGCATGGGCCGCGAGATGTTCGCGCTGTTCCGCGGCGCGGCGAGCGAAGCGGAAAAGGGCGGCTCTCCGCTCCTCGCCGCGATGGGGTGGTGAGTATGCAGGTCGTCGCGGTCGATATCGGCGGAACGCACGCGCGCTTCGCCATCGCCGAGGTGGCGAAGGGCAAGGTCGTGTCGCTCGGCGAGGCAACCACGCTCAAGACCGCCGAGCATGCCTCGCTACAGACCGCCTGGCAGGCATTCGGCGAGCAACGGGGCAGCCCCCTGCCCCGCGCCGCCGCGATCGCGGTGGCCTCGCCGATCGGCGGCGAGATCATCAAGCTGACCAACAATCCGTGGATCATCCGGCCGGCGCTGGTCAAGGAACGGCTGTCGGTCGACGACTATGTGCTGATCAACGATTTCGGCGCGATCGGCCATGCCGTGGCGCAGTTGCCGCATGCAGACTTCCTGCACCTCTACGGCCCGGATGAGCCCTTCCCAGCGTACGGCGTGATCACGGTATGCGGACCCGGCACAGGGCTCGGCGTCGCGCAGGTGCTGCGCGCCGATCACGGCTATAACGTGCTGGAAACCGAAGGCGGCCATACCGACTTCGCGCCGCTCGACGCGATCGAGGATGCGATGCTCGCGCGCCTGCGCAAGACCTTCAATCGCGTCTCGGCCGAACGCATCGTCGCCGGCCCGGGTATCGTCGCGATTTACGAGACGCTGGCCGAGATCGAGGGCCGCGCGGTGCAGCGGCTCGACGACAAGGCGATCTGGACCGAAGCGCTGGAGGGCGAGGACAGCCTCGCGCTCGCCGCGCTCGACCGCTTTTGCCTGTGCCTCGGCGCGGTGGCGGGCGATCTTGCGCTGGCGCACGGCGCCGAGGGCGTGGTCATCGCCGGCGGGCTCGGCCTGCGCCTCAAGGACCATCTCGCGCGCTCCGGTTTCGGCGAGCGCTTCACGGCCAAGGGCCGGTTCAAGTCACTGATGGCGGCGCTGCCGGTCAAGCTCATCACCCACCCCCAGCCCGGCCTGTTCGGGGCCGCCGCTGCCTTTGCCCAGGATCACGCCCGATGACCGATATCGCCGACATCATGCGCACCAGCGCGGTCATCCCCGTGTTGGTGATCGACGACGCCGCGACTGCCCGGCCGCTGGCCGAGGCGCTGGTCGCGGGCGGCCTGCGTGTACTCGAGGTGACGATGCGCACCGGCGCGGCACTCGAGGCGATCCGCGAGATGAAGAAGGTGCCCGGCGCGATCGTCGGCGCCGGCACGGTGGTCAACGCCGCGCAGTTCGCGCAGGCGATGGACGCGGGCGCAGAGTTCATCGTCTCGCCCGGCCTGACCGAGCGCCTCGCCGACCCGATCATCGCCAGCGGCGTGCCGTTCCTGCCGGGGACCGCCAATGCAGCCGACATCATGACCGGGCTCGATCTCGGCCTGACGCACTTCAAGTTCTTCCCGGCCGAGGCCAATGGTGGCCTGAAGGCACTGAAGGCGCTTGCCGCGCCCTTCTACCAGTGCAGCTTCTGCCCTACCGGCGGCATCACCGAGGCGAGCGCGCCCGAATGGCTCGCGTTCGCGCCGGTGTTGTGCGTCGGCGGCAGTTGGGTGACGGGCGGATCGATGGCCGATGTCGAGGCAAAGGCGCGCGCGGCGTCGGCATTGCGCGGGTGAGCGGTTCGTCGGCAATTGTCTGAATGAACCGGCAAATCAAATCCGTCACCCCGGACTTGTTCCGGCATCCACTGTGCGGCGAACGCAGCAGCCGATGCTCTTGCGGGCCGGTGGACCCCGGAACAAGTCCGGGGTGACGAAGGGTCATGATCTATCAGGCGGTTGGTAACTGGGGCTGAAAGATAGCGCTGACACTTAGGGAATCTCGCCCCGTGCCCGCCTGACCGCGCGCCACTTGTCGACGTTGACGCTGTGCTGCGCATAGGTGTCCGAGAACACCGAGCCACCGGTGCCGTCCGCGACGAAGAAGATCGCATTGGATTGTGCCGGGTTGAGCACCGCATCGATCGAGGCGCGGCCCGGGTTGCAGATCGGCCCGGCGGGCAGGCCAGTCATGGAATAGGTGTTGTAATCGTTCTTCGCATCGATCTCCGACTGGAGGATGCGACGGCCGAGCGCGCGACCCTTGGTGATCGGGTAGATGATCGTCGGATCGGCCTCCAGCTTCATGCCGCGCTTGAGGCGGTTGGAATAGACCGCTGCCACCATCCGGCGCTCGTCCGGCCGGGCGGTTTCCTTCTCGACGATCGAGGCGAGGATCAGCGCGTCGCGCGGCGTGGTAACTGCAATGCCGGGCTGGCGCTTTTCCCACGCCGTGGCGAGATAGGCGACCATGGCATGCTGCATGCGTTTGAGGATGAAGGCACGCGTGTCGCCGCGTTTATAGGCGTAGCTGTCGGGCAATACCGTGCCCTCGACCGGCACCTCGACACTGCCTGTGAGGCCGTCTTCCTTCATCAGGATGTCTCGCACCTCGACTGCCGGTCGGCCTTCCGGAATGGTCACGAGGCGCTGCACGGTCTTGGTGCCCTGCAGAATGCGCAGGATATCGGACTGGCTGAGATGCGCGGCGATCCGATATTCGCCCGCCTTTATTCCGCCGCCGCCGCCGAGGAACCGCGCGAACAGGCGGAAACGGCTGGCCGAAGAAATCGCGCCGACCTTTTCGAGTTGGTCCGATGTGGCCGCCAGGCTGCTGCCCGGCGCGACGGTGACGGTGATGTTATGCGTCAGCGGACCCTTGCCGCCCCACATATAGCTCGCGCTCAACCCGGCGGCCACGGCGAGCAGGATGAGCAACAGGCCGAGGCAACCGAGCGAGCGACGCATAAGCGGTCAGATCGCCTTCATGACGAGCGACGCGTTGGTGCCGCCAAAGCCGAAGCTGTTGTTGAGCACCGCCTTGACCGAACGCTTCTTCGCGACATGCGGAACGAGGTCGACGCCGGCGCAATTCTCGCTCGGGTTATCGAGGTTGAGCGTCGGCGGCACGATCTGGTCGCGCAGCGCGAGGATGCAGAAGATGCTCTCCACCGCGCCGGCACCGCCGAGCAGATGCCCGATCGCCGACTTGGTCGAGCTCATCGACAGCGTGTCGATATTGTTGCCGAACAGGCGGCGCACGGCGTTGAGCTCGAGCTCGTCGCCGAGCGGGGTCGAGGTACCGTGCGCGTTGATGTAATCGATGTCCGATAGCGCCAGACCCGACTTCCGCATCGCCATTTCCATCGAGCGGAACGCGCCCGAGCCTTCGGGATGCGGCGCCGTGACGTGATAGGCGTCGCCCGACAGGCCGTAACCGATCACCTCGGCATAGATCTTGGCGCCGCGCGCCTTAGCGTGCTCATATTCCTCGAGGCAGACTACACCGGCGCCCTCGCCCATGACGAAGCCGTCGCGGTCGATGTCATAGGGGCGGCTGGCGCGCTCCGGCGTGGCGTTGAAGTTGGTCGACAGCGCGCGCGCCTGGGCGAAGCCGGCGATGCCGAGCGGGCAGATCGCGCCCTCGGCGCCGCCGGCCAGCATGACGTCGGCATCGTCCATCGCGATCATCCGCGCGGCGTCGCCGATCGAATGCGCACCGGTCGAGCAGGCGGTGACCACGGCATGGTTGGGGCCCATCAGGCCGTATTTGATCTGCACCTGGCCGGTGATCAGGTTGATCAGGCGGCCATGAACGAAGTGCGGGCTGACGCGACGCGGACCCTTTTCGTGCAGCACGATCGATTCGCTGGCGATGCCGGGCAGGCCACCGATGCCCGAACCGATCGAGCAACCGGCGCGATAACGCTGTTCCTCGGTCATGTCGGTCAGGCCGGCGTCTTCCAGTGCCTGGCCGGCGGCATCGATGCCGAAGATGATGAAGGGGTCGACCTGGCGCTGGACCTTGTGGTCGACGCGCTTGCCCGGATCGAAGCCATAGGGGTGATCGGCCGGCTTGACCTCACACGCTATGGTGCAGGCGTAATCAGTCGCGTCGAAACGCGTGATCGTTGCCGCGCCCGATTTGGCGGCGAGGATATTGGCCCAGGCGGTTTCGACATCCGCACCCAGCGGCGTCACCAGCCCCAACCCTGTTACCACGACACGACGCATGGCTTTCTCCACTCTATCGGAGCAGTGCTGCTCCGATCATTTGTTGTCACATCGCTGGTTGCGAAAAACCGGTTCCCACTTTTTCGCGCGATGTTCCGAAACGGAAATCGGCCCCCCGCCCCGTGCTATGCCCTGGGACGGGGAGCCGATCCTGATCATTCGCCCGCTTGGGGCACGGGCCGCGTTGCCGCGATCCCGCAGGCGTTCAGGCCTTGTGCTCGTCAATGAAAGTGATCGCGTCCTTGACGGTCGTGATCTTCTCAGCGGCGTCGTCAGGGATCTCGACACCGAATTCTTCTTCGAATGCCATCACCAGTTCAACGATGTCGAGGCTGTCTGCGCCCAGATCATCGATGAAGCTCGCATCTTCGGTCACCTTGTCGGCGTCGACACCGAGATGCTCGACGACGATCTTCTTCACGCGATCGGCAGTCTCGCTCATGTTAATTCCCTCTCTGCTTGGGGGTCTGTGTGTTGCTGAACGCACGTAGAACGCCCTTAGGGGCGGCGCAAGGGGTGCGGATGTCGATCAGGCGGCGTAATCTTTCTCCGCATCCTGTTGCGCGACGATTCCGGTCACGCCTTCGGCGATCGCGTGGTTCAGTACGGCGCTGTCGTCTGGCGTGAGCGCGTCCGTGACCAGACCAGCATTTTTGAGATAGGCAAAGGCAGCGGCGCTGAGCACTGCACCGGGCTGTCCGGCGAGATACGCGGTGCGGCCTGCCGCATCGAGCGTGCCAACCAGCCCGGTCAGCATCTCGTCGGTCAGGCCGAACTTCTTGCCCTGATACACCGCATCCTCGCGCAGCACGGTCGCGCTGAGATAGCGCAGCGCGATGCCTTGCTTCTTTTCGGACCAGCCATATTGGCCGCGGCATGCCGTGACGCCCTCGCCCAGGGTCATCATGGCGTCCTTCTCGGCGCCGCTCACCGGCCTGAAGCCGCTGCGCACCAGTGCGAGCAGGTCGGGCCGTTTGACCCGCATGGCCTTGGCATAGATGCACGCCACCGGCCGACTATCCCGGGCCAACGCCGGTGACGCGAGCAGAATCGCCGCCGCCAGCGGCAACGCCGTAATGATACGCATATTTCTTCCCCCCGTTGCCCAGCAGGTGCCGGGCCGATGCGTCAGATCATCGCCATTCCGCCGTTGACGTGCAAGGTCTGGCCGGTGACGTAGCCTGCTTCTTTGCTGGCGAGATAGACGACCGCCGCACCGATATCGGTGCCGTCGCCGAGATCACCGGCCGGAATCTTCGTCAGCAGCGCGGCCTTCTGCGCCTCGGGCAGGCCGTCGGTCATGGCCGAGCGGATGAAGCCAGGCGCCACGCAATTGACGGTGATGTTGCGGCTGGCCAGTTCCTGCGCCAGCGCCTTGGACATGCCGACCAGGCCTGCCTTGGAGGCGGCGTAATTGGCCTGGCCCGGGTTGCCGGTGGTGCCGACCACCGAGGTGATCGAGATGACGCGGCCGTAGCGCGCCTTCATCATCGGCCGGGCGGCAGCGCGGATCAGCCGAAAGGCTGCTTCGAGGTTGACGCGGATCACCGTGTCCCATTCCTCGTCCTTCATGCGCATGGCGAGATTGTCGCGCGTCACGCCGGCATTGTTGACGAGAATATCGAGCTTGCCGCCGAGCGCCTCGACCGCGCTCGGCACCAGCGCATCGACCGCCGCGCCGTCACCCAGATCGCACGGCAGGGCGACATGGTCGCCGCCGAGCGAGGCACGGAACGCCTCGAGCTTCTCGGCATTGGAACCGGATACGGCAAGGCGGGCGCCCTGCCCGGCCAATGCATGGGCGATTGCCGAACCGATCCCGCCCGAGGCACCGGTGACGAGGGCGGTCATGCCTGTGAGGTCGAACATGTCTATCTTCCTTATATTTTGTTCACGCGGAGACGCGGAGACGCGGAGGGAGTATATTCGTTGACGACGCGGTGGAGTCCCTCCTTCAGCGTGGCACCGCCGAAATTGATGAGCAGTCCGACCGGTTGCTTCGTCAATCGCAAATAAGTCAGCAGCTGCTTGCCATGGGCGGCATTGAGCCTCTCGACGGATTTGATTTCCACGACCAACCGCCCGTCGACGAGCAAATCAATCTTGAAAGCGGCTTCGAAACGCAAATCATCGTATTCGATATCAACGGGTTGCTGTCGAACGACGGCGTAGCCCATCTTGGCGAGTTTCGCCGCCATGACGGCCTCGTAAACGCTTTCGAGCAAGCCAGGACCGAGGTCTCGATGCAGCCGATAGGCCAGATCGACGACATCTCCGCTGACTTGCTCGATATCCCGCACTTCTTCTCCGCGCCTCCGCGTCTCCGCGTGAACAAACCTCTGTTAAAGCGACTTAGCCAAAGCCTCGATGTCCTCCATCGTCACCACGCTGGTCGCGTCGACGTCGGGGGTGATGCGCTTGACCATCGGGGCGAGGACCTTGCCGCCGAATTCGACGAAACGCTCGACGCCGGTGTCGGCCATGTTCAGCACCGATTCGCGCCAGCGCACCATGCCGGTGACCTGCTCGACCAGCAGGCGGCGGATGGTGTCGACGTCGCCGACCGGCTGGGCGGTGACGTTGGCGAAGACCGGGACCAGCGGCGTGTCGATGCGGGCATTGCCGAGCGCCTTTTCCATCGCGTCGGCGGCGGGCTGCATCAGCGGGCAGTGGAACGGGGCCGAGACCGGCAGCAGGATCGCCCGCTTGGCGCCATATTCCTTGGCGATGGCCACCGCCCTTTCGATCGCGGCGAGCGCACCGGAAATGACCACCTGCGATGGATCATTGTCGTTGGCGACGGTGCAGACCTGGCCCTCGGCGGCGGCGTTGGCGATGATGCGGGCCTTGTCGACATCGGCGCCGAGCAATGCGGCCATCCCGCCCTCGCCCACAGGCACGGCGGCCTGCATCGCCAGGCCACGATGTTTGAGCAGCAGCGCGGTGGTGGCGAGATCGAGCGCGCCGGCGGCGCACAGCGCGCTATATTCGCCGAGCGAATGGCCTGCGACATAATCGGCCTTGTCGGCGAGGCGGATGCCGCCTTCCTTCTCCAGCACGCGCAAGGTGGCGATGGCGTTGGCCATGATCGCCGGCTGGGCATTCTCGGTCAGTTGGAGGTCCTCGGGCGGCCCTTCGAACATCAGGCGCGAGAGATGCTGGCCGAGCGCTTCGTCGACTTCCTGAAACACGGCGCGCGCGATCGCACTGGCCTCGGCGAGCGCCTTGCCCATGCCGACGGCCTGGCTGCCCTGCCCGGGAAAGATGAATGCGCGCATTGATGGTCTCCACTCGAAACGGACCGCCGGACTAGAAATACCGGCGCGCTAAGGCAAGGCGTGGCGACGACGGGCTATTCTGAACAAGCGTTCAGCCTCGGAAGAGCTTTCTGAACACAGGTTCAGTTTCGCGACACGTTCGCGACAACTCGCGACCATTTCCTACATACGCCGCGACGGGCCCGCGACAATCGCTCCCCAGATAGGTGTCGACGCCGCTTCGGTGGCGCCGCAACCGAGGAGTAGAGACATGAAGAAGTTCGTTATGGCTGCCCTGGCAGCATCGTTCGCCGTCACCCCGATGATCGCTGCGCCGGCCTCCGCCGCGCCGGATCGCCACGACCAGCGCCACACCACCGTCGTGCGCCATGAGCCGGGCCGCACCGTGGTCGTCAATCGCACCGTGAACCGTGGCCCGCAGTATCGCAACTGGCGCCGGGGCGAGCGCTTCGATTATCGTCAGGCGCGCAACTATCAGCAGATCAACGACTGGCGCGGTTATCGCGGCCGTCATCTCTATGCCCCGCCGCGTGGTTATCACTGGGTGCGCTCGGGCAATGACGCGGTGCTGGTCGCGGGGGCTGGCGGCGTAATCGGCGCGGTGCTCGCCGGCGCGTTCAACTAAGACCATCGCCCTTTTGGGCAGGAGGCGGCGGCGCAGCGATGTGCCGCCGCTTTCGTTTCGTCTTAAGCACTGGCATGCAAAGAACCTGACGAGTCGGTGGCGGAGAGAAGGGTGACCAAGCGAGCATGGATATTGGGCGGCATGCTGGCCGTCGCGGTACCGGCCCTGGTGTACGGCCAGCAGCCGCGTGCCGGTTATCTGCCGTCCGGCACGATCGACGTGACGCATATCCTGCCTGCAGCGCCACAAAAGGGCGATGCGCGCTACGAGGGGGATCGCGCGATCTTCAAGGCGACGCGGCACTGGCTGGGTACGCCGCGTGGTGATCTGGCGACACGCGACGTGAACACCGGCGTGCCGTATATGATGAGCGCCTATAGTTGCGCTGTCGGTGTCGCGCTGACGCCGCAAAATGCCCCCACCCTGGTCAAGGTGATCAGCAAGGCGGGGATCGACACGCAGACCCAATCGGGCGCGGCGAAGGATTATTTCAAGCGGCTGCGCCCCTTCCAGATCGACAAGGGCAAGACCTGCCAGGCGCCGGAGGAACTCAAGGGAAGCTACGATTATCCGTCGGGTCACGCCACCTGGGCCTGGACCTGGGCGAGCCTTTTGTCGGAACTGGTGCCCGATCGCGCGACGATGATCATGGCGCGCGGTCGCGCCTATGGCGAAAGCCGCATCGTGTGCGGCGTGCACAATGCCACGGCGGTGGAAGCCGGGCGGATGACCTCGGCCTCGACGCTCGCCGCGGTGCATGCGCAGGCGGCGTTCCAGGCGGATCTGGCGCTGGCGCGGGCGGAGATGACGGCGCTGCGGGCCGATCCGGCCACGCCCAAGCCGGAAAATTGCGCGGCGGAGGCGGCGCTGGTGAGCCAGCCTATCCTATAATCCCCACGTGTTCCTGCGGAAGCAGGAACCCAGAGCCACGAGCGTTACGCGCTGAACCCTGGGCTCCTGCTTTCGCAGGAGCACATCGCTTGTTGCGACGGGATGAGGGCCAAACGCGTCCCGCATGACGGGCTAATATGAAGCGCTCCCCTCCTCACGCTTGCCTTTCGCCCGTATTTCGCTAAGGGACGCCGCTTCCGGGGTGGATGGCCTTGCGCTTTCCGCCCCTGATTCATCGAAACGACAGCCGGAGGGGCGTCCGCATTGGGCGGCGTCAGCGATCGGCCAAGAGAAGGTAAGACAACATGGCTCTTTACGAGCACGTGTTCCTTGCGCGCCAGGATCTGGCACAGGCGCAAGTGGATGCGATGGCGGAAGCCGCCACCCAGATCGTCAAGGATCACAACGGCACGGTCATCAAGACCGAGAGCTGGGGCCTGCGCAGCCTGGCGTACAAGATCGCCAAGAACCGCAAGGCGCATTATGTGATGCTCGAGATCGACGCGCCGGCCGGCGTTGTCGCCGAGCTGGAGCGCCAGACGCAGATCAACGAAGACGTGATCCGCTACATGACCGTCAAGGTTGACGGCCATGAAGAAGGCCCTTCGGTGATGATGCGTAAGCAGGAGCGCGACCGCGAGCGTCGCGGTGACCGCGAAGGTCGTGGCGATCGTGGCGACCGCCCGCGCCGTGATTTCGACGGCGAATAAGGAGCGATAGACCATGGCACGCCCATTTTTCCGCCGCCGCAAGAGCTGCCCCTTCTCCGCGAAGGACGCGCCCCGGATCGATTACAAGGACGTACGTCTGCTGCAGGGCTTCGTGTCCGAGCGTGGCAAGATCGTCCCGTCGCGCATCACCTCGGTGAGCGCGAAGAAGCAGCGCGAGCTCGCCCAGGCGATCAAGCGCGCCCGTCACCTGGGCTTGCTGCCCTACATCGTTAAGTAAGGAGTAGCAGACATGGAAATCATTCTGCTCGAGCGCGTCGAGAAGCTCGGCGCCATTGGCGACGTCGTCACCGTCAAGGACGGTTTCGCGCGCAACTTCCTGCTCCCGAACAAGAAGGCGCTGCGCGCCAACGAGGCCAACCGCAAGGTGTTCGAGGCCAATCGTGAGCGCATCGTCGCCGACAATGCCTCGCGTCGTGGCGTTGCCGAGACCGAAGCCAAGACGATCGACGGCACTTCGGTCACGCTGATCCGCCAGGCATCGAACACCGGCCAGCTCTACGGCTCGGTCGCGGTGCGCGATCTGGTCGAGATGCTGGAAGCCGACGGCCACAAGATCCCGAAGTCGGCGATCGTGCTCGACAAGCCGATCAAGGCGATCGGCGTGTACGACGTGAAGGTCGCGCTGCACCCGGAAGTGTCGGTGACGGTCAAGGTCAATGTCGCACGCTCGCCTGAAGAGGCCGAGATGCAGGCCAAGGGCGTCGACGTGATGGCCGCCATGTTCGAAAAGGACGAGGCGGGCTTCGTCGAGGCTTACGACCCCAACGCAGAGCCGGGCGCCACCGCCGAGGTTCAGGCCGAGGAAGCGCCTGCTGCTGCAGAAGAGCCCAGCGAAGGCTGATCTTTCCCCGCAAGGGCAAAGAAAAAGGGCCGTCCGGAGCAATCCGGGCGGCCCTTTTCTTATGGGGAAATGCGCGTCGCGGTTACGGTGCGACGACGTAGGCGGTCGCCACCGCGGCGAGCGGGATCAGGGCGAACAGCAGGGGCAGCATCTTGCTCATCGGTCGTTTGGTCCAGGGAGACACGATCGTCTCGACGCTGGAGATAGGGAGCCGTTAACCGCCTTTCAACGGTGAACCGAGTGTTTTTGTCGATGAACCGAATTGACTCAGGGGACAGCGACACAGGCGCCGATCACCGCAAGCAGCGGAATCAGGGCCAGGAACAGGGGCACCGCATTCTTCATCGCTCGTTCGCTTTCGTCGATCATTCGGCGAAGATACGCGCGCCCGGCGCGAAAGGTTGCGCCACGATGAACGAGTTTATTTTTGCGGCACGACGGAACCCTGGGTGGGGTGAACGAAAGGTAACGACGCCAAGGGCGCCGACACATCTTCAGTTCCCCGGCGAAGGCCGGGGCCCAGCTACGGGCCTGAAGGTGATGACGCGCAACGCCTGATCGCAAAAGCCTTCCCAACTGGACCCCGGCCTCCGCCGGGGAACAGCGGCTACCCGCTGATGCTGGTCTCCGCGCCCTCGCTGTCGAGGAAGCGCGCGATGCTGTGGCCGTGCATATTGTGAGGCGGATCGGTGAAGGTCACGCCGTTCGCCGCGCGCGCGGCATAGAAAGCGGCGAGATCGTCGGTGTTGAAGCCGAGCTGCACCTTGCCCGCGGGGTTCTGTTCCGACGCGGCGTGGAGCGCGAGCGTTGTCTCGCCAGTCAGGAACTCGCTCCATTCGGGCGACTGAAACTTCAGCACGAGGCCGAGCACGTCGCGGTGGAACGCCACCGCCTTGTCCATGTCGGTGACAAACTTGATCGCATAGGCCAGTTTCATCGGGACGCTCCTTCGAGCACTAGGGATCGACCGGCCACCCGCCGAGCCCGCTGATCATCAGGCCAGCAAACGATAGCCATGCCACGATCGTCGTCACGCCAAGAATCTTGATTTCCCTGATACGCGCCATGAGAAGCGGGTCGTCGAACGATCGCGCCTTTCGACTGAAGGCGAAGCGCATCACTGCATTGTCCACGAACCAGGCCTTGCGCGATAGTTCCAGCCAGAAATCGGGGTGGTTATCCACCAGCACCTGGCGGATTCGCCGATAGTACCAGAATTGGACCACGCAGCACGTGAAGAAAATCAGGAAGGGCACAATGACGATCGGCACGAACTGACTCTCCCCTACCGCCTCCCGAACAGCTTCTCGATGTCGCCGTGCGCTAGCTTGATCCAGGTTGGGCGGCCGTGGTTGCACTGGCCGCTATGGGGGGTGACCTCCATTTCGCGGAGCAGCGCGTTCATTTCGGCGACAGAGAGGACGCGGCCGGCGCGGACCGAGCCGTGGCAGGCCATGGTCGCGGCGACATGGTCGAGGCGTTCCTTGAGGCTCAGCGCCTCGTCATAGGCGGCGAGTTCGTCGGCGAGGTCGGCGATCAGGCCGCGCACGTCGCTCTGGCCGAGCATGGCGGGGACGCTGCGCACCAGCATGGCGCGCGGGCCGAAGCGTTCGAGTTCGAGGCCGAATTCGGTCAGTTCGTCGGCGCGGGCTTCGAGGCGGTCGCAGGCGGGTTCTTCCAGTTCGACCACTTCGGGGAGGAGGAGGGCCTGGGCGGCGACGCCGCCGCTCGCCATGGCCTTGCGCATGCGCTCGAGGACGAGGCGTTCGTGGGCGGCGTGCTGGTCGACGATGACCAGGCCGTCCTCGGCTTCGGCGACGATGTAGGTGCGGGCTACCTGGCCTCTGGCGACGCCGAGGGGGTGCTGGGTGGTGTTGGGGATCGGGGCATAGGCTGGTTCGGCGCGGGCCTGGGGTGGTGGGGCGGTGAAGTAGGTGGGGCGGGATTCTCGGACGTAGCTTGAGAGGAGATCGGACTGCCCCTCTCCCCGACCCTCTCCCCATAAATGGGGAGAGGGAGATTGGGTCTCGCCGGTGGTTAGGGGTTCGGTCTGCCATTGGGCCATTGCGTCGGCCGAGGGGCGTTGGGCGCTGCGGTGGCCGGCTTCGTCAAGGGCGCGGCGGAGGCCGCTGACGATCATGCCGCGCACCATGCTGGGTTCGCGGAAGCGGACTTCGGTCTTGGCGGGGTGGACGTTGACGTCGACCATGTCGGCGGGGACGTCGAGAAACAGCGCAACCACGGCATGGCGGTCGCGGGCGAGCAGTTCGGCATAGGCGCCGCGCACCGCGCCGATCAGCAGGCGGTCCTTCACCGGGCGACCGTTGACGAACAGATATTGGTGATCGGCGACACCGCGATTGAAGGTCGGCAGGCCCGCCACGCCGCCGAGGCGCAGGCCTTCGCGTTCGAGGTCGACCGCGATGCCATTGTCGAATAGACCACGATCGGTCAGCGCGGCGACGCGATCGGGCAAAGTCTCGCCGGCCGGGACCGACAAGGCGCGGCGGCCGTCATGATCGAGCGAGAAGGCGATGTCGGGGCGTGCCATTGCGAGGCGTTTCACGACGTCGAGGCTCTGGCCGTATTCGGCACGGGGCGAGCGCAGGAACTTGCGGCGGGCGGGCACGCGGGCGAACAATTGCTCGACGCGGACGCGGGTGCCGGGGGGAATCGCCGCCGGACCTTCGGCGACCAGCGCGCCATTGTCGACGATCCGCGACCAGCCTTCGCTCCCGCGCACCCGACTTTCCAGTGTCAGCCGCGCGACGCTGGCGATCGAGGGCAGCGCTTCGCCGCGAAAACCGAGCGTTACGACGTTTTCGATTGCCTCGTCCGGGAGCTTGGAGGTGGCGTGGCGCTCCAGCGCGAGCGCCATTTCGGGCGGTGCCATGCCGCATCCGTCATCGGTCACCTCGATCAGATCGACGCCCCCGCCAGCGAGACGGATGTCGATGCGCGTAGCGCCAGCGTCGATGGCGTTCTCGACCAGTTCCTTGAGCGCGCTGGCGGGGCGTTCGACCACCTCGCCCGCGGCGATACGATTGACGAGATGTTCGGGAAGGCGCCGTATTGACATGAATGTTGCTCTAGCCCAAGCGACGGCATCCCGCGACCCGCATATACAGGTAACCAGAGCGTGGAATTCCAGGCTTCTGGGGTTGGGGATATGGCGATGTGCGACGCGGCCGGACCACCGGCCAGGAACGGAAACGATTAAATGGCCTTCTTCTCGCGATTCTTCAAATTCATGTCGCACGACATGGCGATCGATCTCGGTACGGCGAACACGGTGGTCTATCTGCGCGGACGCGGCATCGTCCTCAACGAACCCTCCGTCGTCGCGGTCGAAACGATCAACGGCGTGAAGCGCGTGAAGGCCGTCGGCGACGACGCCAAGCTGATGATGGGCAAGACCCCCGACAGCATCCAGGCGATCCGCCCCTTACG
>NZ_JAQGLG010000171.1 GCF_028292965.1 Sphingomonas bacterium | reverse complement strand
TGCAACCTTTCCTACCACGAAGACGCATCTGCTAGATCGCCAACCGAGGATTGGCCATCGGGTTCCTATGCGGTTGCAACAGCGGTCACAGTGCCCGCCGGAATGTTTGATGTTCCGCCGACCAGGGCTCTCCCGCGCGCGCCATTTCGCGTGGTCCATCACCTGCTGCCGCGCTGGCGTCAGGCGGATGCCTGGTTGTCCTTTGCGTTACCTAACGCGCGGCGCATGTGCGGCATGCAGACGCGAGTGGGCAATGCGCTGGTCTCGATCAGCGCCACACTCGGAATCCTCGAAAAATATGAGGTGCGGTTGGAGCTTGCGCCATATCGTGCCTCGATCGCGCGCGAGCATGCGGCATGTATCGAAGGTGAAGAAGACGATATCAACCAGCATGCAGAAGCCTTGTCTGCCGGCCTGCCCTGGAAAGAGTCGCCCCGTTCAGCACGGAAGTGATGACATGGTGATGGGCGGCCTTCTTATGCAACGCTGCTCGCGCAGGACCGGTGCCGATGCACTGGGCTGACCGGTCTGACAAAGATCGCGTCGTTTCCCAGCATCTCGCGCGAGCCTGATTCAACCGCCCGCCCATCCGCCGTATCGCGTGCATCATGTGCATGCCCTCACCCCCCAAACCGCAAACGCTGCCCGAGCGGCAGTCCCTGAAACTTCCCGACGGCGGGGCCACCGCGCCTCGCGTCGATGACGACATCCGCCGCCGCCGCGCGCTGATGGCGACCGCCTATACCGGCGCGCTCGGGCTCGGCAGCGCGCCCACCACCACGACATTGGGAGGCTGATTCCATGACCCAGGCCACGCTCAAGGAGCGCTGCGACCGGCGGCTGTCGGCGCTCAAGGCTCTTCGCCAGCCTTATGAGGCGGAATGGCGCGAGATCGCGCAATATGCCCAACCGTCGCGCTCACGCTTCCTCAACAGCGAACAGAATCGCAATTTCCGTCGCAGCAACAAGGCGGTTTACAATAGCCATGGGATTCTCAGTTTCCGCACGCTGACCGGCGGCATGACCTCGGGGCTGTCCTCGCCCTCGCGGCCGTGGTTCCGGCTGGCGCCCTATGACACCGACCTCGCCGACGACACCGAGGTCAAGACCTGGCTCGCCGAGGTCGAGCGGCGGATGTACGGCTTCCTTGCCGGCACCAATTTCTACGGCGCGGTCAAATCCGGTTACGCCGAGATGGGCATGTTCGGTACCGAGGCGTGCATGATGGTCGACCACCCGCGTGCCGGCGCGGTGTGCCACGCGCTGACTGCCGGCGAATATTGGATCGCGCTGTCCAACGCCGCGGTGGCAGACACGCTCTATCGCCGCACGCCGATGTCGGTGATGCAGGCGGTCAGTTCGTTCGGGCTGGAGCATGTCTCCAGCTTCGTGCGCACGGCCTATGACAGCGGGCGTTACGATGACCAGGTGCCCGTGCTGCATGCGGTCGAGCCCAATGACGGCGTGGTGCCCGGCGCGTTGAACGCCCGCGGCAAGGCGTGGCGATCGATCTATTGGGACGAGAATGACGGCGACGCGACGCGCGTGCTCCGCGCCGAAGGCTATGACGAGCAGCCCTTCTGGGCGCCGCGCTGGGATACAGTCGGTGGCGACACCTATGGTACCGGCCCAGGCTTCGACGCGTTGCCCGACATGCGCGAACTGCAACTGCAGACCAGGCGCAAGACCCAGGCGACGGCCTTCCTGGTCAAGCCCGAGAAGATCGTGCCGGCCAGCGTCAAGCTGACCGGTGAGGCGGGCAATGTCGTGACCGCCAGCCAGGTCGACGCACAGCATGTCGTGGTGCCCTACCAGATCAACCCGGCAGCGATCGGCGCGATCATGGACGATGTGCAGCGCTGCTCCGAGGCGGTCGACCGGCTGACCTATGCCGACCTGTTCATGGCGATCACCAACATGCAGGGCATCCAGCCCCGCAACATCGAGGAGATCGCCAGCCGCAACGAAGAGAAGCTTACCCAGCTCGGCCCGGTGATAGAACGGGTCAATGCCGAGAAGCTGCAGGTGGCGATCGATCGGACCTATGGCATCATGACGCGCAAGCAGATGCTGCCGCCCGCTCCCGCGCACCTGCAGGGCGAGCCGGTGAAGGTCGATTTCGTGTCGATCCTTGCCCAGATGCAGCGCATGGTCGGGCTCGGCCAGATCGAGCGCACCGTGTCGTTCGTCGGCAGCCTCGCCGCGCAATTCCCCGAGGCGAGCGACCGGCTCGATATCGATGCGGTGATCGACGATTATGCCGATCGCGCCGGGGCGCCACCGAAGATCATCCGCTCGGTCAGGGACGCGCAGGCGCTGCGCGACAAGCGCAACCAGGAGCAGCAGATGGAGAAGATGGCGTCGATGGCGCAGCCGATGCAACGCGGCGCCGATGCGGCGCGGTTGCTGAGCGAGGCAGCGCAGAAGGCAGGGATGATGGGTGGCGGGATGCCGCCAGCGCAATAACCACCTTTCTGTTCTCCTGCGCAAGCAGGAGTCCAGGGTTCCGCGCGCGGCGTTTGCGGCTCTGGGTTCCTGCCTGCGCAGGAACACAAGCTCTCTGCGGTGGTCGGGTGCGACAGCCTGATTCAACAGCCTGACCAAGCCGCTATTCCGGCACGATGATCGACCGAGCCGACGCCACCATCCTGATCGAAACCCCCGCGTTCCGGCGCCTGCTGTTCGCGGTGATCCGCGCCGGCGGGGTGTTCGATCCTACCGCCAACCAGGCCGATGGCCGGCACCTGTTCCTCGCCGGGCGCCGCAGTCTCGCGCTCGAACTGCTGTGTGCTTTCGAGGCGATGCAGCCGGCGCAGGTGCCGGGCGGGGTGCCGGTGTTCAGCCTGATTCAACTGCTCGGCGAAGCGGCGCAAATGGCGATCAAGGAGAAAATAAGTGACAGACGATTTGATGCCTATGCCGAACTCGGCGACGATGACGGAGCCACCGGCTGATGCCGGCGCGGCGCCCGCCAGCGACGTCGGGTTCCATGACGATTTCGATGCACTCTCGCCCACCGCGCTGGGCGAGGAGGGCGGTGAGGCCGGCGGCGCGTTCGACGATGATGGCGTGCCCGAGGCCTATGCGCTGACCTCGCCCGAGGGGCTGGCGCTCGACGCCGGGGCGATCGCGGAGGCGACGCCCGTGTTTCGCGAGCTCGGCCTGTCGAATGCTGCCGCCAACAAGCTGATGCCGGTCGCGGCGCAGTTCGCCCAGCGCGTGCAGGACCAGGCCAATCGCCAGCTGCTCAGCCATGTCCAGGCCGAGCGCAAGGCGTGGCTAGATGCCGCGCGTGCCGACCCGGAGATCGGCGGGGCAAAGTGGGGCGACACCATCGCCACCGCCGCCTCGGCGCTCGATCGGCTCGGCTTCACCAAAGGATCGGCGTTCCGCAACCTGCTCGATGAGAGCGGGCTGGGCAACCATCCCGACATGATCCGTGCCTTCGTCAAGGTCGGCAAGGCGGTCGCCGAGGACAATGATTTCGTCCTTGGCGGCGGCATCCCGCGCACGCGGCGCGACCGGGCGGAGACGCTCTATCCCAATGACCAACCCAAGGAAGGGCAGTAATCATGGCCACGATTGGCAATACGTTCCTGAATCTCATCGACATGTACAAATCGGCCGGCGGGCAGGAGGCCCAGCTCGGCGAAGTGGTCGAGGTGCTGCGGCAGCTCAACCCGCTGATGGAAGACGCGGTCACCGCGGAATGCAACATGGGCACGTTTCACCGCCACATGATCCGCACCGGCCTGCCGACCGTCACCTGGGGTATGCTCTACCAGGGCATTCCGCAGTCCAAGTCGACCACCCAGCAAGTCGATGACACGACCGGCTTTGTCGAGGGCCTGTCGACCGTCGACACGCGCCTGCTCGACATCTCGCCCAACCCGGCGGCGGTGCGACTGAACGAGGCGCGTGGTTATCTCGAGGCGATGGCGCAGGAAGTGCAGAAGGGCTTCTTCTACCACGACACCGCGACCACGCCCGAGCGCTTCAAGGGCCTGGCGGCACGCTATGGCAAGATCGGTGGCGGCGGTGCCGGCAACCAGATCGTCAATGCCGGCGGCGTGGGATCGGACAATACCTCGATCTGGTTCGTCACGCATGGCGACAACTACACCACCCTGCTTCACCCCAAGGGCACCAAGGCCGGCGTGACGCGCGAGGACAAGGGCGAGCAGCGCACGCTCGATGGCAATGGCGCGGTCTATTACGTCAAGGAGGAGCTGTTCCGGCAACATGTCGGCGTGGCGGTGCGCGACTGGCGCTTCAACGCGCGGATCGCCAATGTCGATGTCAGCGACGTCTCGGCCGGGACGGTCGATCTCTACAAGTTCATGCGCAAGGCCTATTACAAGCTGCAGGCGCGCCGCGCGACGAAGATGAGCGATGTGCCGGCGGTCGGCCGCACGGTGATCTACATGAACCGCGACATGCTCGAGGCGCTCGACGCGCTCGCCACCAACAAGGGCGCGGTCGATAGCTTCGTGCGCCTCACGCCAATGGAACTCGAGGGCAAGGAGGTGATGTCGTACCGCGGCATCCCGATCCGCGAGACCGACGCGCTCATCAACGCGGAAAGCCTTGTCAGCTAAAACTCGGAGATATCACCATGATCCTGGATGCAACCACTTTGTTCTCGGCCGCCCAGGCCGTCACCGCCACCGCGGCCTCGGCCAACATTATCGATCTCGGTCAGCCGGGAACGGTGTTCGGCGCGGCCACGGCCATCGCCCGCGATATTGGCAAGGGCGCGATGGTGCCGATCGCGATCCGCGTCGTCGAGAATTTCAACAACCTCACCTCGATCACCGTCACGGTCGAGACCGACGACAATAGCGCCTTCTCCTCGCCAACGACGGTGTTCAGCTCGCCGACCTATGCGCTGGCGGATCTGCAGGCCGGCGCACGGCATCTGCTGCCGGACGCCGTGCCGATCGGTACGGCCGAGCGCTATGTGCGGCTGAAATACACGCTGGCCGGGACCGCTCCGACCACCGGCAAGATCACTGCCGGCGTCGCTGCGGGTCTGCAAACCAATGGTTGAGCCGAGCGGAGCGCGCGCCGTGCGAAGCTGGACCGCGCCGCACGACGTTTATGTCGACGGTGTGCTGCACCCGGCCGGTGCGCGCTTCACCACCAGCGCGCCGCACGGTGCGGCCTGGGTGTCGGCCGAGCGCCCGGTCCAGACGCGCACGACGCGTTAACCGGTGCCTTTAGGGGGGAACGGGCAACTTCCGCCCGTTCCCCCCTTTCTTTAATCCCTTCAGGCCGCCTGGCTGATCGCGCCGACGCCACCCGCGTGGCTGGCGATCAGATCGACCATCGTGTCGACCTGCGACGGCGGTAGATCATGTGCCATCGCGTCGATCACCTCCAGCCGCGCGCCGGGAATGCGGCGGGCGGTGTCCTGGCCATTGGCCAGCGGGACGAGCGGGTCGGCGGCACCGTGAATCACCAAGGTCGGCGCGGCGATCGCCGCGATTCGGTTCACGCGCTCGCGGTCGGCGAGGATCGCGAGCAGCTGACGCCGCGCGCCGGTCGGGTCATAGCTGCGGTCGAACGCGCGGCCGGCCATCACCTCATAGGCATCCTCGGCACGCGCCGGGTCGGGATAGGAAATCGCCCGCAGCACCTCGATGCCGGCGGCGACCGCCGCATCGCGCGACGGGTTCGCCGGGCGGCTGGCCATCAACAATTTGCGCAGCGCGGGCGTCGGGCCTGGAAGGCCGCGCGCGCCGCTCGACGACATTACCGAGGTAAGGGTCAGCACGCGGTCGGGCCAGCCGGCGGCGATGTGCTGCGCGATCATCCCGCCCATCGAAGCGCCGACGATATGGGCCTGCGCGATTCCCAAAGTGTCGAGCAGCCCGACGGCGTCCGCGGCCATGTCTTTCAGTCCATAGGCCAGCGGGTAGCGCAGCCCGATCCGGCTCGCGACCATCGCCCAGACCGGATTGACCGCCGGTGCGCCATGCAGGTGGGTCGACAACCCGATGTCGCGATTGTCGAACGCGATGACGCGAAAGCCCCGCGCCGCGAGCCCCTCAACGAACGGATCGGGCCAGGCGATCAGTTGCGTGCCCAACCCCATGATCAGCAGGATCACGGGATCGGCCGGGTTGCCGGTCTCTTCATAATAGAGCTCGACGCCGTTGGCGGGGGCGATGGGCACGGGCAGCGATCCTGTGTGACGAAGCGATGACAATCGCCCATCAAGGGTTAGGGTTCCGTGCATGTCAAGCAGGGCCTGATTCAACTGTACGCGTCGGCAGGCTAGGTCGGCGGACATGACAATCAGCATCACCACCTGCAACCTGGCGCTGGGCGAGCTTCGCGCGGCACCGATCATCGACATAGCCGAGGACAGCATCGAGGCGCGTGAATGCGCGCGCTATTATCCGATATGCCTGCGCGTGCTGCTCGAACGCCACGACTGGTCGTTCGCCAATCGCCGCGCGGCGCTGGCCGAGCTGGCGGACAATGACCGGGCAGCGGAATGGGCGCATGCCTATGTCCTGCCGGCGGGCTGCGCGACGCCACTGCGGCTGGTCGCGGCGAATGGCTATCTGCCCGACTTCATCGTCGAGAACCGCACGCTCTACACCCAGCTTGGCAATGCCGTGCTGGAATATGCCGCGAACGACGTGACCGACAGCGAGATGCCCGGCCTGTTCGTCGACGCGCTGGCCTATGCGCTCGCGGCGCGCCTCGCCGTGCCGATCCGCGACAGCCGCGAGATGAAGGGGCAGTTGCTGCAACAGGCCGAAATCACGTTCCAGCGCGCCGTCGCCGAGGATCGCAACCGCCAGCCCGAGCATGATGCCGTCGGGCAGGATGCGGTCGCGCTGGTCCGGCTGGGGGCGGCGCTTGGCCGGTGGGTGCGCTGATGGCGATGCGCAGCGGCCAGGCCAATTTCTCCAAGGGCGTCATTTCCGACGAGCTGGTCGCGCGGATCGACGTCGCTGCCTATGCCAGCGGGCTCAGGCGCGCCGACAACGTCATCCTGCTCAAATATGGCGGGGTGACCAAACGGCCGGGCACGCGGCTGGTGGCCGAGGTCTATGCCGACCAGGGCGTGCGGCTGCTGCCGTTCCAGTTCTCGCTCGCGCAGACCTATGTGCTCGAAATGGGGCAGGGCTATATGCGCCCTGCGGCGGGTGGCGGCCTGGTCCTCGAGGAGCGACTGGCGATCACCGCGATCACACGCGGCGTCACCACAACCATCGCCGCCGCCTGGCACGACTATCATGTCGGTGATCAGGTCTATTTCGACGAAATCGCCGGGACGACCGAGCTCAACGGGCGCATCGGCCGGGTCACCGCGGTCGGCGACAGCGGGCACTTCACCGTCGACGTCGAGTCGACCGGCTTCGGCGCCTTCACCGGCGACAGCGGCGGGACCACGCGCAGCGCCACGCCGCCGCCCCCACCGCCGCCGCCACCCGTCCCGCCGCCGGCACCGACACCGCCTCCGCCACCCGTGGGCGGCGGCGGGGGAGGGGGCAGCTATTGCGTCGATGACGACACCCCGATTCTGCTCGCCAATGGCGAGGAGATCGCCGCGCGCTTCCTCAAGGTCGGCACGATGCTGCGCACCCGGCACGAGACCAGTCTCGAATGGGGCGACTGGCCGGTCACCGCGATCGGCTTCGCCTATGACCCGGTATGGCGCTCGGAGATCGGCGGCACCGCGATCCGCGCGACGCGCGATCACCGTTTCTGGATCGACGGCGCCTGGGTGCGGATGGGCGAGATCGGTTGCCCCGACGGCAAGGCGTGGGTGGCCAGGATCACCGTCGCCGGCGCCCACAGCTATGTCTCGGCCGGCATTCTCTCCCACAATATCAAGGAAAGGATGCCCGACGAATGAGTGTCGCCCGCATCTATCGCACAGGCTCCCCGTTCAACGGCGCCGAACTGGCCGAGGTCGATTTCGAGCAATCCGCCAACGTCATGTATCTCGCGCATCTGAACCACGCGCCGACGAAGCTCACCCGCGCCTCGCACACCGACTGGACCTTTGCCGGCGTCACCTTCGGGCCGACGCTCGCCGCGCCCACCGGGTTGAGTGCGATCGAGACGGTGCCCAACACCGATGCGGCCAACAGCGGCAACGCCTATTTCCCGCAGGACGCGACCTATGTCGTGACCGCCGTCGACGATGTCAGCGGGCAGGAAAGCCGCGCCTCGACCGGCGATGTCGCCCACAACGACCTGTCGCTGAAGCGCAACTATAACAGCCTGTCATGGACCGGCTCCGCCGGGGCGACGCGGTACCGGATCTACAAGGCCGACAATACCCAGGAATTCGGCTATATCGGCGCCACCGCGGCCACGACCTTTGTCGACGACAATATCGGGCCCGATTATTCGGATGGCCCGCCGGTGGGCGACAATCCCTTTGCCGCGATCGGCGATTACCCGTCCACCGTCACCTTCTTCGAGCAGCGGCTGCTATGGGCGCGCACCGCCAACCACCCCAATGCGATCTGGGGTTCGCGCTCCGGCAGTTTCGAGAACATGGATGTGTCGCGCCCGATCAAGGCGTCCGATGCGCTGACCTTCGCGCTGGTCGCGGGGCGGGTGAATGCGGTCAACCAGCTCGTCTCGATGAACAACCTGCTCGCGCTGACCAGCGACGCGATCTTCAAGATCGAGGGCGGGCAGAACGGCTATATCTCCGCCACCGATTTCGCGGTGCGGCGGCAGAACGGGCGCGGCGCCTCGCGCCTGTCGCCGCTGGTCGTCGACAGCGTGTGCTTCTACCAGACCAGCATCGGCAACGGCGTGCGCACGCTCGGCTATCAGTTCCAGACCGACAGCATCGACAGCAACGACGTGACGATCTTTTCGCCGCACCTGTTCCGCGGCTTCGACATCGTGTCCTGGGCTTATGCGCAGGAACCGCGCTCGCTGATCTGGGCGGTGCGCAGCGACGGCAGGCTGCTGTGCTTCACCTGGGAACAGGAGCAGCAGGTGTGGGGCTGGACGATCTGCGAGACCGACGGGCTGGTCGAAAGCATCTGCGTGGTGTCGGAAGGGTCGGAGGACCGGCTCTACCTCACCGTCCGCCGCGGCGGGAAGTTGCTGATCGAGCGCATGGCCGCGGCGCGCTGGAGCCAGGTCGAGGATAGCTGCTTCCTCGACAGCGCGGTGTCCTATCTGTTCGATCCGCCGGCGCGCGTGCTGCGCAACCTCGATCATCTCGAAGGGCGGGCGATCGCCGCGCTGGCCGATGGCAATGTCGTGTCTGGCCTCATGGTGAGCGGCGGCAAGGTGACCTTGCCGTTCGACGCGACGAAGGTCTGCGCCGGCCTGCCCTATTGCGCGACGATCGAGACCCTGCCGCTCGCCACCCAGGCCCAGCAGGGCTGGACCGTGGCCAAGCCGCAGACCCAGGCCAAAGCGGTGGTGCGCGTCATCGACAGTCGCGGGCTGAAGGCTGGTCCCGACGAGGCCAGTCTCGAGCCGCTCCGCGCCCGATCCAGCGAGCCGCCGGGTGCGCCCAATGCGCTGAAGAACGGCCTGCTGGAAACCTGGCTGCGCCCCGCGATCAACGGCGGCGCGCGCCTCGTGGTGCGCTCCGACGACCCGCTGCCGATGACGGTGACCGGCGTATATCTCGACCCCGCGGTGTCGGAATGAGGGGGGCATTAGATCCCCTCTCCCTTTGGGAGAGGGAAGGAGCCGCGAAGCGGCGGGAGGGTGAGGGTGATGGAGTTAACTCGCCCTCACCCCGCGCTGCTGCGCAGCTTGCCCCTCTCCCAAAGGGAGAGGGGAAGATCACCATCATCCCCGCCCGCCACACTCATATCGCCCCGATCGCCACCCGCATGCGCAGCGCCGACCGCATCGAATGCACCGCCATGGGCCACACCGCGCGTCAGGCGCTGCGCGCCGGCCTCGCCACCTCCTCGCTCGCCTGGACCGCCCTGGTCGACGGCCGCGCGGAGGCGATGTTCGGGCTCGTCGTCACCAGCGCGCTGGGCGGCGAGGGCAGGCCGTGGATGCTCGGCAGCGACGCGATCTACGCCCATCCGCGCGCCATGCTGCGTCGTGCGCCGCGCTTCCTCGCCGCGATGTTCGATGCGACCGCGCGGCTTTCCAACCTCGTCGCCGCCGACAATGTCAGGGCGATCCGCCTGTTGCGGCGCTGGGGCTTCACCATCGACACGGAGACCATGATGATCGCCAATATCGCCTTCCGGCTTTTCCACGCGGAGCGCCGCTGATGTGCCCGCCCGTCCTCGCCATCGCCGCCGCCGCGGTGACCGCCACCGGCCAGGTGCTCAACGGCATCGGCCAGTCGCAGCAATATCGCTATCAGGCGCTGATCGATGAGCAGTACAACCGCCTCGCCACCGACCAGGCGCGCGATTCGATCGACAACACCAACCTCGAATCGCAACGCCGCTATCGTCAGCTCGCCGATACCCAGGGCAAGCAACAGGCGGCGATGGCGGCGAACGGCGTCGATCTCAATTTCGGCTCGCCCGCCGATGTACAGCGCGACACCGCGATGATCGGCGGAGAGGATATCGGCCAGATCTACAAGGCCGGATATCAGCGTACCCGCGGCTATGACATAGACGGCTGGAACTATCGCAGCTCGGCCGCCGCCAACCGCGCCAGGGCGAGCGGCGCGCTAATGCAGGGCATCTTCAGCGGGCTGGGCACCGCGCTGGGCGGCGCGTCTAATATGGGCGGCGGAGGCGCGCCGGGATTGAACAAGGCGAAGCAGGGCGGGCTGAAGAATTTCGGATAGCCCGGCGGGTCTGGCGCGCTGCCCCTTCTGCGCTAATGAAGGCCATGATGGGGTATCGTCTCGACACGCTGGCGGACAGCCGGCGCAACAATCTGCGGATCCTGCGCCTCGCCGCGGCGAGCGCAGTGATCTTTTCGCACAGCTATGTCGTCAATCTCGGCATCGGCGCCCTCGCGCTCGAGCCGCTTGGGGCGCTGACCGGGGTCGATTGCGGCGCGCTGGCGGTGGATATCTTCTTCGTCGCCAGCGGCTTCCTTGTCGGCCGCAGCCTGATGCGCGGGCGCGACTCGGTCGATTTCCTGCTGGCGCGCGGGCTTCGCATCTATCCGGGGTTGATCTGCGCAGTGCTGGTGATGGCGCTGCTGCTCGGGCCCGTCGTTACCGAACTCGCCATCGGCAGCTATTTCCGCGACACCTGGCTGTATCGATTCATCGCCTTCAACGGGACGATGTTCAGCCCGTGGCGTTTCACACCGGGACTGCCGGGAACCTTTGCCCATCTACCTTACCCCGATGTCGTGAACGCGTCGCTGTGGACCTTGCCGTGGGAGCTATGGATGTACGCCTCGCTGCTCGGCCTGTATTTCGTGCGGGCGCTGGGCCGGGCCTATCCCGTCCTCTTGTGCGCGATGGCCCTGGCCTATGCGGCAATGGCGTTGCAGCTTTGGGAAATGGACCGCTTTCTCGCCCTCGGGATCCGCTTCCTGGCGATCTTCCATGCCGGCGTCGCTGCCTATCGCTATCGTGATCGCATCACCCTGTCTTGGCCGGTGCTGGCCGCGATTTCGGCGGCGATGCTCGTCCTCGGCATCGCGACGCAATCGGCGCTGCTGCTGCCGCTCTGGCTCGCTTATGCGGTGCTGTTCGTGGCTTATTATCCGCCGCTGGTGGTGGAGCGCTGGTGCGACGGCCCGGACTATTCCTATGGCGTCTATATCTACGCCTATGCCGTGCAGCAGACCCTGGTATGGCGCTTCGGGCCGATGGCGGTGTTTCCGGCTTTTCTGCTTGCCTGGGGCCTGACCATGCCGCTGGCGATGCTGTCCTGGCATTTCGTCGAGAAGCCGGCGCTCGCGTTGAAGGCCGGGCTGCGGTCGCGTCGGGCGCCATTGGCAGAGGCGAACGCAGTCATCTGAATCGGCGCCGTATCCGCTGTGCCCGGCGCTTCGCGGGCGGGTCGATGAGTGAAAATAAAATCCAGATCGCTCGAAAATCACTGACAGTGACGAGCATGCCGTAAGACACCGCCAAAACTGCGCGGGCACGAAAGCTTTGCTCTAATCGCCTGAATATGGGCCTTTTTGAAATCCCATTTAAAGCGTGCGCCACCTGTCGCGGACAGTGCCCGCGACACTATCCGCGACAGGCGCGAGACACGCGCACGACACAGAACAAATAAGGGAAGAATATAAGAAGGGAATCTACCCATGCGCTCACGGAGCGCCTGGGAGTGGTCGCGGCTTTTTACCGCGTTGATCGTTGGCCTGCCCTGGATGAAAAACCGTTGCGCCGTTCATCCTGATTCAACCGACTCGCCACAGCATTTATTTCACTGCCATCCCCAAAGGAGGCAGTGCTTGTGACGATCAGTCCGGATATCGAGAGCGGCCCATTCATCGGCAACGGCGCGCAGACCGCGTTCGCGTTCAGTTTCACCGCGATCACGCCGGCCGAGGTGGCGGTCGAGCTCGACGGCGTGGCGCAATCGGCCGGTTTCACCGTCACGCTGGCCGATGTCGGGGGCACCGTGACCTTCGCCACAGCACCGGCCAGCGGCGCACGAATCCTGCTCCGCTCCAGCCCGGACTATCTGCAGGATAGCGTGTTCGAGAATGAAGGTGCCTACAACCTCGCCACGGTGAACACGATCAACCGTCGCCAGACGGTACGCGCCCTGGTGACACGTGACCAGGCGAACCGGGCGGTCAAGGCACCCGGCGGCGACGGTACTGACATGACGTTGCCCATAGCGGCCGTGCGCGCCGACAAGCTGCTCGGCTTTGGCGCGATCGGTAACGGAGCCCCGCCGGCGGTTTTCGATATTTCGGCAAATGCCCTCGAAACGCTGGCCGGCGCGAACGGCGACATCGTGTTGCTCGCCGACAATATCGGCTCGATCGACAGCGTCGCGGCGAACCTGTCGGGCTCGAACACCATTGGAACGGTGGCCACGAACATCGCGAATGTCGCCGCTGTCGGCGGCGCGATCGCGGCGGTCGGCGCGGTGGCGGGCGACCTGGCGGCGATCAACGCGGTTGCCGGAAACGCCACCAACATCAACGCGGTGGCCGGCAATGCGACGAATATCAGTGCCGTGACGGGCAACGCGACGAACATCAACCAGGTCGCTGCGATCAGCTCGAACGTCACCCAGATCGCGACCGACCGGCTCGCGATCATCGCCGTGGCGAACGATCTCACCAACATCGACGCGGTCGCAGGCAAGCTGCCGGCGATCGATTCGGTGGTTGCGGCAGCGGTGACGCTCGGCGTGTTCCCGAACACCGCTGGCGTCGGCGGCAACGTGCCCAAGGGCGCGATCTCGCTCAGCTTCACCGGGGGCTCGGGGGGCACCAACAGCGTCAACAACCTTGCGACCTTTACCGGCGGCACGCTGACATCGAACCCGCGCATCCTCTACGATGTCGTCGGCGGCGCTGTCACCAACGTTCGCATGATGTTCGGCGGCCTCTATATCGGGTCCAGCACGCCGACCATGCCAACCGCCGTTCTGGCGAACGGCGGTAGCGGGACGATCACGCTGGTCGGCGGGCTCTATTATGCGCCCGGGCAAACCTACTGGGCGGTATCTGCCGATGGGCGGACGCTCGACAGCATCGTCAACACGGCGGGCGCGCCTGCGAGCAACGGCGCCGCCGTGCCGTCTTTCTATCTCAAGCCGGTGGTCGACGAGTTGATCGTGGCCGGCGGCTCAAAAAACCTGTTCCCGGACCCGTTCTTCCTCAACACCACAGTCGGCGCCGACAGCGTGGCCCGCCCGCAGGGGTTCGGCGCGCGTATCGGCGATGCGCCTTTCAAGGTGTTCGGCGCTGGCTGGCTCGGCATCACTGACGCCGTTGCAGGGGCGCCGTATCCGGATGGTAAATTGCTTACCCGGATCGGGGGTTCCAACCTGGCAAGCCCGGATATGTATATCTCCTTGGGGCGTCTCGGGCTGTCTGGCGGCGATTTGGTGCAGGTAGCCATGGAAGCCGGCTATGTAGCGGCGGGCGCGGCCGCAACGTCGGGAGCTTTCGCCAGCGCGGCTTGGTTGAACGGTGCCGGGGCGGTCGTTGGGGCGGGAGCGTTTAACCTCATCAACCTTAGCGCTGCGAACCCGCTAAGCACGACGTGGCGCACCTTCAACTCCGGGAACCTGACGGTTCCGGCTGGTGCTCTAATGTTCAAAATCTCATGGACGCTGTGGGCTGGCCTGCCGAACTACGCTTTGGCGTCCATGCAGATCGTCAAGGGGACGGCGCTGGCGAAGCCGGTGCAGCGCATCGCTCTCCCCGATGCTCCGGCCCGGATCGCGACGCTCGAACTAGGCAACCCGAGCGCGCCAAGCAACAACGCTCTGTTGCGCCGCACTACCTATGCCAGCGCGGTATCGAAACAGATCGTGGGCATCACCACGAATTACGGCAGCAACTTCACCGCCTTCGGCGCACTGGCCAGCAATTACCTTGCCGCCGCCTTCCCCTCTGGCGGCTATAATTGTCTGGCGATGGCCTGGACTTGGTCGCCCTCCGTCATCACGGGGCCCTCGCGTATATATGCTGTAGTGCGGACCTGCGTCGACGGGACGTTCGGCGCTGGCCCGACGGCAATCGAATGCGCCAACATGGGCAAGATCATAGGGTGGGGGTGGATCGATACCGATCCGCTCGCCGGCAATGCTGGCAATGAGGGAATCCAGCTCTTCACCTGGGATGGCACGGGCGTCCCATCGACGGCCAAAACCATCTTGGCGACCGATATTCTCGATTTGTGGTCGGTGGCCTTCATCGGCGTCACGCAGGCCGGCGAAATTGCCTCGAATATGTTCATCACTATGGCCGATATGACGAACTCCGATCCGGACTATCCGGGGTATCGGATCGGAAGCCAATTGGGTGGCATGGTGGACGCCGGTTTCGGTACGGTCGGCGCGACGCGCGGCATGGCTCCGACATTCCTGCTCGCGACCTCCCTCGTCACGAATGCGATCACACCTTCCCCGACATTCGTGTCGAAGGTCGCGGCCTATCTGGCCGAGACCCCGGATCTCCTCGCTCTGCCGCCGCGCGTCTGGAACGTCGTGAACATGGAAACGTGGCTTTATTGGTTCGGGATGCAGCATCGGTCGCCGTCGGTGACCAACTTTCAGGCAGGCTACACCTGGGCGGGGGCGTACCCCTCCAACCCGAGCGGCCAGTTCGAAGAGGGCGTTTGCATCAAGGAGACTGCGGCGGGGACAAAGACGCTGACGGTGCAGGCTTCCGTCGGCGGTACGCTCTACGCGACCAAAACCACCTCCATCAAAACCGCTGCCAACACTGCCGGGGCGGGCACCACGCGGCGCTTGCTGGTGCTCGGTTCGTCGCTGGCGCAGAACGCCGGCATCAACACTGAAATCCGCGCCCTCGTCGCCGACACAACGATCAACCCAGGCGGGGCGGCAACCGGCATGAATGTCGTCAACGTCGGCACCGTGGGCTCGGTGCCGGACCAAAACGAAGGTCGCTCTGGCCTGTCGATCGGCATTTACTTCACGCCGGGCGACAAATTCTACAACGCCGCAATCTCCGATTTCGACATCACCAACTACATCAACACCTATCTGGCTGGTGCCGCTCCGACCGATATCATTATCGGCGACCCATTCTGGAGCGTGGCTAGCGCGACCAGCGACGCGGCGGCGGCAGCCGGCGCGGCGAGCTGCGCGGCCTTGGTCGAACGCATGATCACCTCCATCGCGACATGGAACACGGCTAATCCGGGCTCGCCGATCAACACGATCATTTGGTTTCCGCCACAGCAGCCGGAGTTCGGCCAGGACGGCGAAGCGCGCTCGCTTGTCGGCTCCGTGATGCAGCATCAGCGCAACCGGAACCTGAGAGAGGTATCGAAGCTATACGCCACCCAGTTCGGCCCGTCGCGTGAGGCCAATCGTATCTTTGCGGCCGGCTTTAACGTCGTTGGCAGTGCTGAAACTTCGGTGGCGCGTTATGTGGCGGCCCCGCGCAACCCCGGTGTGCGGGCGCGCATTTCCACCACGCACGGTCCCTATACGGATTATCCGACGATGGTTGCTGCAGCTGGCGCCATCAACGACGGCGAGATCATCCAGGTCGGCACACCCACGGCTGTCAGCTACTGGGTCAAGCAGGGGTCTGGGTCGACCGGCGCGTTCCGCCCGGTCACCGAGGTCGATGGCTTCGTTCGCCGCATAGTCGATAGCACGCACGGCTGCCCGTACCGCGAGATGGCGCAGCAAGTCTTTGCCTGCATGAAGAACAACCCATGAGCGCGACCAACCTGTTTGGCATCGAGGGCCTGACCATCGGAGGCCTGGGCATATGGGGCATCCTCCTGCTGCTCGCCGGGTCGTTGGCGGTCTGGTGGATTCGCGG
>NZ_JAQGLG010000267.1 GCF_028292965.1 Sphingomonas bacterium | reverse complement strand
GTTGAGCACGCCGTGGACGAAGCCCGCCGCCATGTACGATGCAGCCAGCGTCGCGGTGCGGCCAACGACATGGGCGAGCAGCCGCGCCGGAGCGTCGTCGCCGGCTTCCTCGCCGTAGAAATGGCGCAGCACATAGGCGACGAGGCGGCGCATGTTCTCCGCGTCGCGTTCGAAGGCGAGGCGCTGAAAGGTGCCGATGCGGATGTGACCGTGGCTCAGCCGGACCAGCACCGCAGAGCGGGTCGGCGAGGGCTCGTCGCCGCGCTCCAGCGCCTCGCCGGTCTCGATCAGGGAGAAGCTGCGCGAGGTCGGCACGCCCAATGCCTCAAGCATTTCGGTGGCGAGCACCTCGCGCACGCCGCCCTTGAGCGTGAGCCGGCCGTCGCCGAAGCGGCTCCACGGCGTGCGGCCCGAGCCCTTGGTACCGAAATCCATCAGCCGGCCGGCCGAATCGCGCAGCTGGGCGAACAGGAAACCGCGGCCGTCGCCGATCTCCGGGTTGTACACGCGGAACTGGTGGCCGTGATAACGCAGCGCGAGCGGCGCGGTCAGGCTGCCGGGCAGCGGGGCAAAGCGGCCGAAATGGGCTGTCCATTCGGCATCGTCGAGACTATCGAGCCCCACTTGCGCCGCGGCGCGATCGTTGCGGAAGCGCAGCACGGTTTGCGGGAAGTCGGCCGCCGCGACGGGATCGTAGAAATCGTCACCGAGTTCCAGGATCGCGGTTTCGGGGTGATAAGCTTGCGGGCGTTCGCACATGCAGCGATATGGGGGCGGACAATCGCAGGACGCAACCATGGCCGCATATGAAAATTGCTATTGGTCGTCGGAAGACGGGCTGCGGCTGCATTATCGCGATTATGCCGGCCGCGCGGATCGCCCGCCGATCATCTGTATGCCCGGGCTGACCCGCAACGCGCGCGACTATGCCGCGCTGGCCGAGCGGCTGGCGGGCGAGTGGCGCGTCATCGCGGTCGACTTTCGCGGCCGGGGCGAGAGCGCCTATGCCAAGGACCCGATGAGTTATGTGCCGCCGACCTATGTACAGGATGTGGAGGGGCTGATCGCCGAACTCGGCATCGAGCGTTATATCGCATTCGGCACATCGCTCGGCGGGATCGTCGCGATGCTGATGGCGGGCACGTCGCAGGCGCGATTGGTCGGCGCGCTGCTCAACGATGTCGGGCCGGAGCTCGACCCGGCCGGGCTGGGGCGGATCCGCGGCTATGTCGGCCGGGCCAGCTCCTGGCCGACCTGGATGCATGCCGCGCGGGCGGTCGCCGAGAACAACGCCGATGTCTATCCGCACTGGGCGATCACCGACTGGCTGGCGATGGCCAAGCGGATCTACCGGCTCAACAGCTCGGGCCGCATCGTGCTCGATTACGACATGAAGATCGCAGAGCCATTCCGCGTGCCGGGCAACGAGGCGGTGCCGGACATGTGGGGCGCGTTCGAAGCATTCAGAAAAGTGCCGACGCTGATCGTGCGCGGCGCGCGATCCGATGTGCTGGCGCCGGCGACGGCGGCGCGCATGCTGGCCGCGCTCGACGATGCGGAATTGGTGACGGTGCCCGATGTGGGGCACACGCCAACGCTCGACGAGCCGGAAGCGGTGGCGGGGATCGATCGCTTGCTCGCGCGGGTGAAGGCGGAACTGGTTGCGGCCTGAAGGCTTCTAGTCGGTATCCGACGGGAGATGCCGATGACCGACCTTGCCGATGCCCATACCGAAATGCCGACGCTGAAAGGCAAGCGCGTCGCGATCACCGGCGGCACGACCGGCATCGGTCGCGCCATCGCCGTGCTGCTTGCGGCGGAAGGCGCGAGGGTTTTCATCTGCGGCCGCAACGCCGATCATCTTGGTGACGCGCTGGAACGCATTCGCGAGGTGGGGGAGGGCGATGGCATCGCGATCGACCTGGTCGAGCCCGGGCATGTCGCGACATTCTTTGCCAAGGCGGCCGATTATCTCGGCGGCGTCGATGTCGCGGTGGTCAATGCGGCGATACCGGCCAAGGGGCTCAGCGAGATGAACACCGATGCCCTGCGCTATGCCATCGGCACCGATTTCACCGCCTATCTGCTCAGCGCCCATGCCGCGGTCGATCATCTTGGCGGGCAGGGTGATATCGTGCTGATCGGCTCGATGAGTGCGCATATTCTCGGGCCGGGTTCGACCGTCTATGCCGGGATGAAGGCGGGGATCGCCGGCTTCGCCGAGGCGCTGCGCAAGGAACTCGGGCCCAAGGGCATCAAGGTCGCGCTGGTCGAACCCGGCAAGACCGGCGCCGATTTCCAGTATCCCGATATTCCCGCCGACAAGCAGCGCGAGATGATCCATGCCGAGACGATGCTGCGCGCCGAGGATATCGCGGTCGGCGTGCATTATCTGCTGACCCAGCCGCGCCGCGCGGTGGTGCAGCAACTGACCATCGCGCCGCGGGAACAGGACAAGGAATGACCTTCGCTTTCAATCGCCTCGTCTTCTCGCCGCTCGATATCGAGCTGGCGCGGTCGCCGCTGGCCGGCAAGATCGGTGCGGAAACCTATATCCTCGGCGCGTTCAATCCCGGGATGACGCGGCTGCCCAACGGCAATTTGCTGCTGATGGTGCGCGTCGCCGAGGCGTTGAAGCAGCCGATTTTCGACGGGCACATCCACGCGATCCGCTGGGATGATGGCGCCTATGCGCTCGATCCATGGCCGCTCAATCTCGTCGACACGGCCGACCCGCGCAAATTCATGATGCGTGGAGCCGGGTGGAAGGTCATGGCGCTGACCTCGCTGTCATGGTTGCTGCCGGTCGAGCTGTCGGCCGATGGGCGCGGTGTCGTTGCGGTGCATTATGATCGCGCGATCGTGCCGCGCGCGTCTTACCAATGCTATGGCGTCGAGGACGCGCGGATCAGCCGGGTCGGCGAACGCTGGTTGATGACGACCTGTTCGGTCAGCCCGGAGCGGCATTCGACGACGCTGTACAGCTCCGGCGATGCGATGGACTGGCAGCTCGAGGGTATCGTGCTCGACCATCAGAACAAGGATATGGTGATCTTCGAGGGGCTGGTCGGCGACAAATACTGGGCGCAGACGCGCCCGCTGGGCGATCTCTATTTCGCCTATCCGCCGGGCAGCGAATGGCGTGCCGGGCCGTCGATCAACCTCGCGACATCGCCCGATGCGTTGCACTGGAAGCCATATGACAGGCCCGGGATCCGCCCACATGCCGCGACCCTCGCGACCGCGCGGATGGGTGGCGGGACGCCGCCGATCCTAACGGAGCAGGGCTGGCTGTCGCTGTGGCATGGTGTTGAACCGGCCGGCGTTGTCGGCATCTACCGCACCTATTGGTCGATCCTCGACCGTGACGATCCGTCGGTCGTGTTGCGATCGGACCACAACCCGCTGATCGAACCGGATGCCGCGCTCACAGATCCGATCAAGGACCTGATGTATCTCGATAATGTGGTCTTCACGACGGGCATCGTCGATGCCGGCGACCATTATATCGTGGCGAGCGGCGAGGCCGATCTGGCCTGCCGCATCACCCATATTCCCAAGACGGTGTTCGCCTGACGCCTACAGCGCGCCGCGGCAGCCGCGCGTGCGATAGATGCCGCGCAGGAATCCGCGCCGTGCAACGCCGGCAAAGGTCGCCAGTTGCACGCGACGCTCGGCGCTGGCGGCGCCGGTCACCTCGCGGACCAGGCCGCGAAAGGGGATGATGCTGTCGACCAGCGCGGTGCCGCCGGCCTTGGCGATCGCGCCCTTTTTATTGCCTTGCACCGGCGCGTCGTCGCCGAAATCGGGGCCGAGGACGTTGCTCAGCGCGCGTACCGAGTTAGCGATTGCCGGGCAGTTGCCCGCTCCGTTCATCGAATAGGGATCCTCGGCGACCTGGGCGAGCAGGGGCGGCACCTTGGTCTTGACCACACCGATGTCCTGCGCCGGCCGGACCGCGATGCGGCCCGCCTCGGTGGCGGTCGAATTGTCCTGCGCCAAGGCGGCTGTCGGCAGGGTCGCGGCGAACAACAGGGCAATTGTCATTGAGCGGCGGATCGGCATGGTTTTCTTTCCCTTTCGTCGATGACCTTGTCAGGTCTCGGCGATGTAACGCATCACGACGCGGATCGGCCAAAGTGGACTGGCGGATTTTGCGTGAGGTGGTGCTTGCCGGCAATGGCCGTCTCGGTCGAAGAGTTGGCGACCGACCCCGATCACCATCGCCATGTCTTTCACGAAAGGACGTCTCCGTGCGTTTCCCGCTTCCTTTCCGCGCGTTCGCCTTCGTGTTGGCAATGACGTCTTCACAGACTTGCTTCGCTGCCGAGGCCGGGCATCCTGTTGCGCCAGCGATCGCTGCGGCCGTCGCCGATCCAGGCCGGCCAACAACCGACACCGCGCGCGACGCCAACCGCAAGCCGGCCGAGGTTTTGACCTTTGCCGGCGTGAAGCCGGGGGATGCCGTTGCCGATTATGCTTCGGGCGCGGGGTATTTCACGCGGATCTTCGCCGGGGTAGTCGGGCCGCAGGGCCATGTCTACGCGGTGGTGCCGAGCGAGCTGTTCACCTTCCCCAACATCGTCAAGGGCATCGCCGAGACCCAGCTCTGGGCCGTCGCTCATCCGAATGTGTCGGTGATCTTCGCGTCCGCCTCGCAGGGCGTACGCTATCCCGAGAAGCTCGACCTGTTCTGGATTTCGCAAAACTACCACGATCTACACGATCCTTTCATGGGGCCGGTCGACATCGCCGCGTTCAACAAGGCGGTGTTCGCCGCGCTCAAGCCGGGCGGCGTCTATCTCGTGCTCGACCATGTCGCCGCATTCGGGTCGCTGGCGGACGTCACCGACACGCTCCACCGTATCGAACCATCGGTCGTGCGGCGTGAAGTCGAGGCGGCGGGGTTCGTCTTCGAGGCCGAGAGCCCTATCCTCGCCAACCCGGCGGATCCGCACACGGCCGGCCCGTTCAACCCGTCGATCCAGGGCCATACCGATCAGTTCATCTACAAGTTCAGAAAGCCGAAGCGTTGAGGGCTGGCGTTCTGCTCTCCTGGGCGCTCGCGCTGTGCCCGGCGGCGGCGTCCGCGCAGGCCATCGATTTGCCGGCGCCCGCTCGCCAGGCGCTGAGCGACGCGTGGTGGACAGGGCCGATGCTCACCAATTCCGCCGCGACCCTGCCGCATGGCCATGCCCTGATCGAAACCTATGTCTATGACGTGCACAGCGCCCGCGCCGACAGCATCGGATCGCTCACCTATATGCTCTACGGCGTCACAGATGCGCTGACGCTTGGTCTGAAACCGAGCTTCGGCTTCAACGCGGTGAAGGGCGCGCGCGACAGTTCGGGCGTTGGTTTCGGCGACCTCACCTTGCAGGCGCAGTACCGGCTGACCAGCTTCGACGCCGCGCGTGGCATACCGGCGCTGGCGATCTCGATCCAGGAAACGATGCCGACGGGGCGCTATGACCGGCTCGGTGCGCGCCCGGCGGACGGTATCGGCGGTGGCGCCTGGGGCACGACGGTGGCGCTTTACGCCCAGCATTATTTCTGGCTGCCCAATGGCCGCATCCTGCGCGGGCGGATCAACGTTTCGGAGACATTTTCCGGAAAGGCGCCGCTCCACGACGTCAGCGTCTATGGCACGGGTGAAGGGTTTCGCGGTGCCGCGCGGCCGGGGCGGAGTTTCTATCTCGGCGGGTCGCTCGAATATAGCGTGACGAAGCGCTGGGTGCTCGGCCTTGACTCGACCTGGTCGCACAACGGCGCTACGCGCGTATCCGGCCTCGGCATGCCCGATCCGGTGACGGGTGTCGCGCCGCCGGTGCGGCTGGAATATGGCCCCAGCGACGCCTTCGCCCTGGCACCGGCGATCGAATATAGCTGGACGCCCAATCTCGGCGTGCTGCTCGCCGCGCGGTTTATCCCGAAAGGGCATAATGTCGCGCCATCGGTGACGCCGGCGGTCGCGATCAACGCAGTCTTCTGATCTATTGCTGATAGTCTTCCATCGTCTCGCGAATGATCCCCATCGCCCGCCGGATCGCGTCACTGTCGATCGCCCCGAGGCCGAACACCAACCCGGCCTTGGCCTCATCTCCGAAATAATAGCGCCGCAGATTGCGAATGCGGATGTTGCGCCCGAGCAGCCGCCGCGCCACCGCGTCGACATCGATCGTGCCGTTCGAGATGGCAGTGACATGCATGCCGTAAGCCGATTCTATCGGCTCCAGCCATTTGGCGAAATCCTCACGCAGCAAATGCAGCACCAGTTGCCGGCGCTCGCCATAAATGCGGCGCATCCTCGTGATGTGCCGGGTGAGATGCCCGCCCTGGAGGAAGCCGCACATCGCCGCCTGGGCCGGCATCGAGCACGGCCCGTCGATGCAGATCTTTGCGGTCAGCGCCGCCTGCATCGCCCAGCGTGGCGGCAGGATGAAGCCGAGCCGGATGTTGGGCAGCGTCGATTTGGAAAAGGTGCCGACATAGAAGACCACGTCATCCTCGTCGGCGGTCTTCAGCGCCTTGATCGGACCGCTATCGGCGCGGAACTCGCCGTCATAATCATCCTCGATGATGATCGCGCCCTTTTCCCGCGCGAAGCGGATCAGCGCGGCGCGGCGCTCCCGGGACAGCGTGGAGCCGAGCGGGAACTGGTGCGAGGGGCTGACGCAGATGATGTCGACATTATCCGGCAACAGGTCGATCCGCATGCCTTCTGCATCGACCTCGATCGGGCAGAGCCGTGCGCCCGCCGCCGCGAACGGGATGCGGGTCGGGGCGTAGCCCGGGTCCTCGACCGCGACCACGGTTCGGCCCGGTTCGACCAGGATGCGGGCGAGCAAGTCGAACGCCTGTTGCGCGCCACTGGTAACGATCAGGTCGTCGCCGCGGCAGGCGATCGCGCGCATCACCGACAGGTGCATCGCGATTGCGGCGCGCAGATCGGGGTTGCCCTGCGGATGGCCATAGTTGAACGGCGCGCGTTCGAAGGAGCGCAGTTTCTGCGCCGAAACACGGCGCAATATGTCGAACGGAAAATGCTCGAGATCGACCAGCCCGGGGCGGAAATCATGGCCTTCGGGATAGTCGGAGAACTCGTCGCTCTCGGCCGGCCGGTCTTCGAAGAATCCGGACGCCGAGCGCACATCACCCCGGAACCAGTAAGGGTTCAGCCGCACATCCGGCGCCTCGGTTGCCGGCGGCGCGGTGTCGGCCGGGGCAGGGGGGCGATCGGCGACATAGGTACCCGAGCCGTGCCGCGCGACCAGATAACCCTCGTCGAGCAGCTGGTCATAGACGCCGACGACGGTCGTCCGCGCCATGCCCAACGATGCCGCCGACACGCGGCTGGAGGGCAGGCGAAGGCCGGGCTTCAACTGCCCGCCGAGGATCGCTGCCTTCAGTTGCTGGTACAGCCGTCGCGAGCGGTGCGGCGTGTCGGCTGAACCGACATCCAGCTCCACTTCGAAGATCGCTGTGTTTTGTGGTTTGGCCATGACGACGCGCGCTACGCCTTCGCCCCCGAAACATAGCGGTCCACCACGCGTTCGAGCAGCGTCAGCGGCACGTTCCCGGTCTTCACGATCACATCGTCATAAGCCTTGAGGTCGAAGCGCCCGCCGAGCGCGGCCTTGGCCTTTACGCGCAGGCGGTTGATCTCATTGTGACCCATCTTGTAGCCGCACGCCTGGCCCGGCATCGCGCAATAGCGTTGCAACTCGCTGGTGAGCTGCCCGACCGGCATGCCGGTCGCTTCCTGAAACCAGGTCAGCGCTTGCGCGAAAGTCCACCGCTTGGCGTGGAGGCCGGTGTCGACGACCAGCCGGCACGCGCGGAAGTTCATCGATTGCAGATAGCCGATACGACCGAGCGGATCGCCGTCATAGGCGCCAAGTTCGTCGCCGAGCTGCTCGGCATAGAGCGCCCAGCCTTCGGAATAGGCGTTGAAGGCGAGCAGCGAGCGGATCAGCGGCAGGCGATAGCTGTACTCACCCTGCCAGACATGGCCGGGAATGCCCTCATGATAGCAGAGCGTCGGCAGTGAGTAGCGCGGCCAGGTCTTCGTGCTTTTGAGATTGATGTAGTAGATGCCCGGCTGCGACCCATCCATCGACCCGGGCCCGGCATAGCCGTTTGGCGCACCGTTCTGGATTGCCGGGGGCACACGCTTGATGATCAGATTGCCCTTCACGAGCGTGCCGAAGGCGCGTGGCAGGCGGGTGCGGATATCGGCGATGCGGCCGTTGAGATAATCCAGCAATTCCGCGCGGCCAGCGTCGGTATCGGCAAAGAGCAGGTCGGGGCGCTTGCTCAGCGCGGTGAGGCGCTCGCCGACGCTGCCCTGGGTCAGACCCCGCGCCTTGAGCAAGGTATCGATCTCGGCATTGATCGCGCGGTTCTGCGCGAGGCCGAGTTGATGCAGCGCATCCGGCGACTGGTTGGTCGTCGTGCCTGCTTTGACCAGCCAGCGATAATATTCCTCGCCGCCGGGCCGGGCCCACACGCCCGGAGTGGCGGTCGCCTTTGGCCGTAGCGTATCGAACGCTGCGATCTGCCGCTGCAGCGCCGGCAGCACTTTCTCACGCGACAGCGTCGCAGCCCGTTCGGCGTAACGCGGGGGCAGGCCGGCGGCGGTGCATTTGGCGGCGAAGCTGGCGACGATCGACCAGTCGGCGATCGGCTGCGCAGCCATATCCTTGAGCTGGCCCGCGGTAATATCGATCAGGAAGTCGGGCAGGATTGCGCCCTTCGCACCATCGGCGATGGTGCGGCCGGTCTCGCCGTCGACGGCCGCGGCGTAACTCTCGATCCGCGCCAGATAGGTGTCCGCATCGGCGGCATCGGCGACGTCGTGCTTGTTCTCGAGCAGGTCGGGCAGGTCCGAATAGGCGCCGGCAAGCTGTGACACGGTATAAGGCGTGTTGCGAAAGCTGTTGTTGGTGTTGAGGATCGCCACGTCGCCGACCGACATCGCCTTCCAGCCTTCGACCGCCAGCGCATAGCCGGCCTCGGTGGTGTCGACGTCGAGCGCGACATCGGCGGGCAAGGCGTGTCGGTCGACCGCGCGCAGTTGCGCCAGTCGCTTTGCGGCACGGGCAGCGCGGTCGCGGTCGGCGTCGTGGCTGCGATCGGCAAAGCGGCCGCGCAACGCTGCCCGCGGCCCCTTGTCGATACCGAGATAGAGCGCGGTCTCCGGAAAGTCGGTGAGGATTTCCTCGGCGATTCCCGCGAGCAGGGTCTGTGCCGCTTCGGCCGCCGGTGCTGCATGTGCCGGGCCGGGCAGGAGCGCTAGCCCGCCCATGGCGCCGGCGCCGGCCAGCAATTCGCGACGGGTCGTTTTCATCATGCTGATTTTCCTTATCGTTGCGCGCAGATCACCGCACGCGGCGGCGAAGTGCAACGTCATTCATGCGTGCGGCGCCAAACAGGCTGATTTCGCCGGCAAACGCGGCTAAGCGTGCTCAGCATGCCGCAACCGATCCATATCCTGCATCTTCATTCGACCTTCGCGCTGGGCGGCAAGGAAGCGCGCGCCGTGCGGCTGATGAACGCGTTCGGTGATCGCGCGCGGCACACCATCGTCTCCGGCATGCCCGATCAGCTTGGCGCGCGTGCCGCGATCGCGGCCGGTATCAAGTACGAGATCGCGCAGAATCCGCCGCCGCTGACCGGCAAGCCCTCGGTCGCGCGCTTCGAGGCGATCGCCAATTTCATGCGGCGCTTCGATCTGGTGCTGACCTATAATTGGGGCGCGATCGACGGCGTCATGGCGCGGCGTGTGTTCGGCAAGGGCATGCCGCCGATCGTCCATCACGAGGATGGTTTCAATGCCGATGAGGCAAATGGGTTGAAGCCCCAGCGCAACATCTATCGCCGCTTCGCGCTGGGTGCTGCTTATGCGCTGGCCGTGCCCTCGCACACGCTGGAAAAGATCGCGCTGAAGACCTGGCATCAGCCGCGCGAAAAGGTCCATCGCATTTCGAACGGCATTGCCGTCTCGCGCTATGCCGCCAAGCCCGATCCCAGGGCGATACCCGGTTTCAGGCGCAAGCCGGGCGAGATCGTTATCGGCACGCTCGCCGGCCTGCGTGAGGTCAAGGACTTGCCGGCGCTGGTGCGGGCGGTCGGTGGCATGTCGGCACGGGCGCGGCTGGTGATCGTCGGCGAAGGGCCTGAACGCGACAAGATCGAGGCCACGGCAGCGTTGATGGGTATGGCGGATCGCGTGCATCTACCCGGCTTCCTGCCCGACCCGCATCGTTATGTCGGCTTGTTCGACATCATGGCGCTGTCGTCGAAGAGCGAGCAGTTTCCGATCGCCGTGGTCGAGGGCATGGCCGCGGGCCTGCCGATCGTCGCCCCGGCGATCGGCGATATCCCGATGATGGTCGCGCCGGACAATGTCGCCTATCTGCCGCTGACCAACAACGAGATCCGGTTGCGCGACGTGTTGCAGACGGTAGCGATCGCCAAGCCCGAGGGCCGGGCCTGGCTGGGTGAGCAGAACCGCGCCAAGGCCGCGGCCGAATATGAAGAAAACACGATGATCGCGCGTTATGCTGCTCTATATGGGGAAGCGATCGGCCGGCCCGATACTTTCACCTGAGTCAATTTCCTCGCATGTCGCCATTCTGGCGCTATAGCGAGCCGAAAGGATTCCCGGAGGTCGCTACGTGTTCAAAGGTCTGAAGCCCATCCTGTACAATGGCCGTGAAGTCTGGCCGTTGGTAGAGGGCGGCAAGGGCGTTGCGGCGACCAACCATGCCAGTGCCGGCGCCTGGGCGGCAGCGGGCGGGATCGGGACGGTGTCGGCGGTCAATGCCGACAGTTATGATCCAGACGGCAAGATAATCCCGCAAATCTACAAGGCGCTGACGCGACGCGAGCGCCATGAAGAATTGGTCGAGTTCGCGATCGAAGGCGCGGTGCAGCAGGTCAAGCGCGCGTTCGACATTGCCGGCGGCAAGGGCGCGATCAACATCAACGTGTTGTGGGAAATGGGCGGCGCGCAGCGCGTGCTGCACGGCGTGCTGGAACGAACCCGTGGCCTCGTCGCCGGGGTGACCTGCGGCGCGGGCATGCCCTATAAGCTATCCGAGATCGCGGCGTCCTATGAGGTCAGCTATCTGCCGATCGTCAGCTCCGGCCGCGCCTTTCGCGCGCTGTGGAAGCGGGCTTATTCCAAGGCGGCGGAATGGCTGTCGGCGGTGGTCTATGAAGACCCCTGGCTCGCCGGTGGCCATAATGGCCTGTCCAATGCCGAGAACCCGCTCGAGCCGCAGGATCCCTATCCCCGCGTCAAGGAACTGCGCGCAACGATGCGCGAGGGCGGCATCTCTGACAGCGTGCCGATCGTGATGGCCGGTGGCGTGTGGTATCTGCGCGACTGGAACAACTGGATCGACAATCCCGAGCTCGGCCAGATCGTCTTTCAGTTCGGCACCCGTCCGTTGCTTACCCAGGAAAGCCCGATCCCGGCCGACTGGAAGGCGCGGCTGACCAATATCGAGGAAGGCGAGGTGCTGCTGCACCGCTTCTCCCCGACCGGCTTCTATTCCAGCGCGGTGCGCAATCCGTTCCTGCGCGCGCTGGAAGCGCGTTCGGAGCGCCAGATTCCCTTCTCCACCCAGGAAGCGGGTGACCACACTTTCCAGCTCGATGTGGGCGTGAAGGGCAAGAATTTCTGGGTGACGCGCAACGATCTGCTGCGTGCGCGGCAATGGTTCGGCGCTGGCTTCACCGATGCGCTCAAGACGCCGGACAACACGCTCGTGTTCGTCACGCCCGAAGAGAAGCAGGTGATCCGCAAGGATCAGGCCGATTGCATGGGCTGCCTCAGCCAGTGCGCCTTCTCGTCCTGGGCGGACACCGAGACCAATTCGACCGGCCGCCTCGCCGATCCGCGCAGCTTCTGCATCCAGAAGACGCTGCAGGAAATCGCGCATGGCGGCGACGTCGAGCAGAATCTGATGTTCGCCGGCCACGGTGCCTATCAATTCAAGCGCGATCCCTTCTATTCCAACGGCTTCGTGCCGACGGTGAAGCAGCTCGTCGATCGTATCCTGACCGGCGACTGATCCCGTGGCGGATTTCGCGTCTTAACAATGCATTGAGAGTTTAGCGTCACCTTACCCAATACGGGAGGGCTGATGGCGTCCAGAGCTACACAATATCGCACCGTCGCGGCGGCGTCGTTCGAGCAGCGCGCCGAACCGCGCCATGCGGTGCGCCTGTCGCGTGCCGAAATGCGGCGCACCGGCAAGGGCACGTTCGACGCGCAGCTGCACGACATCTCGATCTATGGCTGTCGCGTTTCGTGCGCGCAGAAGCCGCCGGTCGGCGAGCGGATCTGGGTGCGGCTGGCCGATGGGCCGCCGATCGCGGCGGCGACCATCTGGTGCGGCGACGGTTTTGTCGGCTGCCGCTTCGATGTGCCGATCAATCGCGCTTTAGTGCGATCCTTGACCATCGGCATCGCCGTGGTCGAGAGCTAGGCCCAGCCTTCGAGCACCTGGTCGGGCGGGCGATGGCCATCGGCCCACATGCGGATATTGGCAATCACCTTGTCGCCGGTCGCCATGCGGCCTTCATAGGTCGCCGAACCCATATGCGGGGTCATCACGACATTGGGCAGCGCCAGCAGGCGCGGATCGATTTCCGGCTCATGCTGCCACACATCGAGGCCCGCACCGGCCAGTCGGCCGTTTTCGAGTGCGACGACCAAAGCTTCCTCATCGACGATCCCGCCGCGCGAGGCGTTGATCAGATAGACGTGTGGCCGAAGCAGGCCAATCCGCCGGGCGTCGATCAGATTCTCGCTGTCGACGCTGCGCGGGGTGTGGATCGTCAGGATGTCGATCGCTGCGAGCATGTCGTCGAGATTTGCGTGCCAGGTCGCCGCAAGCTGCGCCTCGAGTACAGCGGGGAGTCGGTGGCGATTGTGGTAGTGGATCGACAGGCCGAAGGCGCGCGCGCGGAGTGCCACGGCCTGGCCGATCCGGCCCATGCCGATGATGCCGAGCGCCTTGCCGCCGATGCGGTGGCCGAGCATCCCGCCCGGGCTCCAGCCCTTCCACTGCCCCGAGCGCACCAGCTTCTCGCCCTCGGCGAGGCGCCGCGGCACCGAGACGATCAGCGCCATGGTCATGTCGGCGGTGTCCTCGGTCAGCACGCCGGGCGTGTTGGTGACGATGATGCCGCGCGCCCGCGCCGCCTTCAGGTCGATATGGTTCACGCCGGCGCCGAAATTGGCGATCAGTTTTAACCGCTCGCCCGTGCCGGCGATTAGCTCGGCGTCGATCTGGTCGGTGACGGTCGGCACCAGCACGTCGCAATCCGCGATCGCCGCCGCGAGCTGCGCACGCGTCATCGCGACCTCGCCGCGATTGCAGGTCGTGTCGAACAGCTGCTCCATGCGGTCCATCACCGCATCGGGCAGTTCGCGGGTGACGATCACCCTTGGATTCGCGACGCGTCTCATTTCGGGCACGAATTCGGCTTGGCGGAGGTACAGGGCCGCGTCAACGGTGGTTGAAGCGTGACAGGTCGACGCGGTAAACACCGTGACGCGGCAAAAGGGGCGAGTAGATGCGTATCGGGAGCAAGGCGGTTTCGTGGGGGCTGGCGATCGGTTTCGCCATGGCCTCCCTCGCGCCGGCCATGGCCGGCCTCGTCAACAAGAAGACCCCCTATTATGGCTCGATCTCGGCCGGCAAGGCGCGGATGCGTACCGGGCCCGGCCGCACCTATCCCGCCAGCTGGCTGTTCCAGCGCCCCGACCTGCCGGTCAAGGTGCTCGACATCTATGACCATGGCGCATGGTACAAGGTCGAGGACCCGAGCGGCACACAAGGGTGGATCATGGGCACTTTGGTCAGCGAGACGCGCACCGGGTTGGTGATGGGCACGATCGCGGAGCTGCGCGATTCACCCCGTTTCGGCGGCAGGATATTGTGGCGCGCCGCGCCCGGTGTGGTCGGCCGGCTGAGCAAGTGCGCGCGCGGCTGGTGTTATTTCGACGTCCATGGGCGTGGCGGTTTCATCGAGGTCAACCATCTCTGGGGCGTCGACCCGCAGGAGACACTGAACTGAGCGACACCGGCTTTCGCATTGTTCGCGACGACCTGACGCACCCGCAGGTCATCGCGCTGATCGAGCTGCACCTGCGCTCCGCGTTCGAGAATTCGCCGCCAGGCGCGGTGTTCGCGCTCGATTTGTCGGGGTTGCGCGATCCGTTGGTTACCCTGTGGTCGATATGGGACGGCGACGACCTGCTCGGCCTGGGCGCGCTCAAGCAACTCAATGCGGCGCATGGCGAGATCAAATCGATGCGCACCGCGCCCGCCCACTTGCGGCGCGGGGTTGCCGGTATGATGCTGGATCATCTGCTCGCTGAGGCGCGGGGGCGGGGTTATCGCTGCATCAGTCTGGAGACGGGTTCCACCGAGGCCTTCGCTCCGGCGCGGGCGCTGTATGAACGAACAGGGTTCGCCGAAACCGGGCCATTCGCCGACTATACCGACACCGGTTTCAGTCGCTATTACACGCTGGAATTGGCTTGAGAGTAATGCCGGATGGCCCTGCCAACTTGGCTTCGTGAAATCCCGCGCTGGCCAGTTCAAATACGCAATTCGTGATACCGAGGTCTTCCCACACCCACTCTTCGGCTACCGCCCGAGATGCAGGGTGAGCCATTCGTCGAGGCGATCCCGCCACGTCCCGCGCCGAATATATTTGATGAGACCGGAAAGATCGTTGCTGAGAGCTTGGACATTTACCGGATAACCACGACATCGACGCCGATGTTTTGGGCAACGGAGGCCCATTGCCTGTCAGCGGTCCATGCGGGCAATCCCTCACGCATGGCCAGTGCCAGGCAGAAGCGATCGCCAAGCGATAATCCCGCCTTGGAAGTTACAGCGCGCAGGTGTCCGGCAACTCGCGCGAGTTCGGCATCCGCTTCAACCAGAGTGACGGGCAATGGCCGCAACATCGCGTCCACTTCGTTCGGCGGCATGTCATTGTGCACGAAATGACTTGTCACTTCAGCGAGATTGACCACGCACATATGCGAGTCATTGAGCACGTCCGCCACCTCGTCACCTCCAGGCTCGTCGCGTAGCAAGGCGAGCAAGGCCGAAGCATCGAGGACGATGTCCGTCATTCGCCGCTTTCCACCCGCCGATTGGCCAGGAACATATCGACTGATGCCTCCGGCTTGTCCGCAGTATATTTGCGGGCCAGTGCGCGAGCGTGGGCGATGGACTGTGCGACGGTACGCAGAATGACGCCATCCGGGGTTTCCTCGATAAGTAAGGCACCGCCACCAGACAGACCCAGACGCTTCCGAAGATCGGCAGGCAGGCTCATCCTGCCATTCGGCGTGATATTCACCTGAATCGTCATATCAGGACTTTCGGGTTCAATTCTTGGAAATCAGCAATATGTGGCACCTTATGTCACAAAATCTCCAATATGTCATCTCTGACGTTTCCTGGCACAGGTGACCCGTCATCCAGGGTGATAGCGATTCCGGTAAGGCTTGACGTCGCCGAGCTCGGTCCAACGATGCGGTCGCCGAGCTCGGTCCAACGATGCGTACGCCAGCTGGCGAGACCCCTGACAAAATTCGCTGTCGTCACGCCGTGCATTCACCTCTGCGCCCTTGCAGCAGCATCTGCCACCCTTGGGGATCGCACGGAATTTTGTCATACCGGCCGTCGCGCTGAATCACCGACCGCCAGAGACTGATTCAATCGTGCCCACCGGGGCACTATTCGTCATGTCCATGCCCGCCGGATGTCCCTCGCCCTGCAAACCTGACTTCGCCCGCATTATCTGCGTACCGGGTTCCTTGCGACCGGGCCGCTCGCCGGTTGCACTGACATCGCCTTCAGCCGCCACGACAAACTGGCGCCCCGCCAATCCGTCAGTTCATCAGCTCGATCGCCATGGCGGTCGCCTCGCCGCCGCCGATGCACAGCGAGGCCAGGCCGCGCTTCTGACCCGAGGTCTGCAACGCCGACAATAGGGTCGCCAGGATCCGCGCGCCCGACGCGCCGATCGGATGGCCGAGCGCGCAGGCGCCGCCATTGACGTTCACCACATCATGGCTGAGCCCGAGATCGTGCATCGCGATCATCGCGACGCAGGCGAACGCCTCATTGACCTCGAACAGATCGACATCGCCGGTCGACCAGCCGGCCTTTTCCAGCGCCTTGCGCATGGCGAAGACCGGGGCGGTGGTGAACAAAGCGGGGGAATGGGCATGGCCGGCACTCGCTACGATACGGGCGATCGGATCGAGGCCGAGCCGCTCGGCGACGCTGGCACGTGTCAGCACCAACGCGGCGGCGCCATCGGAGATCGACGAGGCGTTGGCCGCGGTGATCGTGCCGTCCTTGGCGAAGGCCGGCTTCAGCGTCGGGATCTTGCTCGCATCGCCCTTGGCGGGCTGCTCGTCCAGGCTGACGGTCTCGATGCCCTTGCGGCCCTTGATCTCGACGGGGACGATCTCGCGCACGAAGGCGCCGCTCTGCTGCGCCCGCTGTGCCCGCTCCAGCGAGGCGATGGCATAGGCATCCTGCATCTCGCGGGTGAACTGATAATGCTGTGCCGTTTCCTCGGCGAAACTACCCATCAGCCGACCGGGCTCATAAGCGTCTTCCAGGCCATCGAGATACATATGATCCATCAGCCGGTCATGGCCGATGCGCGCGCCGCCGCGGTGGCGCAAAGTGAGATAGGGCGCACCGGTCATGCTCTCCATGCCGCCCGCGATGACCAGATCGGCCGAACCGGCGGCAAGCGTATCGGCGGCCATCATCGCTGCCTGCATGCCCGATCCGCACATCTTGTTGACGGTGGTCGCCTCGATGTGACTGGGCAGCCCGGCCTTGATCGCGGCTTGGCGCGCCGGGGCCTGACCAAGCCCGGCAGGCAGCACGCAGCCCATATAGATCTTCTCGATCGCTTCGCCCGACAGACCGGCGCGCTCGACTGCTGCACCGACCGCCGCCGCGCCGAGTTCGGTCGCCGTCGCGCCCGACAGCACGCCTTGCAGGCCGCCCATCGGCGTGCGGGCATAGGACAGGATGACGACGGGATCGGTGGACATGGAAGGGCGACCTTTGCGGGAACGGAGTGCCCGCGATCTAGTCGCGCAGGCCGGGTTTTACAAACGCCGGGTCGATATTACGCTGTGCCGGCCGGCTCAGCGCTTGAAGAAATGTTCGATCACGTCGCGAGCGACCCGGGCAGGGCGCAGCGTTTCGGCGTCGAGGCAACACCAGCTCGACTTGACCTCGGCGAGAACTTCCTCGCCGCGCCGGATGATCGTCTCGTAAAAGGCGCGCGCGCCCTGGACTTTTTCGAGCAACACGGTGGCGATCACCACATCGTCGAGAAAGATCGGCTTGCGATAGGTGATCTCGTGCTTGAGCGCGACCCACAGATGCTCTGCGACGGCCTCGGCCGGCGCGAAGCGCTGCCAGTGGTTGATCACCGCCGCCTGCACCCATTTGAGATAACTGGCATTGTTCACATGGCCCATGAAATCGATATCGGACGGGTCGATTTCGACAGTGTAGCTGTGGGACGCGAAGCTTGGGGCGGTCATGCAGTCTCTTTTAACGTAAACGGAAACCACTGGCGAGCGCCGTGCGCCAGGCCGAGCAATTTTTTATCGGCAGACGCGCGCGCACAGGCATCGTATCGCTTCACGATGGCAACATTGATCCTCATCCTCAAATGGTTCGCTTCGGGCAGCGGCATTCTCGCGGCCTTGATGGTGTCGCTCGATTCGGGTCGCAAGGTGACCGGCTGGGGGTTCATCATCTTCGTCGCCTCGTCGATCGCCTGGTTCGCTGGCGCTGCGCTGTCGCACGACTGGGCGCTCGGCACGCAGAATGCGGTGCTGTTCGCGATCAATCTGCTCGGTGTCTATCGTTACATGATCCGCAAGAAACCGAATGGTTGATCCGTGGGTTTGGCCGGTCGCGCTCGGCCTGCTCGGCGCGATCATCGGCAGTTTCGTCGCGACCCTGGTGATCCGCTGGCCGGAGGGGCGTTCGGTGCTGCGCGGGCGCTCGCACTGCGATTCCTGCGATGTCGTGCTCGCGCCGCGCGATCTCGTCCCCTTGGTGAGCGCGGCACTGGCGCGAGGGCGGTGCCGCCACTGCGCCGCGGCGATCGACCCGCGCCACTGGCAGATCGAACTGGCGGCTGCGCTGATAGGGGTGGTGGCGGGTCTCGCCGTACCCGGGCCCGTCGCGACAGCGGGCGCGGCATTCGGCTGGCTGCTGCTCGCGCTCGCCGCGCTCGACCTTGCCGCTTTGTGGTTGCCTGACCGCCTGACGATTGCGCTGGCTCTGGCCGGCTTGTTGACCGGCGCGGTCGGGATAGATCCACCGCTCACCACGCGATTGATCGGCGGTGCGGCCGGTTTCGGCGGGCTGTGGTGCGTGGGGCAGGGCTATCGCCTGCTCCGCAAGCGTGAGGGGCTGGGCGGCGGCGATCCCAAGCTGCTCGGCGCGATCGGGCTGTGGCTCGGCTGGGCGATGCTGCCGGCGGTGTTGCTGCTGGCCGCGCTGACCGGGCTTGCGCTGGTGCTCGTCGGCCATTTGTCGGGACGTGCCGCGCGGCTCGACGACCGCGTGCCGTTCGGGGCGCTGCTGGCGATCGCGGCTTACCCGGCATGGTTGTTCCTGCTAGGCACTGCGCCATGATGATCGCGATGCTTCTGCCCGCGTTGCTGCTTGCTCAGGCCGTGCCACAGCCATCGATCGATGGTCTGCCGCTCGGCGCCATCCCGCGCCAGACCCTGCCCGAGCATGGCTGTGCCGCCTTTCTGTGGAGCGTCGGCACGACCCGCGCGCTGGTCGCGATGGCCAGTGCCGAACCGGCGACCCTGCGCCTGTCGATCGACGGCGCGATCACCGATCTGCCGCGCGACACGCAGCAGGGTGCGGCCGGCTTCGGCTTTGCCGAGACCACCGCCTATCGCGCCGGCACGACCACCGCCACTTTGGTGATGAGCGTGAAGACGCGGGGCGATCTCAAGGAAGGCGCCGCGGTATCCGACGCGACGCTGCGGCTCGATCGTGACGGCAAGGACAGTGTGGTGCTGCCGGTCGCGGGAATGATCGGCTGCACCTGAGGGGAAGCTAATGGCGACGATGCAGGAAATTCTCGCGGCGCAACGCGCCGCGTTCATGGCCGAATTGCCGGTCGGCCCAGCCGTGCGCAAGGATCGCCTCAAGCGCGCCGCGGCGATGCTGCGCGACCACGGCGCCGCCTTTTGCGACGCACTCTCCGAGGATTTCGGCCATCGCAGCCGCGAGCAATCGCTGCTCACCGACATCGCCGCGTCGATCGCGCCGATCAACCATGCGATCAAATCGCTCGATCGCTGGTCGCGCCGCGACAAGCGACCGGTGCAATTCCCGCTCGGCCTGCTCGGTGCGAAGGCGTGGGTCGAATATCAGCCCAAGGGCGTGGTCGGCCTGATCGCGCCGTGGAATTTCCCGGTGCAACTGGTCATGTCGCCGCTCGCCGGTGTGTTCGCGGCGGGCAACCGTGCGATGATCAAGACCAGCGAGTTCACTCCGCGCGTGGCGGCGCTGTTCGAGGAATTGTGCCCGCGTTACTTCGCAGCTGACGAGCTGGCCTTCGTCTCGGGCGGGCCGGAGGTGGGCAAGGCCTTTGCCGAGCTACCGTTCGATCACCTGCTGTTCACCGGCGCGACCGGCATTGGCAGGCACATCCTCCACGCCGCTGCCGACAACCTCACGCCCGTCACGCTCGAACTGGGCGGCAAGTCGCCGGTGATTATCGGCAAGGGTGCCGACATGGCGCGCGCCACCGAGCGCGTGGCGCTGGGCAAGATGCTCAACGCCGGGCAAATCTGCCTCGCCCCCGATTACATGTTGGTGCCGTCGGCGCAGGAAGAGGCAGTGGTCGCGGGCCTCAAGGCCGCGGTGACCGCGATGTATCCGACCCTGCTCGCCAATCCGGACTACACCGCGATCATCAACGACCGCCACTATCAGCGCCTCAACGACTGGCTCGACGATGCCCGTGCCAAGGGTGCGACGATCGACACGGTCAACCCGGCCAATGAGGACTTTTCCGCCTCCAACGCGCGCAAGATGCCGCTGCACATCATCCGCGACGCCACCGACGACATGATCGTGATGCAGGAGGAAATCTTCGGCCCGATAATGCCGATCCGCCGTTACGACGGGATCGAGCAGGCAATCGGCGAGGTCAATCGTCGCGACCGCCCGCTCGGCCTCTATTATTTCGGCAGCGATGAGGGTGAGCGCCGTCGCGTGCTCGACACGACGATCTCGGGCGGCGTGACGCTCGACGACGTGATCTTCCACATCTCGATGGAGGAACTGCCGTTCGGTGGGGTCGGCCCGTCGGGGATGGGTGCCTATCACGGCGCCGAGGGCTTCCGGACGTTCAGCCATGGCAAAGCGGTGTACAAACAGGCCAACGTAGATGTCGCCAAGCTCGCCGGGCTCAAGCCACCGTACGGCAAGGCGACGGTCGCGAGCGCCAAACGGCAGATGAAATAATCAGCCGAGCGCCGCGCGGCGGCGTTCGAGCCATCGGCGTTCCGCCATCTCCGGCTGTAAGGCCAGCGCGGCATCACAAGCCTGGGCCGCCGCGTCGCTCAGCCCGAGCCGGGCCAGCAGGTCGGCGCGGACCGCATGATAGGGCAGGAACGCGGCCAGCCCCGGCAGGTCGAGCGCATCGACCGCCTCCAGCGCTTCCTCCGCGCCGCCCACTTCGGCCAGCGCCACGGCGCGGTTGAGGCGGATGACGACATCGTCGCGCACCGCGAGCAACGCGTCGTAAATCGTCAGGATCACCGCCCAGGGCGGCGGCGTGTCGAGCGAGGCGCGCAGGCACCATTCGGCGTGAAGCAGCGCCTGCAAGGCCCGCGCGCCGGGTAGGCCGAGCTGCAGCGCGGTGGCCAGCAACACCCGCCCCTCGGCGATCAGCGCCGCGTCCCATCGACAAGGGTCCTGTTCCGCCAGCGGGACCATCATGCCCGTCGCGTCGACCCGCGCCGGCCGTCGTGCTTCGGCGAAGCGCACCGTTGCGGCAAGTGCGAGCACTTCGGCCTCCCCCGGCAGCATGCGCGCCAGCACCGCGGTGATGTCGAGCATCTCGGTCGCGTAGCCGGCGTGCCGCCCAGTGGCACCCCCATCGGCATGGGCATGGGCATAGGCGATCTCGAGCGTCGACAGTACCGCGTCGAGCCGCTCGGGCCAGACTTCGGGCGCCGGCACCTCGAACGGTACGCCAGCCAGCGCGATTTTGCGTTTGGCGCGAACGAGCCTTTGGGCGAGCGTCGGCTCCGCGATCAAGAAGGCCCGGGCGATGTCGCTCGTCGACAGGCCGCAGACCAGCCGCAGGGTCAGCGCCGCGCGTGCCTCGATATGGATCGCGGGATGGCAGCAGATGAAGATCAGTCGCAGCCGTTCGTCGGGGATGAGGCCGTTATCGGCCATCAGCAACTCCTCGGCATCGGGTGGGCTGTCCGGCGGCGGCAGGTCGGCATTGGCCCGGGTCGCCGCACGCCGGATCTGATCGAGCGCGGCACGCTCCGCGACGCGGTACAGCCAGGCGGCAGGGTCGCGCGGTTGCGCGGCTTCCCAGGTACGCACCGCCCGGGCACAGGCTTCACCGAACGCCTCTTCGGCAAGGTCGAGGTCGCGGAACCGGGCGGCGAGCGCGGCGACGATCCGCCCGCTTGCCGCCCGAAACACCTGGTCGAGCGCCGCCGTCACTGCCCCTGCGAATTGATCAGCGGGCGGATCTCGATCGCGCCGTCGAAGCGCAGCGGGATCTTCTTCGCGATGGCGATCGCCGCATCGAGATCGGGAACGTCGACCAGATAGAAGCCGCCCAATTGCTCGCGCGTCTCGGCGAACGGACCGTCATGGATCGCCTGCGTGCCGCCGGTGGTGCGCACGCTCGTCGCGGTGGTCACGGCCTGGAGCCCCGCGCCCGCCTTCAGCGTCTCGCCAAGGCTGCCGGCCAGCGCCATGTGCTTGGCGGTGATATCGTGCAGCTCGGGCGAATCGACCCTGTCGCCGTAAACGCTCTCATCCTCGTAGATCATCAACAGATACTGCATCGCTCTTTCTCCTCGCGATCGCGAACGGCGATCGTATCGGGGAGACGGGCGAGGGGGAGCGAAATCGACAGCGCGGCGAAAAATTATTTCGGCAGCGTCGCCTTGGGGAAGCCGGTCCACACCTGATCATAATCCTCGTCGAGCGCGCCGGTCTTCAACGCATGGTTGGTCGGACGAAACACCCAGCGGCTTTCGACCATGAAGGCCATGGTGCCGTCGATCTTGTGCGGCTTGAGTTCGGCTTCGCTGGCGCCCTTCCAGCTGGCGACATCGGGGCCGTGACCGCTCATCTGGTTGTGCAGTGACAATGCGCCAGGCTGGAACCCTTCCGCCTTGGCGTCATAGGCGCCGTAGAGCAGGCCCATGCACTCGCTCATCGTGTTGCGGTGGAACCAGGGCGGGCGGAAGGTGTCCTCGGCGACCAGCCAGCGCGGGGGGAAGATCACGAAATCGGCGTTGGCCGTTCCGGGCACGTCGCTCGGGCTGGTCAGCACGGTGAAGATCGACGGGTCGGGATGGTCGAAGCTGATGCTGCCGATCGTGTTGAAGCGCGCCAGGTCATAACGCCACGGTGCGTAATTGCCGTGCCACGCCACGACATCGAGCGGCGAGCGCCCCAGCTGCGTCGTCCACAGGGTCCCGAGGAATTTCTGGACCAGTTCATAGTCGCCCTCCACATCCTCGTGCGACGCCACCGGCGTCTCGAAGTCGCGCGGATTGGCCAGGCCGTTGGAACCGATCGGGCCGAGATCGGGCAGGCGGAAGGGCGCACCGTGGTTCTCCGCGACATATCCGCGCGCCTTGCCGTCGGGCAATTCGACGCGGAAACGCACGCCGCGCGGGATCAGCGCGACCTGGCCGGGCGCGACGTCGATCCGGCCGAGTTCGGTCAGCAATCGCAAGGCACCCTGTTCGGGCAGGATCAGCATCTCGCCATCGGCCGAGACGAAGGCACGGTTCACCATATCGCGGCTGGCGCGATAGACGTGCATCGCCACGCCCGCCTGATTTGCCGGCCCGCCGTCGCCGGCGACGAGCATGGTCGTCAGGCTGTCGAGCCAGTCGGCGTCTTCGAGATCGAGCGCGCTCCAGCGCAGGCGGTTGGGGGCGAGAGGGGCTTCCGAAACGCCCGGTGCGAACAGCTTTGCGCCGGTGTAGCGCGTGAAGGCGGGATGCGCTGCGGAGGGACGCAGGCGGTATAGCCACGACCGGCGGTTCTCATGGCGCGGTGCGGTGAAGGCGGTGCCGGAGAGCTGTTCGGCATAGAGGCCGAAGGGCGGCTTCTGGGGCGAGTTCCGCCCGACCGGTAGCGCACCCGCTACCGCTTCGGTCGCGAAGTGATTGCCGAAGCCGGTCATGTATCTCGCGTCGGTCACATTTCCTCCTCTCCCTCGCCCCTGAAAGGGGAGAGGGATACCGTAGCTTGGCAGCTTGCTGCCTAGCGAAGGTTGGGAGAGGGGTGGGCGGTCGCAGCGCGACCGCGCGGCGCAAGCGCGCCGCCCACCCCTCTCCCAGCTCCGACTAGGCCCACGTGAAGAACGCGGACCAAGTCTGCGCAACCCTCTCCCCTGAGGGGAGAGGGAAAGTAGTTACGCCTCGACCACCCCAGGCACCACACCGCGCCGGATCTGGTCAAGCTCGATACTCTCGAACAGCGCCTTGAAATTGCCCTCGCCGAAACCGTCATTGCCCTTGCGCTGGATGATCTCGAAGAAGATCGGCCCGACCATATTCTCGGTGAAGATCTGCAGCAGCAGGCCGCCGCCGGTTTCCGGCGCGCCGTCGATCAGGATGTCGCGCTTGCGCATCTCGGCGACGTCATGGCCATGGCCGGGCAGGCGCTTGTCGATCAGGTCGAAATAGGTCTGCGGCGTTACCTGGAAGCGGATGCCGTTGGCGCGCAGCTGGTCGACCGTGGCGAAGATATCGTCGGTCGCCAAGGCGAGGTGCTGGATGCCCTCGCCATGATAGTCCTTGATGAATTCCTCGATCTGCGAATGTTCGTCTTGGCTCTCGTTGTGCGGGATGCGGATCTTGTCGTCGGGTGCGGTCATCGCCTTGGAGAACAGGCCGGTCGCCTGGCCCTCGATGTCGAAATAGCGGATCTGGCGGAAGTTGAAGATGCTCTCGTAATAATTGGCCCAATAATCCATCCGGCCGCGCTGCAGATTGTGCGTCAGATGGTCGAGCGTATGCAGACCGACGGTGTGGTCCTCAGGCGTGGCGCCCGCGACCGGCTCGAAATCGATGTCGTAGATCGTCGCGGCGCCGCGCCGGTCGACGAGATAGAGATTGGCCCCGCCGATCCCCTCGATCGCCGGGATATTGAGCTCGGCCGGCCCGACCTTGCCCTCGACCGCGACCGCGCCCCGCTCCACCGCCAGCTTCAACGCCTTGGCGGCATCGGCGACGCGGAACGCCATGGCGTTGGCTGACGGGCCATGTTCCTTGCGGAAATCCGCAACCTGGCCGGCAGCATCCATGTTGAGCAGGAAGTTGATGTCGCCCTGCGCATAGCGGCGCACATTCTTCGATCGATGCGTGCCGACATGGGTGAAGCCCATCTTCACGAACAGATCGGCCAGCGCATCGGGGTCGGGCCCGGTGAATTCGACGAATTCGAACCCGTTCAGGCCCATTGGATTGTCGTGCGGGTCGGTCATGAGGAAGGCTCCGGCATTTAGTATCAAGTGAAACTATATCGCCTTTCGTGCGCCCCGTCCACCCATGCCGTCGCACGGCGAACTTGTTTCATGCGCAAGGCTCGCCCATCACGCGCATGGAGGCGACGTGATGACGCAATTGAAACTCGACAAATTTCTACCTTATCGCCTGTCGATCGCGTCGAACCGCGTGTCGGAGGCGATTGCGACTGCCTATCACGCGCTGTTCGGGCTGCGCATTCCGGAATGGCGGCTGGTCGCGGTGATCGCGGAATCGGACGGTGTGACCCAGCAGGCGCTGGTCACGGCAACACGTATGGACAAGGTCAGCGTCAGCCGCGCGGCGATCGCGCTGGTCGATCGCGGGCTGATCGAACGCAAGCCCAATCCGGGTGACCAGCGTTCGCACCTGCTGTCGCTGACGGGAGCGGGCAGGGCGCTCTACGAAAGCGTCGCCCCCAAGGCGCTGGAACTCGAGGCACGGGTCTTCGCGGACTTCAGTGCCGACGAACTGGGACGGTTCCAGTCGATGCTCGACCGCATCGAAAATGCCGCTGCGGCACTCGATCCCGCAAGCGGATGATCGGCCAAAAATCACGCACGCCTTTGCGTCTCGAATGAAAACCGAATATCGGGTATCTTGGAGACGATGATGACAACAGAACATTTCGACGTCGTGGTGGTGGGTGCCGGAATATCCGGTATCGGCGCGGGCTATTATCTGCAGGATCGCTGCCCCGATCGAACCTATGTCGTTCTCGAAGGGCGCGAGGCGCTTGGCGGGACATGGGATCTGTTTCGTTATCCCGGCATCCGCTCGGATTCGGACATGTACACCTTGGGTTATGCCTTCCGCCCATGGACGGAAGCCAAGGCGATCGCCGATGGTCCCGCGATCCTCAATTACGTCAGCGAGACGGCGAAGCTTTACGGCATCGATCGCCACATCCGTTTCCGCCACCACGTCAAGCGCGCCGCCTGGTCGACGCCCGACGCGCGCTGGACGGTCGAGGCCGATACGCCCGACGGCCCGGTGACCTTCACCTGCAACTTCCTCCACATGTGCTCGGGCTATTACAATTACGCTCGCGGCCATTCGCCCGAATTTGCCGGCGCGAAGGATTTCGCGGGCGATATCGTCCATCCACAATTCTGGCCGCGCGATCTGGATTATTCGGGCAAGCGGGTCGTGGTGATTGGTAGCGGTGCCACCGCAGTCACGCTGGTGCCGGCGATGTCGGACAAGGCGGCGCACGTCACCATGTTGCAGCGCTCGCCGACCTATGTCGTGTCGCGCCCGGCCGAGGATAAATTCGCCAATACGCTGAAGCGATATCTGCCCGCCAAGCTTGCTTATGGCGTGACGCGCTGGCGCAACGTGCTGTTCGGGATGTTCTTCTTCAATCTGGCGCGCAAGCGGCCGGAGAAGACCAAGGAGCGGTTGCTCAACATGGTGCGCCAAGAGATGGGGCCGGACTATGATGTCGGCACGCACTTCACGCCGCGCTACAATCCATGGGATCAGCGCCTCTGCCTGGTGCCCGATGCCGATCTGTTCAGCTCGCTGCGTGAGGGCAAGGCCTCGATTGTGACGGACAGGATCGAGCGGTTCGTACCGCAGGGGATCAAGCTGGAATCCGGCGAGGTGCTGCCCGCCGATATCATCGTCACCGCGACCGGTCTGGAATTGCAGTTGCTCAGCGACGTCGCCTTCAGCGTCGATGGCGCGCCGGTCGATCTGTCGCAGACCTTCAACTACAAGGGCATGATGTACAGCGACGTGCCCAATCTGGCATCGTCGTTCGGCTACACCAATGCCTCCTGGACGCTGAAGGCCGACCTGACCTGTGGTTATGTCTGCCGTCTGCTCAACACGATGAAGAAGCGCGGACTGCGTCAGGCAACGCCGCGCATCACCGGCGCGCCGCTGGAGGCGACACCCTTCCTCGACTTCAGCTCGGGCTATGTCACGCGCGCGATGGAGAAATTCCCCAAACAGGGCAGCCGCAAGCCGTGGAAGCTCTACCAGAACTACGCCAAGGATCTGGTGACGCTGAAGTTCGGTTCGGTCGATGACGGGATGGAATTCTCTAACCCGGCACCGCGTGTCGCCGTGGTGGCGCCGACGAAAGAATCCGTGGCCGCCTGAACTTTTCGCCGGAACGCGGTGCGACCTTGCCCGTTTAAGCGGGTGATTGTCGGCGTTCTCGTGGCAAGGGGTTGCCTTGTTCGTTCGAACGAATTAATTGCGCCGCGTGGTCCAGCACCGACTCCTCGATATCGCGGTTCGCGAATTCAGCCTGAAAGGGCTGGAGGGCGCGAGCACGCGCGATATCGCCGCGGCGGCTGGCACGGTGATGTCCTCGATCACTTATCATTATGGCGGCAAGGAGGGCCTGTACCTCGCAGTTGCCGATTACATCGCGGAGCAGATGGGCCGTGACATGATCGGGGACCCTGCGCTGGACGAGGCGACCGAGCCCAGTCCCGCCGACGCGCGGCACGCTCTGCACCACATCTTCGATCGTTTCATAAACAAGATGCTGAGTGTGCAGACCGGGGACTGGTCGCTGTTCATCGTGCGGGAACAAACCAACCCGACCGCGGCTTTCGAGCGCATCTGGAGCGGTATGATGGGCCGCATGATGGAACGCATGGTTGCGCTGGTGTGCATCGCAACGGGGCGTCGCGACGCCAAGATTGCACGGATCGCGGCGATCACGATGCTTGGTCAGGTGACCGTGCTGCGCGCCTCTCGTGCATCGTGCCTCAAGCTTCTGCAGACCGATGATTTCGAAGCCGAGGACATAGCTGCGCTCAAGGCGCAGATCGCCAACAATATCGATGCCACACTCGACAGGCTGAGTGCCGAGCAGGAGCCCCAATGAGCGACGAGCAGGAAAAGCAACCGGCCGAGGCCGCGGGCGGCAAGGGCATGAAAGAGGCCAAGCCTTCGGTGTTCAGCAAACCGTTGTTCTGGATCATCCTCGTCTGTGTCGTCGCGGCAATCGCGATCGGAGGCACGCTCTATTACCTGCACGCGCGGCAATATGAATCGACCGACGACGCGTTCGTCGACGCGCATATCGTGCGTATCTCGCCGACCGTCGCCGGGACGCTGCGTTTCGTTGCCGAGGCCGACAACCGCCATGTGCAACCCGGCCAACTACTTGCCGTGATCGATGCCGCCGGCAGCGAGGCGCGTGTCACCGAGGCAGGGGCCAATGCCGCACAGGCGCAGGCGCAACTCGATCAGGCTCTGGCGCAGGTTACTGCAGCGCAGGCAAGTCGTGACCAAGCTGCGGCACAGGCCCGTGCGCCGCTTGCCACCGCCGCAAAGGCGGCCGAGGATCTTGCGCGCTACGAAGCGCTTCGCCGCCTCGATCCGAGCGCTGTCGCTCCGCAAAAGCTCGACGAGGCGCGTGCGCAGGCGCGCTCCACTGCGGCCGAGGCCGCCGCCGCGCGGCGCCAGGTCGAAAGCGCGGACGCGCAGATCACCGTCGCACGCCGTCAGATCGGGGCGTCGCGCGCGGTGATCGCGGCACGTCAGGCACAGACGCGTCAGGCGCAGGTCACGCTCGGCGACAACCGGCTCGTCGCGCCGATCGCCGGGCAGGTGGTCAACCGCCAGGTCAATGTCGGTTCCTATGTCGGTCCCGGCACGCAGCTGATGGCGATCGTGCCCGATCATGTCTGGGTCACCGCCAATTTCAAGGAGACCCAGCTCCGCCACATGCGCATCGGCGACGCGGTGACGATCAAGGTCGATGCCTATCCCGATGTCGAATTCACCGGCCATGTCGACTCGATCCAGCGCGGTGCCGGCCAGGCCTTTGCGTTGCTGCCGCCGCAGAATGCCACCGGCAACTACGTCAAGGTCGTGCAGCGCGTGCCGGTGCGGATCGAATTCGACGCCAAAAAGGGCCCCGACCCGCGCAAATATCCGATCGGCCCGGGCATGTCGGTCACCCCGACGGTGAAGCTCGGAGGCCGCTGACGTGGCGAGCGCCGCTGCGCAGCAATGGCATGGTGAGCGCTCGGCGGCCGGGGCTTACAGCCCCTGGCTGATCGTCGCGCTGATCAGCATCCCGACCTTCATGGAGGTGCTCGACACCTCGATCGCCAATGTGTCGCTCGATCACATCGCCGGCGGCCTGTCGATCACGACCGATCAGGCGACCTGGGTGCTGACCAGCTATCTCGTCGCCAACGCGATCATCATTCCGATCTCGGGCTGGCTGAGCGATGCGATCGGACGGAAGCGCTATTTCCTCATCTCCATCGCGCTGTTTACCCTGTCGTCCCTGATGTGCGGCATGGCGCCGAACCTCTCGACATTGGTCATCGCCCGAGTGCTTCAGGGCATAGGCGGTGGCGGCCTAGCGCCGGTCGAGCAGTCGATGCTCGCCGATACATTCCCGCCGGCACAGCGCGGCATGGCGTTCGCCGCTTTCGCCATCGTGGTGGTGGTGGGGCCGGTGCTCGGGCCGACGCTCGGTGGCTACATCACCGAAGTGGCCAGTTGGCATTGGGTATTCCTGATAAACGTTCCGGTCGGCATCGCTGCCTTTTTCCTGGTGGAAATCTTTGTCGATGAACCCGAACGCGTGAAGCAGGACCGTGCGGAGAAGCTGCAGGGCGGGCTGCGCATCGATTATATCGGGGTGCTGCTCGTCGCGCTCGGCCTCGGTTTCTTCGAGTTGACGCTCGATCGCGGCCTGCGAGAGGATTGGTTTTCCAGCGGCTTCATCATCACCACGGCGGCAATCTCCGCCTCATCGCTGATCGCGCTGGTGTTCTGGGAACTCAACCACGAGGACCCGGTGATCGACCTGCGGTTACTGAAGAACCGCAATTTCTCGCTGACGCTACTGGTCATGGGAATCACCGGCCTGATCCTGTTCGGCACGACCCAGTTGATCCCGCAGATGCTGCAGCAGGTGCTCGGTTATTCCTCCTTCCAGGCAGGGCTCGCGTTGACGGCGGGTGGCGTCGCGACGCTGGTCGCCGTGCCCTTTGCCGGGCGGCTGACCGGCAAGGTCGATCCACGCTTGCTGTTGATCCCGGCGCTGCTCGTCCAGGCGGCCGCGCTGTGGAACATGACCCATCTCAGTGCGGACATCAGCTTCCACGATGCGGCGATCGCGCGGCTCTATCAGGCGATGGCGCTGCCCTTTCTGTTCGTGCCGATCAATGCCGTGGCCTATGTCGGCCTACCGCAAAACAAGACCGCCCAGGCTTCGAGCCTGCTCAATGTCGCGCGCAACCTTGGCGGGACGATCGGCATCTCAAGCGCGCAGACGATGTTCGCCAGCGCGCTGCAACGCAACCAGGCGAACCTGGTCGACAAGCTCAGTCCGCTCGATCCCAATTACAACGACTGGGTCGGCAAGGCCTCGGGGGCGCTCGGCGGGGACCCGAATACGACGCTCGCCGTGCTCTACGGCCAGGTGCAGCGACAGGCGGCGATGCTGTCGTTTCTCGACGTCTTCCATTCGCTGATGATCGTCGTGCTGATCGTGACGCCGCTGGTGCTGCTGATGCGCCCGCCCAAAGGCGGCGGTGGCGAAGGACAGGGAATGATGCACTGATGCGCAAGACTTTCACCGCTCCGCTCGCCGCCTTGCTTGCAACCGCATGCACCGTTGGCCCCAACTATAGCCCGCCCGAGGCGGCGGTGCCGCCGGCCTTCGCCGCGCCGCAACCCGCGGTCGCACCCGGCGCGGCGATCGATCCGGCGCGCTGGTGGACGGCGTTCGGTGATCCGGTGCTCGATGGGTTGGTCATTCGGGCGCTCAAGGACAATCCCGACATCACCATCGCCGCATCGCGCGTGCGCCAGGCGCGGCTGCAGGAGATCGCCGCCGGCGCGGTCGGCAAGCCGACGGTCAACGCCAGCGGCAATGTTAGCCATGTCGAATTCAGCAAGAATGCCGGCTTCGCGTCGCTGGCGCGGCTATTCTCGGGCGGTGGCTCGGGTTCCGGTAGCGGCTCGACGGGTGGCGTCGCCTTGCCCGGGAGCGGCATCACCACCTACGCGCTCGGTTTCGATGCGAGCTGGGAGCTCGACCTGTTCGGTGGCGGTCGGCGCGGCGTCGAGGCGGCGGCGGCGCGCGCCGACGCTGCGACATGGAGCCAGCGCGACGCGGCGGTGACGCTCGCCGCGGAAGTCGCCCAGGCCTATTTCGCGCTGCGCCTCGACCAGGATCAGCTGGCGATCGGCGAACAGGAACTCACGCGCGAGCGCCGGGCGCAGGAGATTGCCGCTCATGTCGCCCAGGTCGGCCTGTCGCCCCAAGTCGATGTGTCGCGCCAGCGTGCCGCGCTGACCACGCTCGAGGCGCGGTTGCAGCCGGTGCGCGCCGATGCCCAGATGCGGCTCCATTCGCTCGGCATCCTGGTGGGTGCCCAGCCCGAGAGCCTGCTCGGCGAATTGCAGCAGCAACTTCCCGCGCTCGGCGTGGCACCGGTGATTCCCGCCGGCCTGCCATCCGATCTGCTGCGACGTCGCCCCGACGTGCGGGGGGCCGAGCGGCAGCTTGCGGCGGCGACCGCCGATATCGGCGTCGCGGTTGCCGACCTCTATCCCAAATTCAGCCTGACCGGCGTCGTTCAGCTGCTCTCCGCGTCGCTCGGCAACCTCTTTTCCACCGATAGCATCCAGGCGACGGGCAGTGCCGGCGTCAGTTTCCCGCTGCTCGACTGGGGGCGCCGCAAGGCGACGGTCGGGATGCGCAGGGAGGACCGCATCCAGGCTTATGCGCGCTATCAGCAGACCGTGCTTGGTGCGCTGCGCGACGTCGAGGATGCGCTGGTGCGGATCGATGCGGAGCGCGCACGCAACGCCACCCTGCGTCGCGCGGTGGAGGACACCGCGCATGTCGCGCACGGCGTCGACGCACAGTTCCGCACGGGCCTTGTCGCCCAGGATATCCTGCTGACCGCGGAGAACCAGGCGCTCGTTGCACGCGAACAACTCGTGGCAAGTGACGCGCAGTTGCGGCAGGACACGGCATCGCTGTTCAAGGCGATTGGCGGCGGCTGGAGCGAGGAAGCGGGCCCGACGACGCCGTCGAACTGACAGCTCCGAAGCTTCGCCCGGAAAAATCGCCGCAAGAAAATGGTAAAGGCGGGCGAAAAAATCAGCGCCGCAAATTGGCCATCAGCCGAATCCCGAATCGGGATTCGCCGAGCATCGCATCAATGCGTCCCGGATTGGCACAGGCCGGAATGGATTGCCAAAAGCTTTGATCGGTATCGACCCGATCCGCCGCCAACCCTTTCACAAGTGAGTGAATCAGCGCCGTATCGGGTCGATCGATACACTTACCAAGGGCGGATATTGTCGCCGTACAGCAGTGCCAAAATGAAATCGAGCATTCGCTTTTCTCCCTTGTCGCACCCTTTCGAGTGCCCGGAATTATTAACTGAAAGTTAAGGATAAAGCAACGGGATTTCGGCTCCGTTACAATACGGAGGCGGCCCGGTTTAAGGGTTCGTTCAACGTCCGGTGCTACCTCCGAACGTGATGGGCCAGTCAGCGCAGAACATCCGTATGCCGGTTACGGCGAGCAGGCTTCCCCGCCGGTTGCTCGCCTCGACCACGCTTGCCTCCGTGCGCGCGACATGGCGGCGGGAGACGGCGGAGGCGCCTTTGGGTTTTGTTTCGGGCACACCGCTGTCGGTCTTTGGCGATGCGCGCGACCATGACGACCAGGTTGAGCTGCCCCCTATAACCAAGAGCTGGCAGTTCCTCGCGCTGCTCGAGATCGCCAATTTCGTCGCCCTGCGCCGCCATGTCGGCGTGGCGCGGGCCGATATGCTGGTGATCGACATCAGCGACCGCATCCTTGCCGCCTTTCCATCGCTTCGGCTGGCCGAAGTCGGCCGGACCCAACTCGAGATCGCCGGCGATGGCGATGCCCTGAGCGATCTCGAGATGCTGTCCCGCGCGGTCGTCGCGCTGTTCGATGAACCGCTCGATCTCGATGGCGAACCGCACCGGGTCGAAATCCTGATCGGTGGCGCCGCGGCGCCGCTCGGTAATGCCGAGGAAGTACGGCTGATCGAAGAAGCGGAGAGCGCCCTCGACCATGCCCGCACCGAACGGCACCCCGTGATTCGCGATCTTTCCGTCGGTGCGCCGGCGTTCGATCGCCGCACGCTGACGCGCGAGCTCAACAGCGCGATTTCGCAGGGCCAGATGTTCCTGCAATATCAGCCCAAGGTCCATGTCCGCCGTCAGGAGATTTCCAGTGCCGAGGCATTGGTCCGCTGGCAGCATCCCGAGCGCGGCCTGATCCTGCCGGGCGACTTCATCACCATCGCGGAAGAAGCGCGCGAGATTTGCGCGCTGACCTTGTGGACGCTCGACCAGGTCATCGCCGACCAGCGCCTGCTCGCCACCGATGGCCATCATCTGACCGTGTTCATCAACATCTCGGGGCAGTTGCTCGGCGATGCGCGCTTCGTGAAACAGGCCTGCGCCAAGGTCGTCGAGAGCGGCGCCAGGATCGGTTTCGAGATTACCGAAACCTCCGTGATCCGCGATCCGCAGAGCGCGATCGCCAATCTCAAGACCTTTGCCGATGTCGGCATCACCATCGCGATCGACGATTATGGTGCGGGGCTGTCCTCGCTCGCTTACCTAAAGCAGTTGCCGGCGCGCGAGCTGAAGATCGACAAGATGTTCGTGCTGCAACTGACCAGCAGCAACCGCGATCCGTTGATCGTCCGCTCGACCATCGACCTGGCGCATGCGCTTGACATGGAAGTCACCGCCGAGGGCGTCGAGACGCAGGCCGCGATGGCGCTGCTGACCGTGATGGGCTGCGACATGGTGCAAGGCTATCTGCTCAGCCGCCCGCTGTCGATCGACGCATTCCGCCACTTCCTCGCCGCCGACAAGGCCGCGACGCCCGAAGAGCAGGCCAAGACGATGTTCGCCCGCCCCGCCAGCTTCTGGAAAAGCGCCTGATACGGAGGGCGTGCTTAGCGCGGCTTTAACGGATCGGGGTGCAGGGTAGCTGGGATGGGCCGGATCATTTCCTCGCGAACGCTCGTATCGTTCCTTGTCGCGCTGATGCTGGCGGTGGGCATTGCCACGCCGTCCGTCACCGTGGCAGCGCCGGTAGCTGCCTCCGCGACCACCAGTTTCGACGCGATGGTTGCCGACGCCAAGGCGGCGATGATGGTCGACCCGCACCAAACGATCGCCAAGGCACAAGCCGCGCAGGTCGTCGCGCGGCGCGTGCCTTCCGCGCAGCGCGTCGCCGCGATCGCCACGACACAGTGGTTGCAGGGCGAGGCATATCTGCGGCTCGACGATGCGAAGCATGCCGGCCCGTTGATCCAGCAGGCACTGGCGGCGGTAGGCAATGCCCGGCCGGCGACCAAGCTCAACGGTGACATCCTGCTGTCGCTCGGTGGCTATCATACGGCGATCGCCGATGTCGCGAATGCGCTCGACGATTATCAACGCGCACATAACATCTTCCGGGATATTGGCGAAACACGCAGCCGCGCGGTCGCGCTGCTCTACATCGCACTGCTCTACCAGGAGGCGAAGGATTGGACCAACGCCCTCAAATATTACGATCAAGTGCGGGACGTCTATCATGGCGAGCCGCAGTTGCTGCTTCAAATCTATAATAATCGCGGCAATGCACTGAAGGAAATCGGCCGCTATGCCGAGGCCGAGGCGCAGTTCCGCGAGGCGCTGGCGCTGGCGCGCCCGATGAACAATCCGGCACTCGTTGCGCGCGTGCTCAGCAACATTGCGCGCTCGCAGATCAAGTCCGGCCATCTAGATGCCGCCGAACAGACCATCGCGCAGGGGTTTGCGCTCGGTCGTGGCGGCGGCGAGACCGCAGCGGCGACCGAGCAATTCTGGGGCATCGCCGCACAAGCGGCATTGCAGCGCGGCGAACTGCAAAAGGCGCGGACACTTATCGAGCGCAGTTTCGCTCATGGCGACGACAGCAGCCTGAGCGCACGGGAGGGGCATGAGACCGCCTATGCCATCTATCGCAAGCTGGGCGACGAGAAGAACGCGCTGCTGCATCTCGAGGCGTTCAAGAAGTTTGACGACAAGACATCGCAGCTCGCCTCTTCGGCCAATACCGCGCTTGCCGCGGCGCGCTTCGACTTCGCCAACCAGGAACTGAAGATCACCAAGTTGCAGCGCGATGACGAGCGGCGCAAGGCTGATTTCGAGCGTGCACGTGCGCAGACCCAGCTCTACGTCTTTGTCGGCCTCGGCGTCGTCACGGTCATCATCGTCACCATGCTGGGCTTCGGCCTGGTCACCATCCGCCGCAGCCGCAACGAGGTGCGCGCCGCCAATATCGATCTTGGTCATACCAACAGCGCGCTGGCCAAGGCGCTGGCGGCCAAGACCGAATTCCTTGCCACGACCAGCCATGAGATCCGCACGCCGCTCAACGGCATTCTCGGCATGACCCAGGTGATGCTCGCCGACCGCACGCTGACCGAGGCGCTGCGCGACCGGATCGGCGTGGTGCACGGCGCCGGCATCACGATGCGCACGCTGGTCGACGACATTCTCGACGTCGCCAAGATGGAGACCGGCAATCTGACGATCGAGCAGGCCGCGTTCGACCTGCGCGCCACGCTCACCGACCTGTCGCGCATGTGGCAGGAGCAGGCGCAGGTCAAAGGCATCACCTTCGCGCTCGATCTCGCCGACTGCCCGCAATGGATCGAGGGCGATGCCGCGCGGTTGCGCCAGGTCGCGTTCAACCTGCTGTCCAACGCGCTCAAATTTACCGAGGCCGGTACGGTCACGCTGCGCGCCGCCGAGGCCGCCGGCCCCGATGGACCGCTGCTCAGGATCGATATTGTCGATACCGGCATCGGCATCGCCGCCGACAAGCACGAACTGATCTTCGAATCCTTCCGCCAGGCCGATGGCGGTACGACGCGCAAGTTCGGCGGGACCGGGCTTGGCCTGTCGATCTGCCGCAACCTGGCCCGCGCGATGCAGGGTGACGTTACCGTCGACAGCGCCGAAAGGCAGGGGGCGATCTTCACGCTTGCGCTGCCCTTGATTCACGCCACCGCGCCCGAGGCGGCAAGCGCCCAGCAACAGGCGGAGACCAGCGCATTGCTGATCGTCGATCGCAACCCGATCACACGGGCGATGCTCCGCACCATGCTCGAGCCGCGCGCTGGCGTCGTGCTGTTCGCATCCTCGGTCGATGAGGCCGTCGAACGTATCGCCGCCGGCGGTATCGTGCTCGCGCTGGCGGACGAGGGGACGGTCAAGGCCGCCGACGATGTCGATACTGCCCTTGCCGCGCTGGTGCAGGCGGCCGCAGAAGCCGGCACGGCGACGGCCTTGCTCTGGGCGGGGCTGGACGATGCGCAACGCGAAAACCTGGCCGCGACCGGCATTTCCACGGTCATCGCCAAGCCGATCGCGGGGCCCGCGCTGGCGGCGCTGCTCTATCCGGGTAGCACGCGCGACGATTCAGCACCGAACCATCTTGCCACACACGCGGCATGACACGATAATGCGCCGTCGCGAACAGAGGAAACTGCCTCATGCCGCCCGCCAGAAGGTGCTACGGCCATGAACATCCTTTTCATTGAGGATGACCCGATGAACCGGCGCGTCGTCAGCGATATGCTTGACGTCGCGGGCGCGGTGATGACCGGTGCGGAGAGCGCCGAGATCGGCCTAAAGCTGATCGACGAGAATGATTTCAACATCGTGCTGCTCGATCTTCGCATGCCGGGCATGGACGGGTTCGAGGCGCTGGAACGGATCCGCGCGCGCGGGGACGCCAAGGCACATTTGCCGGTGATCGTGGTGACGGCCGACATCGCGCCCGACCTGCGCGACCGCTGTCTCGCGCTGGGCGCAGACGAGGTGATGTTCAAACCGGTGGCAATGGATTCGCTGTTCGATGCGATCGGCCGCATGCTGGCCAAGCCGGGTGCGGGGATGATCGGCTGATCGCCGACGTCGAGATGGCGCCTGGCATCGCGACGCATGGCCTTGTCGGTGCCTTATCGTCCCTTGGTAGTAACAACAGTATCCGATTTGGTTCCAACCACTTCCGGTGATCTCGCGAACGTTCCATAAGGCAGTTGTTGCCTTTTGGAGCTTAACTTGCCCGATGTGATCCTGGATCGATTGCTGACTACGATGGATGTCGCGGTCGAGGCGTTCGCGATCTGCGAGGTGCGTCGGGGTTTTCGCCTGATCGGCGGGGCGAGCGCGGTCGAAGTGCATTATGTGCTGTCGGGCACCCTGTTCCTGACCGTCGCCGATCGTCCGACGGTGCGTTGTGGCCCGGGCAGCATCATCATCGTTCCGCCCGGCCTGCGTCAGGTCATGGCCGCCGAAGATGCGGCGGGGGTCGATATCCGTGCCGCCGACAGTTGCGCGCCGACACGCAGCGGCATGTTGCTGTTCGACGCGGCGGAGGGCGGGCCGGGTGACGTTCGCCTGGTGTGCGGCCTGATCGCCGCCAACATCTCCGGCTCGTTCGGCTTGCTCGACGCGGTCAAGCAGCCGCTGGTCGAGGATCTGAGTGACATGGCGATGGTGCGGCACAGCTATGCCGCGATGCTCGACGAGATCAGCGGCGACGGGCTCGGCGCGCGCGCGCTGACCGGCGCGTTGATGAAGGCGTGCCTGATCGCCCTGCTGCGCCGGCATTTCGCGCGCGACGAGGGATCGAGTGTTTTGAGCAGCCTGCGCGACCCGCGCCTCGGCAAGGCGGTCACCACCGTGCTCGACCGCCCGGCGGCGGCACACAGCGTCGCCAGTCTGGCGCGGACCGCCGGGATGAGCAGGTCTGCCTTTGCGCGCGAATTCTCGACCCATCTGGCGATGAGCCCGATGGCCTTCGTCGCGCGCACCCGGCTGCATCACGCCGCCGAATTGCTCACCGCGACCCGCCTGCCGGTCAAGGTCATCGCCGCGAGCGTGGGCTTTGCCAGCCGCAGCCATTTCAGCCGGGCGTTCAGCGCCGCTTATGGCGCGGATCCGAGTGGCTTTCGCCGGGTGGCCGGGCATATGAATGAGGGAGCGGGGGCAAGCACAGGAGCGCCGTTGCAATGATACCCACGAGTCGCCTCACCCTCGCCGCCGCCGTGCTGGCCATGGCGGTGGGCGCGGGCATCGCCGCCCGCTCGATCCGTTCGGTGCCCACACCCGCCACGGCCACCGCCCCAGACGTGCCACCGACACCGGCGGACGCCGCGCACCCGATCGTGGTCGAACTCTATCAGAGCCAGGGCTGTTCGAGCTGCCCGCCGGCCGATGCCAATGTCAACGCGATCGCCGACCGTCCCGGCATCCTCGCACTCAATTTCGCGGTGACCTATTGGGACGATCTCGGCTGGAAGGATACGTTCGCCAAGCCGTCTTATACCGAGCGGCAATGGGATTATGCCAAGGCGTCTGGGCGTGGCAACGTGTCGACGCCGCAGGTGATCATCAACGGCCGTGCGGCGGTGGTGGGGGCCAATGCCGTGACCCTCGCCGCCGCGATTCGCGACAATGCCCGCGTCGCCGCCGGTCCGACGATCGGGACGACCAGCGGCCGCGTCACGATCGGCGCCGCGCCGGCAACCGCGCCGGCAACGATCTGGCTGGTGCGTTACGATCCGCGCACGCTCGCCGTGCCGATCCGTGCCGGTGAGAATGGCGGACGTACGCTCGATCACCGCAACATCGTGCGCTCGCTCGATGCGCTCGGCAGCTGGCGGGGGCAGGGCGTATCGTTCGCGGTGCCCGCCGCTAATCCCGCCTATCGCAGCGCGATTCTCGTCCAGCAGGGCAAGGGCGGGGCGATCATCGCGGCGGCGCGAATTTAGGTCTGCCGTACAATATCGCGCAAGTCGTTCCGCAAAGGCGCAGAAGAATAGCATGCATTTTTCGGCACGAGCTGGAGCTTATTTTTTGTGCCCGATCTTCGTTGCTATCAAAGATACCGATCAGCATTGCCGGGTAAATCCAGCAAGGCGTGACCAATCTGTACTGTGTGTCTGGCGCTGCATGAGCGGCGATGACTGACACATTTCTTGGGTAATTATACGAATATTAGGCGGCTTTTCTTCGCGCGACTTGCCGCCCGCGCCTGCCCGGATCGCAGCTATCCAACCTGCCGTGGTCAGATTTATCGACGATGAGAATGAGCGTGACGCTCGCCGACTAGGTGCGCGTCGGCGACGGTCATGGACCCGTCACGCAAATATTGAAGCGACTTGCGCCCGCTCTAGCCGCCCGACGGCTTGAGCGCGGCGGCGAGTGAGGCCGTCGCACTGCCGCGTCGCGCCGGTTGCGGCTGGCTCGGCGCGGGGGCCCAGCCGGTCAGGTAGATGGTCTCGAATCGCTCGGTGGTTCGCCCGTCATTGTCGGCGCGGTCGGCAAAGGCCTGGGCCAGCCGCGCCAGCGTGTCGCGACGCAGCGGGCGGCGGTCGCGCAACACGTTGCTCGCGCCCATGCCGCGCAGATCGTCGAGCAGCCGGCCCAGCCCGGCATAGCGCACCGTCAGCGTCTCGACATCGGCCACCGGCAGCGCGAAGCCGGCGCGCACCAGCAGGTCGCCGGCCGATCGCACATCGATCTGGGGGTGGATGCGCGCCGCAGGCCGGTCGCCCTCCGCCTCGCGCAGTGCCGCGCGCAGCGTCGTCAGGCTGCCGGCGCCGGTGAAGGCGGCGAGGAACAGGCCATCCGGCCGCAACGCCCGGCGCGCCAACGCCAGGGCGCCTGGCAGGTCGTTGACGCTGTCGAGCACGCCGGCGGAGACGATCAGGTCGAACGAACCGTCGGCAAAGGCCGGCTGATCCTCATCGACCTGGATTCCGCCCGCCGCCGCGGCGAAGCGCGCGCCGGCATCGACGCGCGCGATCGTCGCGCCCGGCGTCGCCATGAAGCTGCCGTCATGGCAGCCCAGATCGAGCACGCTCTCGAACGAGCGCGTCACACTGTCGAGCCGCTCGGCGATCCCGTCGAGCATCGCGGCGCGCAGAAAGTCATGCTCGGCGAAATGCGGCTGGGCGCGGTCGCGGCGCAGGCGCCGTGCGGCGCGGTCGAAGATTTCGGGCGTGTCCACGGCGCGGCTTGTGCCGTCGCGAGGAGCGCGCGACAAGCACTTGTGCTTCGCTTCGCCGCCCCGTTGCGTTTGATCGCCGATCTGGCCCTGCCGCCACGTTGCCCAGGATGCGGCGCGGTGACGACGGCGGATCACCGCTTCTGCGCCGGCTGCTGGGGCGGCATGCGGTTTCTCGCCCCGCCATGGTGCGCCACCTGTCACGTGCCGTTCGATTACGATCGCGGCCCCGATGCCCGCTGTGCCGCCTGTGAGCAGCGCCAGCCGCGCCATGCCGGCATCCGCGCCGCCGTTGCCTATGGCGATGTCGCGCGCACGGTGGCGCTGCGCCTCAAATATGGCGGCCGCACCGCCTTTGCCGAAACGGTCGCGCGGCAGATGGCGCGGCTGATGCCCGACGATGCCGATCTGCTCGTGCCGGTGCCGTTGCACCGCTGGCGGCTATGGTCGCGCGGCTTCAATCAGGCCGCGTTGATCGCCACTGCGCTGAGCCGGATCGGCAAGGTGCCACACGATCCCTTCGTGCTGCGCCGCGCGCATGCGACCGCGCCGCTGCGCGGGATGGGCGCGAAGGCCCGGGCACGCGCCGTGGCCGGGGTGTTCGCCATCGCGCCCGATCGCCGCGATCGGCTGCGTGGGAAGCATGTCGTGCTGGTCGACGACATCCACACCAGCGGCGCGACGACGGATGCCTGCACACGCCTGCTGCGCCGCGCAGGGGCATCGCGCGTGACGATTTTGTGCTGGGCGCGGGTACTCGCGGGCGACGCCGGTGATTGACAAGCGCGGTGCCAGTCCACACGTTTGAGATTATGGCAAAGGTCGAAGTCTACACCAAAGCTTGGTGTCCCTATTGTTCGCGGGCGATGAACCTGCTCGCCGGCAAGGGCGTCGAGGTCGAGGAATTCGACCTCACCATGGGCGGTCCGAAGCGCGCCGAAATGCTCCAGCGCTCGGGCGGCCGCAGCACGGTGCCGCAGATCTTCATCGACGGACGGCATATCGGCGGGTCGGACGATCTCGCAGCACTCGATCGGGACGGCAAGCTGGACCCGCTGCTCGCGGCATGAAGATCGCGCTGCTCCAAATGACGGCCCGAATCGATCCGGCGGCGAACGCGCATGCGCTGGTTGCCGCGGTTGCGGATGCGGCGGCGGGTGGGGCGCGGATGCTATTCACCCCCGAAATGTCCGGCCTGCTCGACCGTGACCGTGCCCGGGCCGCGCCATCACTGCATGACGAAGCCGATGACCCGGTGCTGGCGGCGGTGCGCGCGGCGGCGGCCGAGCATCGCCTTTGGGTTCATCTCGGCTCGCTTGCCGTCAAGGGGCCCGACGGCCGGCTGGCCAATCGTGGCTTCGTGATCGACGACAGCGGCGCGATCCGCGCACGCTACGACAAGCTGCATCTGTTCGATGTCGATCTGCCGACCGGCGAGAGCTGGCGCGAATCCGCCGCCTATGCCCCCGGGCAGGGGGCTGTGCTGGTCGAGACGCCCGCCGGGATGCTCGGCCTGTCGATCTGCTACGATTTGCGCTTCGCGGCGCTCTACGGCGCGCTGAGCGATGCCGGGGCGACGATCCTCGCCATTCCCGCCGCCTTCACCCGCCCGACCGGCGCGGCGCACTGGCATGTGCTGATGCGTGCCCGCGCGATCGAGTCCGCCGCCTGGGTCGTCGCGGCGGCGCAGACCGGCGTGCATGAGGATGGCCGCGCGACCTTCGGCCATTCGCTGGTGGTCGATCCCTGGGGCGAGGTCGTGCTCGACATGGGCGCGCCCGGCGGCCTGGGGTTCGCCGAGATCGACCCGGCGCGCGTCGCCGAGGTGCGCGCGCGCATTCCGGTGATCACGCATCGCCGCGCCATCCCCGATGTTGTGCGCCTGCCATGATCGTGTTCGACCTGCAGTGCAGCGGGGCGCATGTATTCGAGGCATGGTTCGCCTCCAGCACGGCCTATGAGGAGCAGCGCGCGCGAGGGCTGCTCGTCTGCCCGGTGTGCGGCGATGCCGGGATCGGCAAGGCGGTGATGGCGCCGAATGTCGGGGCGAAGGGCAATAGCCGCCCGGCGGCCGCGCCCGATGCGCCACCAACGGCGCCTTCCGCCGAGCCGCCATCGCCGGCGGCGATCAAGGCCGCGATGCAGGCGATTGCCGCGATGCAGGCGAAAATGCTCGAAAAATCCGAATGGGTCGGCCGCACCTTCGCCGACCGCGCCCGAGCGATGCATGTCGGTGACGCCGATCACGCGCCGATCCACGGCCAGGCGACGAGAGCGGAAGCCGAGGCACTGGTGGAGGAGGGGGTGCCGGTGGCACCGCTGCTGGTCCCGGTCGTGCCGCCGGAAGCGCTGAATTAGCCCGAGATCGCTAAACTAAGCTCTGATGATTGACCGGCGCGCGGGCCGGCGATACCGGTCCCCGCAATGCCCCCGTAGCTCAGCCGGATAGAGCGACGGTTTCCTAAACCGTAGGCCGCGTGTTCGAATCTCGCCGGGGGCACCATTTTTCAGGCAGCATCGCAGGCGGATTGCGGCAGAGGTGGCGGCGGGCTTCGGCGAAGGATCGACCGAAGCCCGCGCTGCCGGCTTTAGCTTACGCCTTGACGTGCGCTGCGATGTGCTTGTTCATTTCGAACATCGTCACCGAGTCCTTGCCGAAAACCTTCTTCAGCTTTTCGTCGGCGAGGATTTCGCGCTTGTTGGCGGGATTCTGCAGATTGTTGGACTTGATGTAATCCCACACCTTGCTGATCACCTGGCTGCGCGGCAGTCTGTCGTTGCCGACAATCGCGCCGAGTTCGGCAGAGGGCTGAACCGGTGCATGGATGCCGCCGGTCTTCGCGGGGGTAGTAGCCATAAGTCGTCCTTCCTGTTGATCGGTACCAGGCCGTTTAGCGGCCTTACGCCTTGTGAAGCGTGCGATGCTTGTGCGCTGCCTTTTCGCGCTTGTCACGCCTTACAATGACCGTTTCCGTTGCTTTTGTCGCAACCTGTCGGCCGGAATCGCTCGCTTTGTCGCGGTAACTTGCCCCTCGCGGCCCAAATCGACAGTTCGCGGCGTGTTGCTTGCGTTTACGCCAACGAAAACGGCCCCCGTTCCGGTGGGAACGGGGGCCGTATTTCACGGCAGCTGAAGCATGAATCAGAAGCTCTTGCGCATCGTCACGCCCCAGGTGCGGGGTTCGTTCGGGTAGCCGCTATAGCTGCCCGTCTGTGCCACGGTGGGGAAGGTCGCGAGCAGGAACTTGTCGTTGTTGAGGTTGCGTGCCCAGATCATCAGCTCGAGCTGATCGTTGGTGTCCTGGATCGCAAAGCTGGCATTGACCTGGCTCTGGCCCCAGGTCGAATATTGCGGCGGAGTCGTCTCGGTCAACTGCGTGTTGCTGGTGTAATCATATTCGCCGCGCAGATAGAAACCCCAGCCGTTGCCGAAGCTGTGGCTGATCGTCGCCGAACCACTGGCGCTCCATTTCGGAATGCCCGCCGGCCGCTGACCGGTCAGGTCGCGGAAGTTCGGGCGCAGGCCGGTCGCCGGGTTGATCGGGCAGCGTACATTGTCATAGTCGACGCACGCTGCCGTGGTGAAGGAGTCGTATTTCGGATCGAGATAGGTCACGGCGCCTGTCAACGAGAGCCAGCGAAGCGGACGATAGGCCGCATCGGCCTCGAAGCCGCGGACCGATTCCTTGCCGGCATTGATCAGGTTGAAGCCGAGGCCGGTGAAAGCGTTGGTCTGGAAGCCCTTGATGCTCTGCTTGAACACCGCGATGTTGAAGAAGCCGCCATGGAACTTCGCCTTCAGGCCGGCTTCATAGACGGTAACATTTTCCGGGGCCGCCGAGCGACCGACGCCGTTCGCGTCGGGCGGACGGCTGTCAGACGACAGGTTGAACGCGCCAGCCTTCCAGCCGGTCGAATAACTGACATAGGCATTCACTGCGCCGAAATCGTAAGCGGCGCGCCCGGCATAGGTCACCCTGTTGCCGTCGAGAATGCCGGATTCGGTCGCGTTCGGGAAGTTGGTCGGGCCGTGCGGGCCGGTCCCGAGCAGGTTACCGTAGAAGAACTGCAATGCGTTGAGCGCGAACGGGTTGGTGCCGCCGACCGACGCCGGGCACGGCGCCGACCCGGCTCCGGGGAGCGACGGGCCAAGCGACCCGCCGAACAGATTGACTGGAACGCCCGGCAGTCCGGCATAGGGGCCGGCAGGGACGATGCGCGATGCTGGGTTATAGCCCTTCTGTAGCAGGCACCCCGCAATCGACGCTGGCAGGGCTGCGAAAGGCAGTCCCGCGAAAGTTGCCTGGTTGTCGAGGTTGAGCATCGAGAAACGATCGGTCAGCACCACGTTCGACGTCGCCGCCTTGTGATCGTTCATATAGGCGAGGCCGCCGGTGATCGTCAGGCGGTCGGTGATCTTGTATTCGGCCTGGCCGAAAATCGAATAGGACGTCTGCTTCATACGATAATGGTCTGAGATGCCGGTACCGGCGGCGAAATAGGTGCTGCCGGGGATGACATTGGGCACGCCGCTGGCCGCCTGAAGGCTTTCCAGCCCGCTGAGCAGGCCAGCCGGGCCACCGGTCAGTGCGTTGACATAGGCGCGGGCATCCACGCCGTACAGAATGTCGCGACCGGTATCGAGGTTCTCATGGTCGTAGAAGCCGCCGATCAGCCACGAGAACGGACCGGTGCCTTCTGAGGCGAGGCGGAATTCCTGCGTGAAGGTCTTGATGTGATTTGCGCTGGTCAGGTTCGAGATATCGGCGCCCGTAAAGTCGACGTCGAGTGTGGTCTGGTTGACCTGGTCGCGATAGGCGGTGATCGAGGTCAGCTTGGCGAAGCCCAGGCTCCAGTCGATCTGGCCGGAAACGCCCTTGCCGACCAGTCGGTTGTTGGGATCGGTGTTGTAGACCAGGTTGCGCGCGAAGGTCTGCGTCGTGTCGTTGATCGGCTTGCCCAAGCCGCCGACCGAGGTCGGTGCGCCGATCGCCAGCGTCGCCGGGCCGTTGAACACCGTCTCAGCGCCGCAGCACACTTCCTTGATGACGTTATAGTCGGCGAGAATGCGCAGCGAGAAGTCGGACGAGGGCTGGAACAGGATGTCGCCGCGGATCGACCAGCGGTTGCGTTCGTTAACGTCACGCTTGGTGAGGATGTTGTTGAAATAGCCATCACGCTCGTTGATGCTGCCCGACAGGCGGAAGGCGAGGGTGTCGCTGATCGGGCCGGTGATGGTGCCCCGGGGATTGATCAGGCCGTAGCTGCCGACGCTGACCTCGGCCTTGCCGTGCCATTCGAATTCGGGTCGCTTGGTGATGATGTTGATCGCGCCGGCCGACACGTTCTTGCCGAACAGGGTCGATTGCGGGCCGCGCAGCACCTCGATGCGCTCGATCTCGGGGAGATCGTCAAGCGCGGCGGCCGAACGCGAACGGTATACGCCGTCGATGAACACACCGACCGAGCTCTCGATACCGTCATTGCCGTTGCCGTTGCCGAAGCCGCGGATCGTAAAATTGGTTTGGCCCGCGCTCTGGAATTGGGTGACCTTCAGCGAGGGCACCAGCGACTGCAGACTGATCAGGTCGACGATGTGCGCGCGCTCAACGGTTTCGGCGCCCGCCACCGCGACCGAGATCGGCACGTCCTGCAGCGTCTGCTCGCGCTTGGTGGCGGTGACGACGACGTCGTTGCTATAGTCGTCGGTGGCGGTCGGTGCGGGCGTGGTGGCCGGCGCGGTTTGCGCCATTGCCGGCACGGCGGTGAAAAGCGCGATTGCCGAGGCGGCGAGCAGCTCGTATTTTTTCATGATGACATCCCCTTCTGCTTGGCCGCCGGTCTTCTGCCGATTCAGCGCGTTCGTAAACTTGGTATGCTTTTTTTAGCGTGCGGGCGAATCCATCGTCAATGCGTATTCGGCGGATTTCAGCGGGGTTGCGCACTTGTTGCCCAAATGAGACAGTTTTAAAATCGAACTTGAATTTAGCTGCGACTTCCCGACATCCCAATCCCAAGATGCCGTAACGTCATGCGGCCGCGCAATCGGAAGAATTCACTATGGTACATCGTCCCGCTGGACCGGAAAATGGTGATCTGGTCGGCGAACTGCCCAAGATAGCTGTGCCGGAAGAAGTCGCCGAGGCCATTCGCACGTTGATTCGCTGGTCGGGCGACGATCCCACGCGCGAAGGCCTGCTCGACACGCCGCAGCGCGTCGCGCGTGCCTGGAAGGAATATTGCGCCGGGTACAAGGACGATCCGGCGCGCCATCTGTCGCGCATCTTCGAGGAAGTGGGCGGCTATGACGACATCGTCCTGTTGAAGGACATCCCGTTCCAGTCGCATTGCGAGCATCACATGGCACCGATCATCGGCAAGGCGCACATCGCCTATCTGCCGTCCAACCGGGTGGTCGGCATCTCCAAGCTGGCGCGGGTGCTGCATGCCTATGCCCGCCGGCTCCAGGTGCAGGAGCGGCTGACCGCCGAGGTCGCCAATTGCATCTGGGACCATCTCAAGCCGCTCGGCGTGGCGGTGGTGATCGAGGCGAGCCATGCCTGCATGACCGCGCGCGGCGTGCGCACGCCCGGCGTGGCGATGACCACCAGCCGCATGATGGGCCTGTTCCGCGACGACGACCGCAGCCGCAAGGAAGTCCTCGCGCTGATGGGCTTCTAGGTGGCGCCGCGAACATTATTGGTGACGGGCGCCGCGCGGCGGATCGGCGCCGCAATTGCGCGCCATCTCGCGGGCGAGGGCTGGCGCGTCGCGATCCATTATCACGAGCATGAGGGCGAGGCCGTCGCGCTGGCCAACAGCTTGCCCGGTGCCATCGCTCTGCCGGGCGACCTTGCCGATGCTGCAACGCCGGCGGCGTTGGCCGCCGCGGCGCGCACCGCGTTCGGCGTGCCGCTTGCCGGGCTGGTCAACAGCGCCTCGTTGTTCCGTTTCGATGCCGCGCCGCGGATCGACCCGGCGCTGCTCGCCGAGCATCATGCCGTCAATCTTGCCGCCCCGGCGCTGCTTGTGTCGGCGCTGGCGCTGCAGGACGATCTGACGGACGGTGCGGTGGTCAATCTGCTCGACCAGAAGCTCGCCAACCCCAATCCCGACTTCTTCTCCTACAGCACAAGCAAATTCGCGCTGGGCGGGGCGACGACGATGCTCGCCCAGGCACTCGGCCCCCGCATCCGCGTCAACGCCGTGTCGCCGGGCATTACTCTGCCCAGCGGCGGCCAGAGCGAGACCGAGTTCCGCGCCGTCGCCAGCGACAATCTGCTGCGCCGCCCGGTGGCGATCGACGATATCGCCCGTGCGGTGGCGTGGCTGCTCGATGCGCGCGGCGTGACAGGGCAGAATCTGTTCGTCGATTGCGGGCAGCGCTTCGTGCCCAGCGCCCGCGACGTGATGTTCGGCACGGCGCATGGCTGAGCCGCGCTACGCCCTGATCCTCGACGGGCTCTCGCTGACCATGGGCCTCGGCATCCACGTGCATGAGCAGGTGCCGCAGCGCGTGCTGGTCGATGTGCGGCTCGATTGCCTTTATCGCGCCGCGCCGACCGGGGATCGCATCGCCGAGGCGCTCGATTACGACGCCATCTATCGCGGCATCGTCACGCTCGCCGCGTCGCGCCACTTCAATCTGCAGGAAACGCTCTGCGAGGAGATCGCGGCACTGTGCCTCGCCGACCCGCGTGTCGAGCGCGTGAAGGTGCGCTCGTGCAAGCCCGACATTTTTCCGGACGCGCGGGTCGGCTGCGAGATCACCCGCAGCCGTTAGGCGTTAACCCCGGTTCGCCGCGCTGAGCACCGCGCGCACCGAGGCTGTCGCGATATCGGTATCGATCCCGACGCCGAACACCGTCCGCCCATCGGTCGTGCGGCATTCGACATAGGCGGCGGCGCGCGCATCGGCGCCGTGGCCGATGGCATGCTCGCTGTAATCGACCACGTCGAGCGTCGGGCCGGTATTCTCGCCCAGCGCGGCAATCACGCCCGAGATCAGGCCGTTGCCGCGCCCCGAGATCGAGCGCTCGCCGCCATCGACGGCGACGCGCCCGACGAACAGCCGGTCGCCGGCCGAGCCGCTTTCATGATAATCGAGCAGCGCGAAGCGATCGTCCGTGCCGGGCAGATAGGTCGCCTCGAACAGCGCCCAGATATTGGCGGCATTCAACTCGCTGCTCGTCGTATCGGCGAGTTGCTGCACGTGGCGGCTGAAATCGGCCTGCAGCTTCTTGGGCAGCTTGAGGCCCTTGTCCTGCTCGATCACCCAGGCGACGCCGCCCTTGCCGGACTGCGAATTGACCCGGATCACCGCCTCATAGGAGCGCCCGAGATCGGCCGGGTCGATCGGCAGATAGGGCACCTCCCAATATTCGTCGTTGCGCGCTTCCTGTGATGCGAAGCCCTTCCTGATCGCATCCTGATGGCTGCCCGAAAAGGCCGTGAACACCAGCTCGCCGGCATAGGGCGTGCGCGGATGCACTGGCAGGCTGGTGCAGTAATTCACGGTGTTCACGATCTCGTCGATGTCCGAAAAGTCCAGTTTCGGATCAATGCCCTGGGTGTACATGTTGAGCGCGACGGTCACCAGATCGCAATTGCCGGTACGCTCGCCATTGCCGAGCAGGCAGCCCTCGACGCGGTCGGCGCCGGCCATCATGCCCAGTTCCGCTGCGGCAACGCCGGTGCCGCGATCGTTATGCGTGTGCAGGGAGATCACCACGCTATCGCGGTTGGGGATGTTGCGCCCGAACCATTCGATCTGGTCGGCATAGATATTGGGCGTGGCGCATTCGACGGTGGCGGGCAGGTTGAAGATGATTGGATGGTCAGGCGTGGGCCTCAGCACGTCCATCACCGCTGCACACACCTCGACCGAGAAATCGAGCTCGGCGGTCGAGAAAGTCTCGGGACTATATTCGAAATGCCAGTCGGTGTTCGGCTGGGCGGCGGCCTGGTCGCGCAGGATCATCGCGCCCTCGACGGCGATCGCCTTCACCTCGGCGCGGCTCATGCCGAACACGATGCGGCGCCATGCCGGCGAGACGGCGTTGTAGAGATGCACGATCGCCTGCTTCGCCCCCTTCAGCGAGGCGAAGCTGGTTTCGATCAGGTCGCGGCGTGACTGGGTCAGCACCTGGACCATCACATCGTCGGGAATGCGCCCGCCGGTCACCAACCCGGAGATGAAATCGAAATCGGTCGCCCCCGCGCTCGGGAAACCGACCTCGATCTCCTTCAGCCCGACCTTGACCAGCAGATCGAAGAAACGCGCCTTCTTCTCGGCGTCCATCGGGTCGATCAGCGCCTGGTTGCCGTCGCGCAGGTCGGTCGAGAGCCAGCGTGGCGGTTTGGTGATGGTGCGCGATGGCCATTGGCGGTCGGGCAGGTCGATCTGGGGGAAGGGGCGGTATTTGACGGAAGGGTCGCGCAGCATGGCTCGGGTCTCGCGGCTCGAGGGGTTTCAGGTCGGTGTGGCCCTTAGGCGGGTCGCGCGCGCTCCTGGGCGCACGCCGATCGTCGCGCCTAAGGGCGCGTAAGTCGAAGCAGCGAGAGGCGAAGCGCCAACGTCATGCGAGCCCCGTAGCGCGGTGGGGTTAACGATGTCTAGCCCAGTTCGGCGAACAATCGATCAATCCGGCTGTGCGGCAGGAACCAAAGTATCGCGACGACCACGGCGCACGCAATGCCCGCCCAGGGCGAGACGAAGGTCAGCGGAATGCCGCAGGCATAGATCAACGTCGCGGTCACGCCCTTGCGGGTCGCGGCCGCATAATATTCCTCCGCCCCGCGGCCCTGCTTGCCGGTTCGGTTGATCACGTTCTGAAGCCAGGCATAGGCCATGGACGGGAGCAGCATCGTTCCGAGGTACAGCCAGGTCGCCTCACTGCTGAAATGATGCTCGCCGAGATAGGAGGTCGAAAAGGGCACCAGCGACAGCGCGAACAGCAACAGCATGTTCGACCATACCAGCCCGTTGGTCACCCGCGTCGCATGGCCGAACAGCCGATGGTGATTGACCCAGTAGATCGCGACATAGGCATAGCTCAGCATATAAGCGAGGAACACCGGCCACAACGTCAAGAGCTTGTCCATCCCTTCCGCAACGGGCGGGCGCAGCTCGAGCACCATGATCGTCACGATGATCGCGATGACGCCGTCGGAGAACGCCTCGACCCGCCCGACGCCGGGCCGGCCTTCGCCATCGGCGTCTGGCGTCATCGCGCCTCGAACGCTGCGTTGATCGTCAGGTCGACGCGGTCGGAAACCAGCGGAATCCCCGATTTCAGGCCGAAATCGCTGCGCTTGATCATGGCGGTGGCGGTGAAACCGATCGCGGCCTTCTTCTCGCCCCAGAATTCATGGCCGGCGCCGACCAGCTTGGCGTGGAGGACGACCGGCCGGGTGATGCCCTTGATCGTCAGATTACCGGCGATCGTCGCGGTCAGGCCGTTCACCGTGACGCGGGTCGAGACGAACTTGCCTTCGGGGAATTTCACCGCGTCGAAAAAGTCCAGCTTGATCAGTTCCGCGTCGAGCGCGGGCGTCGTGGTCGATACCTTGGCTATCGGGAAGCTGATCTCGACCCGGTCGCGCGCGGGGTTCTTCGGATCGAGCACGAGGGTGCCGGTCGGCTGGACGAACTGCCCGGTGTAAAGGCTGAAACCGAGATGCGAGACGCTGAACAGCACCTGGGTGTGGTCGCTATCGACCTTGTAGGTGCCGGCGACGGCGCGGGATGCGATCGGCGCGCCGGGCGCGACAGTCGGCATCTGCATTTCCTGCGCGAGCAGCGGCGCGGTGGTAAGGGCTAAGAGGCTGGCAGTAAGAAAGCGCATCAGACATCTCCCGGGTAAGATGCAATTTTTTACGATGCTATCATCCGCCAGCGTCAAATGCCAAGGCCGCGGCCGTCGCTTTGGTCGGGTCGAGCGTCGCGTCGTCCTCCACCCAGTCGCGGTCGCGCAAATTGGCATTGCGCATGCCGCGCGCCGCGAAACGCTTGGCGAGGAAATCGTAGAAGAACCAGTTTTTCAACGGGTAGGGCGTGACATGATACATGATCCGCTCGAACAACGACCAGCGGACATGCGCGTTGCGGCCACGCCGGGCCGAGGGCATGCACCAGAAATCGGCATGATAGCGCGAGCGGCCGAACTTGAAGACGCGCTGCATCAACTCATGGTCGTCGAGCACCCAGGGCCAGTTTTCTGAGCGCGGCCCACCGGCGGCGCGCAGCACCTCGGTGCGGAAGCTCTGGCCATAGGTGCCGGTGTGCGTCTGGCGCGACATCAGCGCCGCCATGTTGCGCTTGTGCACCCGCGTCAGCCAGCCATACCAGTGGTTCGCCGGCGCATAGATATCGACCGCCATTGCCGCGACCACGCCGGGCGTGTCGAGCAGGCTTTCGGCACGCTGAAGATAATCGTCCGGATACCAGGTGTCGGCGTTCCACAGCGCGACAAATGGCGTGTCGACATGCGCCAGGCCGGCCTCCAGCGCGTGGCTGGGGCCGGGTTTGGTCTCGAACACGAATTCGACATCGATTTCGGGGTGACCGGCCAGCATCGCCCGGCACAGCTCCTCGCTGCGATCATCCGAGGCGTTGTTGACCAGGATCAGCTTGAACGCGGGGCCGCGTAGCGCCAGCGCACACGCCACGGTGCGCTCGATGAACGGTTCCTCATTGTAATAGGGAACAACGATCGACCAGCGCGGCGACCCGGCGGTTTCCTGCATTGGGTGTTTTCCTGCGACCATGTGATTCGCCGTTACGATAGCCGGCGTATCATGTCGCAATATTTCGACATGTCAGCGGCATGGCATCGACGATATGATGCCATGCCGCGGCGGGAACCTCAGTTGCGCTCCTTGTCGACCAGCTTGTTGGCGCCGATCCACGGCATCATCGCGCGCAGCTCAGCGCCGACCTTCTCGATCGGGTGCGCGGCGGCCGCCTTGCGCGCCGCTTTCAGCTCGGGCTGGCCGGCGCGGTTGTCGAGCACGAA
>NZ_JAQGLG010000243.1 GCF_028292965.1 Sphingomonas bacterium | reverse complement strand
GCAACGCCCGTTTACCACCGTTCCCCAACTGGGCCCCGGCCTTCGCCGGGGTGGCATTTCTTTTCCTTGTTTGAACGGCATAAGCGCCGAACAAGTCCGGGGCGACGGAAGGGAATAGGCCTAGCCCGCCTCCTCCGCCATCACCTGCGCCAGCAGATCCTTGCGGCTCAGCTTGCCGATCATCGTCTTGGGCATAGTCTCGCGCACCACCACCCGGTCGACCTGTTCGTGCCGCCCCAGCTGCGGGTTGAGCCACGCCGCCAAGGCCGCGCCATCCGCCCCGGCCCCGGCGTTCAAGGTGACATAGGCCCGCGGATGCTCACCGCGATACGGGTCGGGCAGGCCGATCACCAGCGCCTCCTTCACGTCCGGATGATGGTGCAGCACCGCCTCGATCTGGCTCGGGAACACCTTGAAGCCCGACACCGCGATCATGTCCTTCAGCCGGTCGACGATGCGGATGAAGCCCTCATCGTCGATCGTCCCGACATCGCCGGTGCGCAGCCAGTGTGTGCCCTGCGCGTCACTGACGAACACCTCGGCATCGGCCTCGGGACGGCGCCAATAACCCTTCATGATCTGCGGGCCCGCCGCGACGATCTCGCCCGGCTCGCCCTCGGGCGCGGGCTGGTTGGGATCGCTCTTGTCGACCAGCCTGACGCGCGTGCCGGGGATCGGCTGGCCGATCGTGCCGGCCTTGCCTTCGCCCTCATAGGGGTTGGCCGAGATGACGCCGGAACTCTCCGATAGGCCATAGCCCTCGACCACCACCGCCCCAGTGACCGCTTCGAACTTCGCCTTCAGTTCCGCCGCGAGCGGCGCCCCGCCCGAAATGCACACGCGCAAGCTGGAGAAGTCGGTCGTCGCGATCTTCGGATGGTCGAGCAGCGCCTGGTACATGGTCGGCACGCCGGGCAGCGCGGTCGCCCTGGTCCGCCCGATCGCCGCCAGCACCTGGCCGGCGTCGAAGCGCGGCAGCATCACGATGCACCCGCCATTGAGCACGGTGCGGTTGAGCACGCAGGTATTGGCGAAGACATGGAACAGCGGCAGCACCCCGAGGATGCGATCGGGCGGGCCGGGGCGCGGATCGATCCCCATGACCTGCCGCGCATTGGCGGACAGATTCTGGTGCGTCAGCATCGCGCCCTTGGGCACGCCGGTGGTGCCGCCGGTATATTGGATCAGTGCGACGTGGTTCAGCGGGTCGATGTCCGGCGCGGCGAACTTGCCGTCATTGGCGATCAGTGCGGAGAAGGCGGTGATGCGCGCGTCGTGCGGCCGGGCGGTGACCTCCTTGCGCTTGAACATGCGGTAGAAGATCGACTTGGCGGCGGGCAGCGCGCCCGCGACCGACCCGACCACCAGGCGCTCCAGGCTGCTCGCATCGAGCACCTTCAGCGCGGTCGGCAGCAAGGCGCTGGCCGACAGCGTGAACAGCAGCCTGGTGCCCGAATCCTCGACCTGATGCTCGAGCTCGGCAGCGGTGTAGAGCGGCGAGAAATTGACCGCCGTCGCGCCCAGCTTGAGGATGCCGTAATAGGCCGCGAGATAATGCGGCACATTGGGCAGGAACAGGCCGATCCGGTCGCCAGGCCCATAGCCCATCGCCGCCAGCCCGGTGGCCACCCGGTTCGCGCCATCGGCGGTCTCGGCATAGCTGTAATGCCGGCCGAGGAAATCGATCAGCGGCGCGGCGGCATTGGTGGCGGCGGCGCGATCGAACAGCTCGACCATCGACAGCGGCGGAAAGGGCGAATCCCACGCCGTGGGATGGCGATAGGCGCTGCGCCAGGCATCTTCGGGGGAGCTCATGACGCTGGACTAAGCAGGCCGGGAGGCCCGCGCAAGGTGACGCTAGGTAAGGCCCTTGGCCGTCCAGGTGATCAGGAGGCGGAAAGCAACCAGCCCGAGATCGACCGCCGCCTTGACCTGATGCGGCGTGCGATCGCTGGCGTCGGCGGTGAGGATGTTGATCTCGGCGGATGGGTGGCGCACGGCCATGGCCAGCAACGCGGCCGCGGCGATCAGCATTACGATCTGACGATTGCGCATCCCGACGCACCTCCCGAAGGCACCATTTTGTAAACCAGTGCGTAGCCCCGGGCAAGGTCGGTGACCGTGACTTTTGTGCGTTCAGTCGCTAGGCGCGCGGAGCATCCCGGTAGCGCGAATTTGCGGTCAAACGTGGGAGAGAGAGGCGGCGATGGGCCCGGTTGATTACGATAGCGAACTTCAGCGCCACAACGCGGTGCTGCGCCGCACCTGGGACATTGGTCCGCGCGACAGGGTGCTCGATATCGGTTGCGGCGCCGGACAGACGACATGCGACGCGGCGCGCCTGGCATCGACCGGCAGTGCGCTGGGCGTCGATATCTCCGCGCCGATGATCGAGCGTGCGCGGGAGCGCGCCGACGCGCAAGAGCTCGGCAATGTCGCGTTCCTGTGCGGCGACGCGGCGCTACATCCGTTTCCGGCGCAGGCATTCGATGTCGTGATCAGTCGCTTCGGGACGATGTTTTTCGCCGATCGGGTTGCTGCCCTTGCCAATATCGCGCGCGCCATGCGGCACGGCGGGCGTTTAACGATGATGGTGTGGCAGCCTGTCGAGAGCAATGAATGGGCGATGGCGATCCGGCGCGCGCTCGCCACTGCCATGCCCGTTGCTCCGCCGCCGGCACTGGCGGCGTTTTCGCTCGGCGATCCGGCCTTGGCCGAACAGACCCTCGACGCGGCGGGCCTTGTGGACGTCACCTTCACCGACGTGAACGAGCCGGTTTATTATGGCGCGAACGTCGCCGCGGCGCTCGATTGGGTCTGCGGGTTTTCGACCACCAGCACGGCATTGCAAGCCATGGCGCCAGCCGATCGGGAACGCGCGCTCGACACGCTGCGCGAAACGCTCGCGGCGCACGACACCGGTCACGGCGTCTGGCTCGGCTCGCGTGCATGGATTGTCACCGCGCGCAGGCCGTGAATCCGCTGGCCGCACATCCAGGCTAAGCCACCCGCCGCAACTGCCCCCGCGCCCGGTCCCGCCCGGCCTCCTTGGCATCGAACAGCGCGCCATCGGCGGCGCGGTACAGCGTCTTCCACTCCGCCTCGCGCGTTAGCGGCCCGCGCGCCACGCCGATGCTGGCCGTCACCGTCAGGTCGAACGGCATGCGCGCCGCGCGCAGTCGCGCCAGCACCATATCGGCCTCGATCGCGCGCCCTGCGGCCAGGACGATGACGAATTCCTCGCCGCCGAAGCGCGCGACCAGCGCGTCGGCCGGCGCCGCCTGGCGCAGGGTGCGCGCCACCACGCGCAGCACCTCGTCGCCGCCATCATGGCCGATCGTGTCGTTGACGCGCTTGAAATGGTCGATATCGGCCAGCAGCAGCACCTGCTCACCCTCCCGCCCGATCGCGCGCGTCATGAAGGCGCGGCGGTTGAGCAGCCCGGTCAGCGGGTCGATATCGTCGAGCATCCGCGCCGCCAGTTCCTGTTCGCGCGCCAGGTCGCGGTCGCGGCTCAGTTGCTGGATGCGCCAGGCGATCGCGATGCTCGACAGCATCGCCTCCACCGCCATCGCCAGCAGCGTCGAATTGTCGATCCAGAAACTATAGGGCACCAGGCCCAGGCTGTAGAGGCAGCGCACCGCGCCGAACGCGATCGGCACGCCCCAGGCGAAGGCGAACAGGCCGAGATAGTCGCTGCGCTGCGCCCATGCATTGTACAGCACCGGCACGATCAGCGCGACCAGCACGGTGAAGCCGACCGTATAGACGGTGTCGAACAGCTTGATCTGCCACGGCCCGAACAGCACGATGCCCGCCGCCGCCGCCAGCACCGCCGCCGAGGCGACATGGCTCGCCAGCCGCAGCCGCCCGCCGAACACCCGCGGCTCGAAGAAGAAACGCACGAAGTTCAGCGCCGAGACGCCGGCCAGCCCCAGGCACAGATAATTGCAGCGCAACCGCGTGGTGTTGGCGAGGCCGGGAAAGAACCAGCCGAACGCGCCCGATGAGGAGAAATCATAGGCGATCAACGCCGCCAGCATCACGCAGAAATAGGGCAGGAAATCATATTTCAGCGCCCGCCACAGCGCCAGATTATAGAGCAGCAGCGCAAAGGCGAAGGCGGCGAACGCGGCATAGAGCGCGCCCATATAGACCTGGTGATGCGCCATGCGGGCCGCCCCGGCGATCGACGGGCCGATCATGATGCCGCGCAGATTCTGCGCGCCCTCGACATGCCACAGCACCCGCACGACCGGTGCCGCGCGATGTGGCAACCAGTGCTCGACGAACCCGCCGAGCCGGACGTTGCGGCTCGCCTGATAAGCGTCGGTGTGGATCGGGAAGATCGTGCCGTCGCCATACAGCACGTACGCGGTCATCGCTTCCTGCCATACGCTGAGCGTGCGGACGACGTAACGGCTGTCGCTGCCGTCGACGCTCAGCTTCTGGCTGATCAGCCAGAAATCGCCGGGGCCGAACTGCTGCTGGGGGGTGGCGCAGTCGAACCGGCCAGGGGTGGCGAGCAGCGCCTTCGGGGTCATCCCCGGCGCCGCGCGGAGCACGCACAGCCGCATCGGAATCGCGTCGGCGGGCGCGGCCGCGGCAGGCACGGCAATGCCGCCCAGCACCAGCAAGAGCGCCAGGCAGAACCATATCCTGGCCCGGAAAACGGAAAACGGTCGCGACACCATGCGCCGGGTCTAACTTGGGATAGCGAAGTATTGGTAAATGCGGGGAAATGGGCGTTAAGGAACCTGCCCTCACCCTTCCGCGGCTACGCCGCTCCCTCCCTCTCCCAATGGGAGAGGGAAGGGGCCTATCGCTTTAGCGATGGGAAGGGTGAGGGCAGGACCTCCCGTTACTCACCTCAACACCGCCCCACCCCAAACAAGCTCCCCAAGCTCGGCTTGCACCGCTTCGGCTGCGGCCGGTTGCCGCGATCATCGCCATCCTCGCTCGCATCGGAGCCATCCATCCCCGGCACCCCAATCATCATCATCGTCGTCGCCCGATACCGCACCCTCGCGGTCCAGTCCGGGTTCCACGCCAGGCGTGAGTTGCCCGGGCGCGGCGGATAGGCGAAGTTGCGTTCCGGGCCATAGGCATAAAGCGAGGCCATCATGAACTCGCCCGCCGCCGCCTTGACCTCGGCCGGGATGGTGCAGCTCGTCTGGCTCGGCGGCATCACCACCTTCTGGCCGATCAGCCGCGCCACTGTCTCGGGCGACAGCCAGTCCCACAGCCCGCCGCCGAATTCTTGGCGGCCGGACGAAGCCCACCACACCATGTCGGCATTGTCCTCGCCCATGCTCTTGGCGCCGAACATCCAGGCATAATAGCCGGTCGCCGCCGCCACCGGGTTCCAGTTGAGCAGGGTCGCCCCGCCGCCCAGGCTCGACGAACGCCCGTTGATCGCGGGCATGAAATCCTGGTCGAGCGCGAAGCTCATCTCCGGGCTGTAATTGCCCGCCACGCGGTGCTGGCCGAGCAGCGAGCTGTTGCCGGGCAGCGTGCGCCGGCTCTGGCCGTTGGGCCAGTCGCCGAAGGTGCGGCTGTTACCGGCGGTCGGGCCGCCCTCGACCGGCACCGCGCCGGAGAACAGCCCGGGCGGGAACTGCCCCTGCGCGACCTTGGAGAAATCGATGATCACCGGCTGACCCGGCCCGGCATGCGCGCCGCAGCCCCAGAAGATCAGCAAGCGGCCCTTGGGCCGGCGGAAATTCTGCGGCGTCTCGCCGCCCGGCCCCTGCGGGGCGGCGCGGGTCGGCGTTTCCAGCGGCACCGAGGCGCCCAGGCTCATTCCCGCCGGCATGAAATGATCGGCCCGCGGCCCACCGGGATTGGGCGCCAGCGTCGAGCCCAGCCGCAGCAGCAACTGGTGCGACACCGTGCCGCCGCCCCCGCCGCCGCCGAACATCGATCGCATCGGGTTGCCACCGCCGGCGGCGAAACCGGACACGGTCGAGGCATCCATCTGGTACCGCGCCTTGGGCGGATGCGCCGCTTGCGCGAACAGCCCGGCCGTGCCGAGCGCGGCGACCGTGCAAAGGGCCAGGAACATCAGGCTATGACGACGCATCTTCGCTCTCCCCACATCACATCGCGGAGCGAAATATCACCACGTCAAAAAGGCTGGATAGGACAGAAACGGCTTCTGGCCCGCGGCCGGGTGCTCAGTACCGCCGGCTGTTATGCAACTGCCCATCCCGGCCGAGGCATACCACGCCCTCGCGCAGCGGCGCCCAGCCGCCATCGGTCGCGCGCACGATTGTCACCGTGCGGCAGATGTTCGGCCACACCTCGCGTGACTCGCTGACCTGCACCACGCCGTGCCAGCCGTGGTCGCGCCAGCGCACCGTCTCGCCGGTCTCGAAGGCATAGCCGATGGCCGGGTCGATCGGGCCGCCCAGCACGCCGCTCAGGGCGATCGGCGCCTGGCCGCGCATCGGGGCATAAGCGGGCGCGGGTGCATAACGCCGTATCGGGCGTGCCCCGCGCATCGGTTGCGGCGGCGGTGCCGAGACATAGCCGGCGCGCTGCTCCTCGTCCTCATCGGCCCAGTCGCGTTGCTGCGGTGCCGACGCCCAGTGGTGCGGTGCCAGCCGGCGTTCCTCGATCCAGGCGGTGGGGCGCGCGCGTGCCCGGTCGATCGTCGCCCAGATTTGCGGCCGTGCGCCGGCCCAGGCGTCATCGCGGCATTGCGCGTCGCCGTCGCACACCCGCCGCACCGCGCGTTCGACACGCTGTTCGAGCAGGGCGACCCCGGCCTGCGACGTCAGGTCGAGCCCGGCGGCGGATACGCCCAGCGAATGGGGTCGCACGTCATCGTCATAATAACCGGCATGGAGTGCGACGGCGGCAGCCCCCGCAATGGCAACGACGCCGACACCGGCAAGCATGGATTTGAGCACCAACCGGCCCCTTTTACAAAACGCCGACCGCACGGCGCAGGCCGCCGATCGGCACGCAGGATATGGTTAACCACCGCACTTGTCGCGGATACTTTGCGGCGCGTCCCGTTTCGGTACAAGTCGCTGGCGGGATCGCCGTTCGTGTTGCCGCCACGGCAAAGCTCGATTCAACCAACCCGTCATTTGCGCCAAGACGAACGGTCATGCCGATCCGCTTGCTACCGCTGCACGATGCGCCCGCACCCATTCCGGTGCGCGGGGAAGTGGCGCGCTCTGTTATTTTCTCTGTTTTCTCTGTTCCGGAGCCTGCTTCGCGCTCTGTTCCGTGCCGTTATCGGCTCTGTTATTTCCAACAGCCTGTTTCGCCCAGGCCGTTGATAGATCGAGAGATTCTCCGGCCAAATGCACCGAGGCGGGGGCCAAAAATTTTTATACCCTCTGTTATTGCCCTGTTATTGCCGCCGGAACAGAGAACGCGCCCATTGGCGGGCGCGCCACGGGCGGGCGATCAAAACCCCATAATGATCCCGGCGCGCACGGCACCGGCGCGCGCCATCCGCGCGCCGGTCACCCGGTCAGAATTTCGCCCCGACCTTGAAGCCGATGGTGCGCGGCGTGGTGATGACGGCATAGGTCCGCGTGCAAATGCTGCACTCTACCAGCCGCGACAGCTGGCCGCGTTCGTCGAACGCGTTCTGGACGAACAGCTCGGCGCTGTAATTGCCCCAGTCGTAACCGACCCGGAAGTCGGCCGTGGTGAAGGCGCCGAGCTGGCCGGTGATCGCGTTGTTGATCGTGCGGATGTCGGTCGAGGCAGAACTCTGATGGTTGACCAGCGCCTGGATATGACCGTTCCCGGCGCCGAGCGGCATGGTGTAGCGGGCATTGGCGCTCATCTTGAACCGCGGCGTCACCGGCAGGCGCGTGCCCTTGGCGGCACTGACGCTGTTGAGATTGCCGGTACCGGGGTCGATGTTGGTGCAGGCATAGGCCGGGTCGTCATAGGTGCACAGATTCTGCCGCGTCTTGGCATCCGTATAGGCGCCCGACGCGCTGATCGAGAGCTGGCGGATCGGCGTCCAGGTAGCATCGATCTCGACGCCCTTGACGCGCGCATTGGGCCCGTTGTGCACCTCGGTGAAGCTGTTCTGGCCGAGATAGGCGAACTGGAAATGCGCCCAGTCCTGCAAGTAGAAGGCGCCGTTCAGCCGAACCGACTTGTTGAACAGCGTCGTCTTGAAACCGATCTCGTAATTGGTCAGGTAATCGGGCGCGTACGGTGCCACCGTGCCGCGCCGGTTGATCCCGCCCGGGCGGAAACCGCGCGACCAGGTGCCGTAGAGCAGCACGCCTTCGGTCGGCTTCCATGTCAGGTTGAGCTTGTGGGTGAAACCCTGGCCCGAGGCGACTTTGGGGTCGATCTTGCCGGTCGCGGTGTTGAACACGCCGAGATTGGTGCACGGCCCGCCGGGCACCGATGCCGGGAGCAGCGTGCCGCTCTTGTTCAAGCCGAGCGGCGCCCCCGTGGTGGTGAAGCACTGGATCACGCCGGTCTTGGAACTGCCCGCGCCGTTGAACGGGCTATCGGTATAGCCACTGCCCGGATTGCGGCCGAAGCCGAAAAATCCGATCAGCGTATTGTCATAGATGAACGCCCGGCCGCCCGCCGTCAGCGTCAGCCGCGGCGTGATGTCGAACGAGGCCTCACCGAACATCGCATAGTCGCGATCGACGCGGTCCTGCTGGGTCAGCCACAGGGTGCCGGGATAGCCGTTGACCGACACCTGTGCGCCGAGGCCGGGCACCTGGTAATCCTGATGGATCAGGTGCGTCTGGCGCTGGTAGAACAGGCCGGCGACGACGCGGAAGCGGTCGCTGGTCGGCGAGGCGACGCGGAATTCCTCGCTATGCTTGGTGAAATGGTCGTAGCCGATGATCAGCTGGCGCGGGTCGATCGTCTTGCCGGCATTGTCCTGGTAATAGAAATAACCGGCCAGGCCGCCCGCGCTCGAATAGAGGCTGTCATAGGATTCGGCATAGTCGGTATAGTCGCTCGACGTGTGCAGCTTGCGATCGAAATAGGCCCCGGCATAGGTCAGGTCCCAATTGCCGAGCTTGCCCTGGATGGTCAGCGCCGCCTGGATGAAGCGGTCATGCTGATATTCAGGGTAGAAATGCTGCACCGAGAGACCGGGCAGGCTGAGATCGGCGCCGAAGAAGCCGTGATTGTGCTGGTCCTGCGCCAGCACGGTCGGGGTCACCGTCCAGCCGTCGTCGAGGTCGATCTGCAGCGCCGCGCGGCCGCCGGCGATCTCGACGTCGTTGTAGTTGTTCTTCACGAAGGCGGCATTGTTGACCGTGATGCCGGGCACCGTGACAACGTTCCCGTTGGCATCGTGAATGATGTTGCCGGCGCCATCCAGCTTCGGCTTCACATAGGTACGGCTGCCCGGAATATTGTCGATATAACCGGCGTTGCGCTGGTACCAGCCAACCCCACGGAACGCGATGTTGCTGGCCAGCGGCACGTTGACGAAGCCTTCGAGCTTCCCGCCGATGCCGCCATGCGCGACCGCATTCACCTCGCCATCGACCTTGCCGTAAAAGCCGGACATATCGGGCTTGTTGGTGATGATGCGGATCGTGCCGGCTTCCGAAGAGGCGCCGTAGAGCGTGCCCTGCGGGCCGGCGAGCGACTCGATGCGTGCCACGTCATAGATGTGGACGTCGATCGTGCCGCCGATGGTCGTTACCGGCTGCTCGTCGAGATAGACGCCGACGCTGGGCAGCGGCCCCGAATGGTTGCCGTCGCCGCCCGAGGCGATGCCGCGGATATAGACGTTGGTGGTGCCCGGCTGGCTCGTCTGGAAGGTGACGCTCGGCAGCAGCGCGGCATAGCTGTTGAAGTCGGTCACGTTGAGCTGGTCGAGCTTGACCGAGGTCAGAGCGACGATGCTGATCGGCACGCTCTGCAGGCTCTCGCTGCGCTTTTGCGCGGTCACGACGATGTCGGGGACGGTCGCTTGGTCCTGCTCCGCCGGGGCGGCGGCGGCCGGGGCCTGTGCGGGTGCGTCTTTGGCAAAGACGGGCGGCGCGATCAGCGCGCTGGAGGCGAGCAATGCGGTGAACATGGTGCGGTGCGCGGCGAGCATCGGAAACCCCCTGGGATAAATGGCCGAACCGGATGCTGCGGCGCGGCATTCCGCTGGTCAATCGCAAAGCGAAACGAATGCCATGGCCCGCGCAATTCGGCTGCGCTGCGTGTCATTTCGGTGACAGATTCAGTCGCGAACCGGTTCGTTCGGATAGGCGTCGAGCGTCGCACCCAGCGCATCGCACAAGGGGCGGAGCCAAGCGTCGAACGGCCGCCATGCGTCCATCCCGTCGCGCGAGATCGGCCGGCGCACCTGCTCCGAGCTTGGCGTGCGCACCGCGCGGGTGTTTTCGTGGGAGCGCAGACAGGCGTCCTCGAAGTCGAGTCCGCACGCGGTGAGCAGCGCGCGTATCTCGCCCTCGGAATCGTCGATCAGCCGTTCGTGAACCACCCGATGAACACGCCCGGGCAGCACGGCGTCGATATGCGCCATCAACCGGACGTAATCGGCATAATAATGGCCGAGATCGGCCAGGTCGTAGGCGAAGGTCTGGCCGCGCGCGAAATGTTGTTTGAAGTTCGACCAGCAGCAATCGAGCGGATGGCGCCGCGCATCGATGATCGTCGCGTTGGGCAGGATCAGATGGATCAGCCCGGCGTGCAGCCAGTTGTTGGGCAGCTTGTCGATGAAACGGGGCTTGTCCTCACGCCGCAATGGGCGCGTTCGATCGATATAGCGCTCGCCCAGCTCGCGCAGCAGCACCGGCTCCGCCGCGGTGAGACCGGTGGGATAAACCGCGATCCGGCCACTGAGCACGGGGATATCAGGCAGTTCCGACGTGCCCTCGACCTGCGAATGGCTGGCGAGGATCTGCTCGATCAGCGTCGATCCGGCGCGCGGCATGCCGAGGACGAAGATCGGGTCGTGTGCGACATAGCCGGCCCCGGCGAAGCGCGCGAACAGCTCGGGCGTCAGCGTCGCGATCATCCGGTCGACGACCGCACTGGTCGCGCCCGCATCGTAGGACACCAGAGCGCGGCGATGGCGGTTGGCGGCGTCGTAAGAGGCGAAGGCGGCTTCCGCCTCGCACCGGTCCTCATGCGCCTTGCCCAGCGCGAATTCGAGATGGAAGCGATCTTCCTCGGTCAGTCCATCGGTCACCAGCGCCGCGGTCATCGCCGCGACGTCCTGATCGTCGAAGCGCACGGTCTTGAGGTTGGCGAGGCTCCACCACACTTCGCCGAGCGTCGGGGCGAGTGCCAGCGCGCGGCGATAGGCGTGGACGCTGTCGTCGAGCCGTCCGACGGTCTTGAGCACATGGGCGCGGCTCATCCACACCTTGGGCTGGTCGGGATGCTCGGCGAGGATGCGGTCGTACAGTTCGATCGCCTCCTCGAACGCGCCGAGCCGGCCCAGCGTCGCGGCCCGGAGGTTGGCGTGGCCGGCATTGTCCGGGTCGGCGGCGGCGAGCAGGTCGAGTTCCGCCAGCGCCTCGCTCGGGCGATTCTGGCGGTGCAGCACGGTGGCGAGGTTGGCCCGCGCGGCATGGAAGCCGGGCGCCAGCTCGACCGCGCGGCGCAGCAAATTCTCGGCGTCGCGATAGCGCCCGATACGCCCGGCCAGTTCGGCGAGCATGCGGATCGCGGCGATATCGGTCGGCTGCTCCTTGAGGCGCGCGCGCAGCACCGTTTCGGCGACCGGCAGGTCGTTGCGGGCCAGGCCATCGGCGGCGGTCAGCAGGTCGCGGTCGCGGATCGACAGCTCCAGTGCGCGGAGATGCGCGGTGCCGCCGGCGCCCGCGTCGCCGACGATGTGCCATGCGTCGCCGATCGCGCGCCAGCTGGCGGCCGGGAGGGCAGGGTGGCGTTCGGCAGCGCGGATGATCGCGCGCGCCTCATCCACCTTGTCGGCTTCGTTAAGTGTGCGGACGTTGGCGAGCAGGCCGGTCATAAGCCGTCACCCGCATCATCGTTCCCCGGCGAAGGCCGGGGCCCAGTTACGAGCGGCCCGCAACCGGGCCCCGGCCTTCGCCGGGGAAGGGATGTTGTTGTGGATGGGACAGCGCGAGACATCGCTACCGGATTATGGAGCTGATGCGCTGCTGTCCATCGCGACTGCGCCGTCGGGCTTGGGGGCGATGATCTCCCAGCTCGCCATGAACAGCCCGACGATCACCGGGCCGACGATGAAGCCGTTGAAGCCCATCAGCTCGAACCCGCCGAGCGTCGAGATCAGCACAAGGTAGTCGGGCATGCGCGCATTGCGGCCGACCAGGATCGGGCGGACGATATTGTCGACGCTGCCGATGACGAAGAAGCCGCAGATGACGAGCGCGATGCCCTGCCAGAGAGCGCCGGTGGCCAGCAGGTAGATCGCCATCGGCACCCAGATCAGGCCCGTGCCGAGCGCAGGGAACAGCGAGAAGACGGCCATTGCCACGCCCCACAGCAATGCACTCGGGATGCCGAGGATCCAGAAGGTGAGGCCGCCGATCGACCCTTGCAGGATTGCGACCACGAGGCTGCCGCGGATCGTCGCGCGGATCACCGCGACGAAGCGGTGGAACAGCGCATCGCGCTGGTGCGGCGGCAGCGGGATGGCATTCTCGATCCGCGCGGCGAGGCCATAACCGTCACGCAGCAGGAAGAAGGTGAGGTACAGCATCACGGTCAGCGAGACGAAGAAGCTGAGGGCATATTGCCCGGCGTTGACGGTCTGGGCGAGGATAGTGCGGAAGCCGCTTGCCACGCCCTGACCGACCTTGGCGCGCACGCTCTCGACATCGCCCAGGCCGACATCGTGCAACCAGCTTCGCGCCCAGTCGGGCAGGTGCGCCTCGCCCTCGACGAACATGCGTACGAGGTCGATGTCGCCGCTGCGGAAGCGGCCATAGACGGCGACCCCCTCGCGCACGAGCGCGGCACTGAGCAGGATCGCCGGCACGATGACCACCGCGACGATCACCAGCAGCGTGATGATGGCCGCGCTGTTGCGCCGTGCCGGCATGGCGCGGAGCAGGCGCTGGTTGAGCGGATCGAACAGCAGTGCGGCAACCACGCCCCACAGAATCGCGCCCGAAAAGGGGGCGGCGACCCACAGGAACGCCAAGGTGACGACGACGATCAGCAGCAGCAGGAAGCCGCGCGCGGGGTCGATCGAATAGCGTGGGGTGCTCATCGCTCAGCGCGACCGGCCGCGCGCGGCGACCGGCCACAGCGCGCGCAGCGTATCGCCCTGCACGACATGGTAAGTGTCGTAGAGATTGACCGTCGGGTCGCAATGCGGTGCGGCGAGGGTGACGATCTCAGCCAGCGCGGGCAGCCTGCCATTGGTCGCGCGCAGCGCACCCTGCTCGTCGCCCATGAAGGCATAAGTTGCGCCGGCGGACGCGCCGGCGAGGAATTCCGGCAGGCCGGCGTCGGTCGCGAAGGCCTTGATGCCGGCATCGATGGTGACCATGCCGGGTGTGTTGGTGCTGACCACCCGGGCGTCGATCATCAGCGAGGTCTCGAACGGCGACCCCTGTCCGTCGCCGGTCAGATCGCAGGCGAGATATTCGCTGTCCATGAAGACATAGGAGCCGACCTGCAGCTCGGTGAACAGGCCGAGTTCGGCATCGATGCGGTGCGTGCCGGTGCCGCCGCCGGTGACGATCTCCGGCGCGCCGCCGGCCTCGGTCAGCGCGGCGATCACCTTGCGGACCAGCGCGGCGAGGTCCGCCATGACGGCCGCGCGCTCGGCGAAGGTGGCGATATGCTGCTGCCTTCCGCAATAGAATTGCACGCCGGCGCAGCGCAGGGCCGGTTCGGCACGGATCGCCTCCAGCAAGGCAACCGCCGCCTCGGGCGAGGTGACGCCGGTGCGGTGCGCGCCCGGATCGACGTCGATGACCAGCTGCATCGGCTTGCCGCCGGCGGCGGCCGCCGTCGCGCCGATCGCGCGGGCATTGTCGGGATTGTCGACCACGCACATCAGGCCCTCGACACGCGCGTTGAGCGCCACCAGTCGCTCGATCGCCGGCGCCGACACCACCGGCGAGGTGATATGCAACCCGGCGAGCACGCCGCCATCAGCCAGCACTTCGGCCTCGCCGAGCTTGGCGCAGCACGCGCCGACCGCGCCGGCGGCGATCTGGCGGCGGGCGATTTCGGGGCTTTTATGGGTCTTGGCGTGGGGACGCAGCTTCAGCCCCTTGGCGGCCGCGAACGCCGCCATGCGGTCGATATTGCGGGTCAGTGCGTCGAGTTCGATCACCAGCACCGGCGTGTTGAGATCGCGGCGCGATCCCTGGCGCCCGATCAGATGGCCATGAAGTTCCTCGTCGGTCATCGTTCACCCTTTCGCGGGGGCTCGCCGAAACGAGAAAATCCGCCAATCACCCCGTTGATATGGGCGATTGGCGGATTACGCACTTCGTATTCTGTAACGTGCTTAAGCGTGGCGGTTATATGCCTATTTCGCCTCGACCTTGGGCTCGGCCTTGCCACCCTTCTTCTTGGGCTTTTTGGGCGGTGCGCCGACGATCTCAAACGCCATCGCGCCGTCTTTCAGCTTGACCGTCACCTCGCCGCCATGGACGAGCTTGCCGAACAGCAGTTCCTCGGCCAGCGGCTGCTTGATCTTCTCCTGGATCAGGCGGCCCATCGGGCGGGCGCCGTAGAGCTTGTCATAGCCCTTGGCGGTCAGCCATGCCTTGGACTCGTCGTCGAGGTTGATGTGCACGTTGCGGTCGGCCAGCTGCAGCTCGAGCTGGAGGATGAACTTGTCCACCACCCGCGCGACGACTTCCGGCGGCAGGTAACCGAACGGCACGATCGCATCGAGCCGGTTGCGGAA
>NZ_JAQGLG010000220.1 GCF_028292965.1 Sphingomonas bacterium | reverse complement strand
CGCCGCCGCCGCCGCCACCCCCGCCACCCCCGCCGCCGCCGCCTCCGCCGCCGCCGCCGGTGTGCACCCCGGGGCCGTACATCGTGTTCTTCGAATGGGATAAGTCGGACATCACTCCTGAGGCAGCGTCGATCCTCGACAACGCCGTCGCGCAGTACGCCAATTGCGGCAACGCGCAGGTCATGATCGCCGGCTTCACCGATCGTTCGGGTACGCCGAAGTACAATATCGGTCTCTCGCAGCGTCGTTCGGACGCGGTGAAGGGCTATCTCGGCGCTCACTCGATCCCCGAGGGTGTGATGACCACCCAGGCGTTCGGCGAAGACCCCGCTCACCTGCGCGTTCAGACCGCAGACGGTGTCCGCGAAGTGCAGAACCGCCGCGTGGAACTCACCTACGGGCCGGGTTCGGGCAACTAAGCTCGATCAAACGCGTACGAAAAGATTTGGGGGGCCGGTTCGCCGGTCCCCTTTTTCTTTGCCCGTCGCGCCTGCACGAATCAGGCGCGCGCGAAGCGGCTGGTCCAAAGGGCTGACAATCGCCGATGCTTTGGGTAGAGCGGCGCCATCTCCCGCGCGGACGTTCGTTTCGCGCCATTTTCGAGGTTGAACCACCATCATGCGCATCACGATGATCGGATCGGGCTATGTCGGCCTGGTGTCTGGCGCCTGCTTCTCCGATTTCGGGCATGACGTGATCTGCGTCGACAAGGACGCCGGCAAGATCGCCGCGCTTGAGGCCGGGCGCATGCCGATCTACGAGCCGGGCCTCGACGCGCTTGTCGCGGCCAATGTCGCGGCCGGCCGGCTCACCTTCACCACCGACCTCAAGGCCGCGGTCGCGGGTGCCGACGCGGTGTTCATCGCTGTCGGTACGCCATCGCGTCGTGGCGATGGCCATGCCGACCTGACCTATGTGTTCGAGGCGACGAAAGAGATCGGCGCGGCCATCAACGGTTCGACGGTGATCGTCACCAAGTCGACCGTACCGGTCGGCACCGGCGATAAGGTCGAGGCGATCCTCGCCGACATCGTCTCGCCCGACATCGAGGTCGCGGTGGTGTCCAACCCCGAGTTTCTGCGCGAGGGCGCTGCGATCGGTGACTTCAAGCGCCCGGACCGCATCGTCATCGGCACGGACGATGTCCGTGCCCAGGGCGTGATGCGCGAGGTCTATCGCCCGCTCTACCTCGGCGAGAGTCCGATTCTGTTCACCGGCCGGCGCACCGCCGAGCTGATCAAATATGCCGCCAATGCCTTCCTCGCGACCAAGATCACCTTCATCAACGAGATCGCCGATCTGTGCGAAGCGGTCGGCGCGGATGTGCAGGACGTGTCGCGCGGCATCGGGCTCGACAACCGCATCGGGTCGAAATTCCTCCATGCCGGGCCGGGCTATGGCGGGTCATGCTTCCCCAAGGACACGCTGGCACTCCTGAAGACCGCCGAGGATTTCGAATCGCCGGTGCGCATCGTCGAGGCGGTGGTGCAGGTCAATGACAGCCGCAAGCGCGCGATGGGCCGCAAGGTGATCCACGCGCTGGGCGGCGAGGGTACCGATGGCGTGCGCGGCAAGACCGTCGCCGTGCTCGGCCTGACCTTCAAGCCCAACACCGACGATATGCGCGACGCGCCGAGCCTGGCCATCGTGCAGAGCCTGCTCGATGCTGGCGTGAAGGTCCGTGCGCACGATCCGGAAGGGATGGAGATCGCCAAGGGCATGATGCCCGATGTGACCTATTGCCGCGACGCCTATGACGCCGCCGAGGGCGCCGATGCCATCGCCATCGTCACCGAATGGGATATCTACCGCGCGCTCGACTTGAAGCGGCTGGCCGCGGCGATGATCTCACCGGTGATGGTCGACCTGCGCAACGTCTATCCCCCCGCCGACGCCGCCCGCGCTGGCTTCGCCTATTCGTCGATCGGCCGCTGAGGCACTCTATCCAGCCGTCATGCCGGACTCGTTCCGGCATCCACCGCTCATCTTACGCCGCCATTTGTTCATGCGAAGGCGCGAAGGCACAAAGAGAAATGACGACGCCGTCGACCAAGCGGCGCGGTGGGCAACGCGCTTTCTCCTTTGCGCCTTCGCCTTCGCGTGAACCGATCTTCTTTCAGGTAAGCGCGGCCTCCAGCCACACCGGCCGCAACGCATCGCCGAGATTCTCCACCCGGCGCAGCTCGACCATCAATCCCAGCTCAGGATAACTGACCCGCGTCCGATCGCCCGGCTCACCCAGCGGTGCGACGACCAGCCGGCGGTTGACCTTGGCGCGGTGATGCATCCGCGCGGTATTCTCCTGCCCGACATAACACCCCTTGGTGAAGCTGACGCCGTTCAGCTCGCCGGCATTGGCCTCCAGCCACAGCGTTTCGCCATCGCCCAGCTCGGCGCGGCCCTCGGTCACGCCCAGCGCCAGGCGAAGTTCGCGCCAGCCGCTGGCAGGCTCCTCCGCCGCCTCGCCCAGCCAGCGCCGTCCGAGTTCTGGCAGGCGCGGGTCGGGCAGGCCCTCGCTGCCCTCGGTCGCCCAATGCACGCCGCCCGGTGCCGCCTCGATGGTGATCGCCCGGCGCAGGCGGTACATCGCCAGGCGGCGCGTCAGGGCCTCGGCGACGGCGGCTTCGCAATCGATCAGCAGCGCGTCGCCGTCGGGCCAGACGATGAAGTCGAACAGCGCCTTGCCCTGCGGACTGAGCAGCCCGGCCCATACCGGCAGCGCCCCGTGCATGTCGCTGGTCACCAGCCCCTGGAGGAAGTCGCGCGGATCGTCGCCGGCGATACGGATCAATGCGCGGTCGGAAAGCCATGTGCCCATGGGCCCTAGGTAGTGGCGCGAACCACGTACCGCAATTAAGGGAGACGCCATGACCGACAGCCTCACCATCCGCCGCCCCGATGACTGGCACGTCCATCTGCGAGATGGCGCGATGCTGGAGGCGGTCGCGCCCTATACCGCACGGCAGTTTGCCCGTGCCATCGTTATGCCGAATCTCGCGCCGCCGGTGACGACCAGCGCGGCGGCGGCGGCCTATCGCGACCGCATCCTCGCTGTGCTACCGGCGGGCAGCGACTTCACCCCGTTGATGACGCTGTACCTCACCGACGATATCGACAGCGACGAGATCGTGCGCGGGCATGGCGAGGGCGTGGTGACGGCGTGCAAGCTCTATCCCGCCCACGCCACCACCAACGCCGCGCACGGCGTGACGGACATTGCCCGTATCGCAGCCGTGCTCGAGGCGATGCAGCGCATCGGCATGCCGCTGCTGATCCATGGCGAGGTGACCGACCGCACGGTCGACATCTTCGATCGCGAGGCCGTGTTCATCGAGCGCGTGCTCGCGCCGCTGGTGCGCGACTATCCCGCGCTCAAGGTCGTGCTCGAACATATCACCACCGCCGAGGCGGCGGATTTCGTCACCGCGTCGGGCCCGTTGGTCGCCGCGACGATCACCCCGCAGCATCTCCACATCAACCGCAACGCGATGTTCGATGGCGGCATCAGGCCGCACGCCTATTGCCTGCCCGTCGCCAAACGCGAGGCACATCGTCGCGCGGTGCGTGCCGCCGCGACCTCGGGCTCGCCGCAATTCTTCCTCGGCACCGACAGCGCGCCACACACTGCCGCGCGCAAGGAGGCCGCGTGCGGCTGCGCCGGCATCTTCAACGCACCCTATGCGCTGGAAAGCTATGCTGCGGTGTTCGACGAGGATGGCGTGCTCGACCGGCTTGAAGCTTTCGCCTCCGAACATGGACCACGCTTTTACGGGCTGCCGCTCAATGCGGGGACGGTGACGTTGGAGCGTGTGCCGGTCACCGTGCCGGAGCGGCTCATGGCGGGCGATGAGGCAATCATACCGTTCCACGCCGGCGAGCAGCTGGCATGGCAGGTCGCGGCATAGACCGCTTCGTCATCCTGTCGGGCTGTTCGGGCGGCGGCAAATCCACGCTGCTCGATGAGCTTGGCCGGCGCGGCCATGCGACCGTCGCCGAGCCGGGGCGGCGGGTCGTCGCGGAACAGCTGCGCGGGGGCGGTACCGCGCTCCCCTGGGTCTTTCCTGCAGCGCGTGCCGGTGCTGGCGCAGACCGATCACGACGCGGCGCATACGGCCAAGGGTTGGGCGTTCTTCGATCGCGGCGTGATCGATGCCTCGCCGGCCTCCATCATCTGACCGACCAACCCGATCTTGCCCCACTGACCCAGCGCTCGCTGTCACCAAGGTCATTCTCGTGCCGCCTTGGCCGGAAATCCACGTCACCGATACCGAACGCCGGCACGGCGTGGACGAGGCGATGGCCGAATATGACCGGCTGGCGGCGGCCTATCTTGCGCTCGGCGATGAAGTAATGATGCTGCCCAAGGTCAGCGTCGCCGAGCGCGCCGATATCGTGCTCGCCACACTTGGCGAGAATCAGCCCTAATCGGTGAAGCGCTTGACCTTGACGGGCAGGTCCTTGCCCTTGGTACGGCGCGACGGGATCTGCACCGGATGCTTCTTCTTCCATGCCGCGAAGGTCATCGGGCCGTCGGGCGTGTCGATCATGATCTCGTCGGTCGAATCGGTCATGCGTCGATCCTAGGCTCCGGGCGGGCCGCGGGCAAAGCCCGCGGCGTCGGACGCGGCTTCGCCGCGCCGGCCGGGCTTGCGCGAGGTAGCGGCGGCACGCCGCTGCCCGCGCTGCGCCTCAAAACGGCAGGATCCGGCCTTTGTGGCTGAACTTCATGTAACCGATATTGACGCCCTGCCGCCAACCGACGCCGAGGCGGATC
>NZ_JAQGLG010000194.1 GCF_028292965.1 Sphingomonas bacterium | reverse complement strand
AAAACACTCTTGGACGTATCCATACCAATGCGGATAATATCGCTCACGGACGGTCTCCTCAGTTGAGTCTCCAACGACCTCAACTTGGCACATTGCGATGCCGTCGGGGGCCGTCCACCCCAACAGTTGGTATGGCAGAAGTAACAGGGCGCAACGCCCGTTTACCTTTGTCCCCCACCTGGGCCCCGGCCTCCGCCGGGGAAGCGCCTTCTTTTCCCGTCGTGTGAGAAGAAAGAGAAACAGCCTAAACCCGAAGTACCGGCTGTAGCCGCGGCGCGGTGAGTACCGGCCAGGCGCCTACCGGGCCTCGCGGCCGGCCGGGCGCGAAGCGCATCGGCATGCGGGCATGGCCGTTGACCAGCGGCACGCTCGCATATGGCTCGGTCCGTGCCAGATCGACCGCGAAATCGGGCATCCGTTCGAGGATTTCGGTCAGGAAGATGCGCAGATCGGCGCGCGCCAGATTCTGGCCGAGACAGGCATGCGCGCCCCAGCCGAAGCCGAGATGGGGGCGTTTCGGTCGCTCGGGATCGAAGCGCTCGGCATCGACGAACATCGCCTCGTCGCGATTGGCCGAATTGAGCGCGCACAGTACCCGCTCGCCGGCCCCGAACCGCGCGCCGCCGATCTCGACCGGCGCGGTCACGGTGCGCGCGACGCCGGTGCTCGGCGAATAGAGGCGGATGACCTCCTCGACCGCCGCCGCCATGCGTCCGGGTTCGGCGATCAGGCGGGTGCGGTCCTCGGGATGTTCGGTCAGATGGCGCAGCGCATGGCCGATCGCGGCGATCGTGGTGTCGGTGCCGCCGAACAGCAGCATCATCGCCAGCTCACATGCCAGTCCGGTGCCGAGCGGTGCCCCGTCGATCTCCGCCGCGACCAGCGCTGCGAGCAGGCCGTCGGGATCATAATCGCACTCCACGACGCAGCGCCGCAGGTCGCCCGCCAGCCAGCGCAGGCCGTCGATCGATCCGCTCGCCTTGGCCACCGCTTCGTGCAGCACGCGGCCATAATCGCGCCAATGTTCGAATTTCAGCCCGAGGATATCGAGGATCAACAGCGTCGGCATCGGCCGGGCGAGGTCCTTGACCACATCGCATTCGCCGCGCTCGATCAGCGTATCGATCAGCCAGTGCGAGATCTGGGCGATGCGTTCGCTCGCCGCCTCGACCGCCGGAATCGTGAACCAGGGTGCGAGCAGCGCGCGCAAGGCGGTCGCCTCGGCACCGTCCATTTCGATCATGCCGATGCGCATGCCGTTGGGCGGAATGGCGACGCCGCCGCCGAGCCGGCCGTCGTCGAGCGGGAAGCGCCCCGAAGCGAGATGTTCGCTGCGCAACGCGGCGCGATTGTCAGCGTAGAGCGTCAAGATCGAGAAGCCGCCATGCGCATCCGAATGGAGCACCGGGCATTCGGCCCGGGCATGGGCGTAGAGCGAGGCATGGCCGCGCGCGAACTCTGCGCTGTGGTGGTCGATGTTCCGGTCGTCCGGAGGGGCGGAAGCCGCCGGCATCCGCCCCTCCGGACTCAGAACTTGAAGCCGACGCGCACGCCGTACAGCGCCGGTTCGTCGGCTGCGCGCCGGTCCGCCTGGCCCGAGGCCGAGACGTTGCGGAAGCGCACCTCATTGAAGATGTTGCGGCCCCACACCGCCACCGAGAAGCGATCGCCCGGCAGGTTCCAGGTGAGGCTGGCATTGGCGACGACATGCGACGGCTCGACGATGCGATCATCGACCGTCCAGTAGAATTTGGACGAATAATAGACATTGAACGACGGGACGACCGAGCCTTCGCCGACATGGATCTTGTAGTCGGCGGCGAAGTTCAGCGTCCAGTCGGGCGAGCGGACGTTGCGCTTGCCGGTCACGTCGACGATGGTCGAGGCGTTGCGGCCATCGCTGCCCGCCACCGGCAGATAGACCTGTGCATTGGGGAAGCTGGTGAACACCGCGTTGAGATAGGACACGCCCAGTTTCAGGCTCAGGTCGCGCGTCGGGCTGTAGCTGATGTCGAGATCGGCACCGTTGGAGCGCACTTTCGCCGCGTTGCGCAGCTCGATCAAATTGGTGGTCGGGTTGAGCGCCTGCACCTGCAGGTCGCTGGTGATGTAGTGGAACACCGAGCCGTTGATCGTCACGCCCGGCGTGGGCGAGAATTTCAGTCCCGCCTCATAGGCGTTCACCTTTTCAGGGTTGATCGGGATCGGCGTCGCCGACAGCGCATTGGCGTTGAAGGCGCCGCTCTTAAAGCCCTGCGAGAAGCTCGCATAGAGCATCAGATTGTGATCCGGGTGATAAGCGAGCACCACGCGCGGGGTCGCCGCGTTCCAGGTGTGCTTGGCCCCGGTGACGATCGCCGCGCCATTGCGCTGGCCTGAGATGGTTTTGGTTTCCGTGCTGTAGCGCAGGCCGCCGGTGATCTCGAAATTGCCGAGCTTGAGCGTCGCATCGGCGAAGCCGGCAAAGGCGTTGGTGACCTGCTGTACATAGGTGTCGGTCACGCCCGGCGTCAGCGTCTCGAGCGGATCGAGCTTGCCGTCCTGGCGCAGATAGAAGCCGCCGATGACCCAGGTGAACGGTCCGGTGCCGGCCGAGTTGATCAGCACTTCCTGGGTGAAGTTGCTGCCGACATCGCGGTTGGAGATGGCGACGTAGCGGAACGGCGTGGTGTCGGAATCATAGACCAGCGAGCGCGACAGATAATGCCGCCAGGCGGTGGTCGAGGTGACGGTGACGCCGCCCAGGTCCCAGTTGATCCGGCCTGATCCGCCATATTGGCCAGTCAGGTAACCGACATGCTCGTTGCCGATGAAATCGTACGGACCGGTGATCTTGAGCCCGCCTGCAACATAGCCCTGATAGCCGTTGATCGGCTGGGTCAGGATCGGGCTCGCGTCATCGCCATGCATGCCGTCGGCGCTGAGCGTGATCTTCAAATTGGTGGCCGGCTCGATCAGCAGCGCGCCGCGCAGCGTCCAGCGCTTGGCATCGCCGACCCGCGACCCGAAGCCGTTGGCCGGGTTGAGATTGTGGAACCAGCCGTCATGGCTGTCATAGTTGCCGGCCAGCGAGACGGCGATGTGGTCGGCCAGCCCGGTGGTAACGAAGCCGCTCAGCTTCACGGCATTGAGATTGCCGTAGCTGGCAGAGAAGCTGCCCGCGGGCTGATAGCCCGGCTGGCGGGTAGTGATGATGATCGCGCCGGTATTGGCGTTGCGGCCGAACAAAGTGCCTTGCGGACCCTTGAGCACCTGGATCGATTCGAGATTGGCGAGATCGTAGAGCTGGCCGTTGACCGTCGGCATATAGACGCCGTCGATATAGGTCGCGGCCGAGCCGGGCTCGCCGAGATTGGTGACGGTCGACCCGACGCCGCGGATGAACGGCTGCACATAGCCGCCGCTCTCGGTGATGGTCATGCCGGTCACCGACTGGGAAATATCGTGGGTCGAGGTGATACCCTGGCTGCTCAGCTCGGTGGCGGTCAGCGCGGTGACCGAGATCGGCACGTCCTGCAGCCGCTGCGCGCGGCGCTGGGCGGTGACGATGACGTCGCCGGCCTGCTGATCGGTGGCGGGCGCGGCAGCGGGTGCCTGCGTGCCGGCATCCTGCGCGGCGGCGGGCGAGACGGCCAGCGCAGCGGCGACGATCGCCCATGCCGCAGTGCTCGTCAAAAGCGGATTCATCTTCATGTCAGGCCCTCCCGTTCCTGTCGGCGGGCTCTCGCATCGGGAGCCTGCGCCGTGCCGGCGTCTCGATCGGACGCTTCACCATTAAACCTAATGATGATTTATTTACTGTCAATAGAGATCGGAAATTCAGCCTATCTCCCTCAGGGAATTGGCCTATATCACTGTCTGGTAGATGGCGCACGACGTGCGAAGCAGCGCATACGCCTTCGTTAGGTTCGAATCGGATGAATCGGCCGCTCTAGTTCGCCACCGCCTGCATCTTCGCCTGGAAGCTGCGACGTGAAACCACCGCGACGGGAACGATGATCAGCACCATTGCCAGTTCGACGATGGTGATCCCGAAGCCGAGCGAACGATGGCCAAGATGCAGCCGATCGCTGATCGCACCCACCACCGGCGGACCGAGGCCCAGCCCAGCGAGCGTATAGACCATCATGTTGAACGAGGCGGCGATGCCGCGGAAGCGGTCGGGCGTCAGCAGTTGCATGCCGACATAGAGCGACGGCAGGACGAAGGTGGATTCGAACACGAACAGGCTGAACAGGGCCGCGGCCAGCGGCAGGTTCGGCGCGAAAGCGGTGCCGGCGGCAAGCAGCAGCGCAAAAACCGAGCCCACGCCCATCACCACCAGTGGCGCGCCCGCCACACCCTGTGCGCGGAGCCGGTCGAGCGTATAGCCACCGCTGAACGTGCCGAGCGGGCCGGCCAGAATGCCGACCAATCCGATCAGCTTGCCGGCCTCCGCGGGGCTCAGCCCGTGCATGCGCACGAACAGACTGGAGGAGAAGCTGGTCACCGAATAGCCGGTAACCGCCGTCATCGCCCCGACGACCAGGAAGGGCAGATAGCCGCCTAGATTGGCACGAATGAAGGCGAAGCCCTCGCGCAATGCGGTCAGGCGGGCACTCGGCACCTGCCCGCGCGGCGGTTCGCGGAGCCAGAACAGCAGTATCAGCACAGGCAGCGCGGTGACGCCGGCGGCGATGAAAATCCCCTGCCAGGGTGCGAAATGCGCACCACCAGGCACGCTGAGCCCGCCGGCCGCGATCAGCGTCGCCAACAACGCCCCGCCGCCGAGAAAGGCGAAACCGAGCCCGAAATTCGCACCCATGCCGAAGATCGCGGTACCGCGCGCCAGATTGGCAGGCGCGAAATAGGCGGTGAGCAGCGACATGCCCGCCGGCACAAGGCATGCCTCGCCCATGCCGACCAGGAAGCGCGTCGCGAACAGCGCCTCGAACGAGGTGGCGAAGGCCGCCGCGATCGTCGCCAGGCTCCACAGGCTGATCCCGACCATGATCAGGTTGCGCCGGTTGGTCGCATCGGCGACAGCGCCGAGCGGCACGGCGAAACCGCAATAGAGCACCGCGAAGCCCGTGCCTTGCAACAGGCCCAGTTGCAGGTCGCTGAGATGCATCGCCGCGCGGATCGGCTCGACGACCAGCACCATCACGAAGCGGTCGATGATCGCCACGGTGTGCGCAAAGCACAGCACGGCCGCGACATACCATTTGTAACGACCGGTCTCGTGATCGGCGATGGTGCGGAGGGCGTCCGTGTTGGGCATCGAGGCCATGCTCAGCGCGCCTGCGGCTTGATCGCGCCCATATCGAAATAGTCGCGCCAATGGATGATGCGCCCGTCCACCACCTCGAACGCGCCCATCACCGGCACGACGATACGGTCCTCGCCGCGCGCGAAGCGGTCGACCCGCTCGGTCAGCACGACATTGCCGCTGGTGGCGATGTTGCGCATTTCCCATTCGCAAGCATCGACCGGCCAGGCGTCGAGATGCGCGCGTACCGCCGCGCGACCCTGCACCGGCTTCATCGGCATATTGTGATAGACGATGTCGTCCGCAAGCAGCGCATAGATACGGGTCCAGTCGAGCGCGTTCCACGCCGCGACAAAGGCCAGCACGGTTTCCTCGGCACCCATATCGCTCTCCAGATCATGCTGTCGCGCTTGTTTTCCTAACAGCGATTGGTATAACTAGACTCGAAAAACTCGCGGTCAAGCGCTGACGGATAGAGGAGAGCAAATTGCCCGCACCATCGCCCGAGGCCCTGCGCGAACTGCTCGACAAACAGGCCGTCACCGAGGTGCTGCTCGGCTATTGCCGCGCCATCGACCGCCGCGACGCCGATTTGATGCGCCGCGTCTACTGGCCCGACGCGATCGACGACCACGCCGTGTTCAAGGGCGATGTCGAGGCGTTCATCGCCTACAGCTTCCCTTTCATGGAAGGCGTTATGTCGCAGCACAGCATCACCAATATCTGGGTCGATATCACGGGCCCCCACAATGCTTTTTCAGAATGCTATTTCCAGGGTTTCCATGATTTCCCAGCCGAGGGCGGAGAGCGTCTGGAGCGTGTGGTCGGCGGGCGTTATCTCGACCGGCACGAACGGCGCGGCGACGAATGGCGCATCATCGCGCGAACGCTGGCGATCGACTGGTACCATGAGCGCCCGGGCAATTCGGTGTGGGACAGCGGGCGGTACGCCGGGCTGAAGAATCGTGGCGGGCCGAAGCCAGCGGATCCGCTGTACCGGCTGCACCCGAAGGGGGCGGGACTCTAATTCCCCCTCTCCCTGTGGGAGAGGGGCAAGCTGCGCAGCAGCGCGGGGTGAGGGTCGGGTCGAAACGGCCCGATTGTGCCACCCCTCCCTCACCCTTCCCATCGCTTACGCTATGGGGCCCTTCCCTCTCCCACAGGGAGAGGGAGTTATCTCAAATGCACCGCGCTCGGCGACATCGTCCGTTCCGGGCTGTTGATCGGGCATTCCCGCGTGATCATGTCATAGGCGAAGATCAGCTTGGTCCACCCGCTGAGGATCGTCGCGAAGAAGCCTAATTCAAGTATCTCGGCATCCGAAAAGAAGGTCGACAGCCGCGCATATAGTCCAGGCGTCAGCGCTCCGTCGCTATTGGCGATCGCGAACACCTCGCCCAGCGCCAGCACCGCCTGCTGCTGCGGCGAAAAGAGCGGGCTCTCCGCATCGCCCATCGCGTCGATCTGTGCCTGGCTGTACCCCGCGGCCAGCGCCGACGGCACATTGTGCGCGTTGCACACGAAGCAGCCATTGGTCAGCGACAGCTTGAGCCGTATCAGTTCCTTCCATTTGGTCTCGACGACCATGTCGCCATTGCCGTTCTGGAAGATCGCACCGTAGAAATTGCTCTGATACCAGCGATAGAGCGCGGGATGGTTGCCGAAGATCTCGAGCCGGTCGCCATCGCCCGCCACCTCGATGCTCGACTCGCGCAGGCGTTGCAGATCCTCGGGCAGTTGATCGACCGGTACGCGGCTCAACAGGCTGTTCGGCATCGGGCATCCTCCGGCGTCGTTTTACCGAGATTATACCGCCCTCAACACAGATTCAAGCATCGTACGGTTATCCATCGCGCGATGCGCTCGCCCGACGGGATGTCGAGCGGCCGGCGGCAAATGAACAATTGCCAAACTGGCGCGATCCGGTTTATCTATCACCGTAAGTCTGGAGTCTCCGGACACGGCGCCATGGCGGACAAACCGCCTCGGGAGAGGGCAATGAGCGGGCAGAGCGCAACCGACACGCTGGACGAGATCGAGGATGTCAGCTTCGCCGACCCCGCCTTCCTCGCCGATCCCTGGACGCCGCTGATCCGCCTCCAGCAAGAGGCACCGATCTTCTACAGCAAGAATCAGGGCGGCTGGATCATCTCGCGTCACGACGATGTCCGCGCCGCCTTTGCCGATCGCCGCCTCTCCGCCTCGCGCGTCGAGCAGCTGTTCCGCGGCATGCCGCCCGAATTGCAGGAGCAGCTCAAGGCGGTGCGGCTCTACACCAGCCTGCTGGTCAACCGCCTCGACGGCCGCGACCTGACCCGCGTCCGCGTGCTGATGATGAAGGCGTTCGATCGCGGTGCGATCGCCAAGGTCGAGGGTTTCATCAACGAGGTGGTCGACGAGATCCTCGACGAATGCGAACGGCTGGGAGAATTCGATTTCTCCGCTGTGGTCGGCGCCGTCCTGCCCACCCGCGTGATGCGCCGGCTGTTCGACCTGCCGGAAGAATATCAGCCGCTGCTGTTCAAGCTCGCCTCGGATTTCACCGCCGCCAGCGCCGCGGCGACCGTCACGCCCGAGCTGCTGCTCCAGCTCGACGAGTCGATCCGCACGATGAACGACGTGTTCAACACCTTCATTCCCGAGCGCGAGAAGAATCCCGGCGACGATCTCATCTCCGGCATGATCCATGCGCGTGACGGCCTCGCCAAGCTGACCAATGACGAGATGCTCGCCCAGCTCCACGGCATGGTCGTGGCCGGCGCGGAGACCACCGCGCACACCCTTGCCACCCAGCTCGTCCGCATCGTCGGCAACCCTGCTTTGCTCCAGCGGCTGCGCGACGACCCGGGCTGCGCGTTCAACATGACGACCGAGTTGCTGCGCTACCCCGGCACGGTGAAATGCATGACGCGTTACGCCGCCGAGGATATCGAGATGCGCGGTCAGACCATCGCCAAGGGCGACCTGATGTGGATCATGCATGCCGGCGCCAATATCGACGCGCGCGTGTTCGACGATCCCTTCGCCACCGATATCGACCGGCCCAACCAGCGCGACTTCATGTCGTTCGGCCCCGGCCTGCATTTCTGCGTTGGCCATATGCTGGCGCGCACCGAACTGGTGGCGTTCTTCACCCGCGCCTTCGCCCGCTTCGATGTCGAGATATTGCAGGACGAGTTCGAGATGGTGCCGAGTTATATCTTCTACGGCTATAAGAGCCTGCGCGTCCGCTTCACGCCGCGCTGACCGTGGCCAGGCTCGAGGGTAAGGTCGCGCTGGTGACCGGCGGCCTGCGCGGGATCGGCCGCGCGATCGTCGACCGCTTCGTCGAGGAAGGCGCGCGGGTGATGGTCGCCGATCTCGACGAGCAGGGCGGAGACCTCGCGGCGCAGCATGGCGAGCGGGTGTTCTACCACCGGCTCGACGTGACCCGCGATGTCGACTGGGTCGCCGCGCTGGCGGTGCTGGAGGCATGGGCCGGGCGGCCGAACGTGCTGGTCAACAATGCCGGCACCAGCCGCACCGGCTCGATCGCCGACGCGAGCGAGGCAGACTGGCAGTTCGTGATGAACGCCAATGCGCTCAGCGTGCTTCTCGGCTGTCGCCACGCGGTACGGCTGATGGCCGAGCAAGGCGGCGCGATCGTCAACATCGCTTCGGCGCGCGGCCAGCGACCCGGCTCGACCCAAGCGGCCTATTCCGCATCCAAGGCGGCGGTGCTCAACCTCACGGAAAGCACCGCGCTCCATTGCGGCGAGAACCGCTTGCCGATCCGCTGCAACGCCATCTGTCCGGGCGTGGTGGAGACACCGCTGACCCGCGCGCATGTCGCGAAATCGGGTGACACGGCGCTGTTCGCGGCGATGGCGAACATGCAGGCCACCGGCAGGCTGGGCCAGCCGCGCGAAGTGGCCGACGCGGCGGTGTTCCTCGCATCGGATGAAGCGAGCTTCGTGACCGGCGCGATCCTCAATGTGGATGGCGGGTTCCGGATCAGGGATCGGTAATTCCCCCTCTCCCTGTGGGAGAGGGGGAAGCTGCGCAGCAGCGCGGGGTGAGGGTCGGGTCGAAACGGCTGGCTTGTGTCGCCGCACCTGCCCTCACCCTTCCCATCGCTTCGCGACGGGCCCCTTCCCTCTCCCAACGGGAGAGGGATTAATCCTTCACCCTGCCGCCAGCACCCGCTTCAGTCCCTCGATCGACGCCGCATAAAACGCCTCGATCCGCGCTCCGATCACCTCGGGCGCCACCGTGAAATCGCGCGCATCCGATCGCCACACCAATTCGGTCCGCCCGTCACCCAGCGCCCGCAACAGCACATTGCCATGCACCGCCTCCGCCGGCAGCCGATGCGGCGGCAAAATCTGATAGCGCAGCATGTGCCCAATCGGGTCGATCGCCTCGAGCCGCTCCCGCACACTGCTGCCGCCCCGCACCACCGTCCGCACCGCGCCGACACCCGCGCCCTCGACCGAACAGGCACTGATGCCCTCGGCCCAATCCTCCAGCCCGCCGAATGCGGCGATCCGTGCCCATATTGTCTCGATCGGATGATCCAGCTCTGCTCTGACGCTCGCATAGGTGATGGATGAACTTGTCATGCGTCCCGACTCCTGCAACAAGGTAAACCTAACGATGATTTGTTAATGGCGTCAACCGGGAGTTGGGATGGGACAGGCGGCGCGACGGCTCGACGGCAGGATCGTCCTGATCACCGGCGCGGGCGGCGGGCTCGGGCGCAGCTATGCCCGCTACATCGCCGCGCTCGGCGCGCATGTCGTCGTGAACGATCTCGGTGTGGCGATGGACGGCACCGGCCGTTCGCCATTGCCGGCTAAGCAAGCGGTGGCGGAGATCTTCGCCGCAGGCGGTAGCGCCGGCGCCGATGCCTCCGACGTAACCTCGCCCGAGGAAGCCGAAGCGCTGGTCGCCCGCGTCATCGCCGAGCATGGCCGGATCGACGCGCTGATCAACAATGCGGGCAATTTCCTGCCGCCCAAACCCTTCACCGAAACCACACTCGATGAGTTCGAGCACGTCTGGCGCAGCCATTGCGGCGGCAGCTACAATCTGTGCCGCGCGGTGCTGCCGCACATGCAGGCGGCGGATACCGGCCGGATCGTCAACACCTGCTCGACGCAAGGTCTGTACGGCGCTGCGCCGAGCGCCGCCTATGCCTCGGCCAAGGCCGCGGTGCAGGGGCTGACGCTGTCGGTCGCCGCCCGTCTGCGTGGCACCGGTGTCGCCGCCAATTGCCTCAGCCCCGGCGCCTTCACCCGCATGGTCGACGCGACAGAGCGCCCGCCCGAATATACCGAGGCGCTGCGCCGCAATCTCTCGCCCGATCTCGTCGCCCCCGTCGCGGCGTGGCTCTGCCATCCCGATTGCCGCGACAATGGCGCGATCGTCCAGGCCTTTGCCGGCTGGATCAGCTATGCCAGGATCGGCGATCTCGACGGCTTCTGGGATTTCGCACCGAGTATCGACTCCGTCGCCGAGGGCCTCGCCGCCTTGCCGGCCGACGGCCCGATCACCGGCGCCGCCGACACCGCGTCTCACGCCGCCGCCATTATCGCACGGGCCGAAACCCGGCGCCCGCGCATCTAGGAGAGAAACCATGCGAACCTTCACCCCCGGCCTGCTCAAGGGCAAGACGGTGTTCATCGCCGGCGGCTCGAGTGGCATCAATCTCGGCATCGCCCACGGTCTGGCCGAAGCCGGCGCGCGCATCTCGATCATCAGCCGCAAGATCGACAAGGTCGAGGCTGCCGTCGCCGAATTGAAAGCCGCCGGCGCCGAGGCGATGGGCGCTGCCGCCGATGTCCGCGATTATGCCGCGGTCGAGGAAACGCTGCGTGCCACCCATGCCGCCTGGGGCGAAATCGACGCGGTCGTCTCCGGCGCGGCGGGCAATTTCCTCGCGCCGGCGATCGGCATGTCCGCCAATGCCTTTAAGACGGTGATCGACATCGACCTGCTCGGCACCTTCAACGTACTGCGCGCCAGTTACGAGTTCCTGCGCAAACCCGGCGCGTCGGTCATCTCGATCACCGCCGGCCAGGCGGTCAACGCGACGCTGTTCCAGAGCCATGTCTGCGCCGCCAAGGCCGGCATCAACATGCTCACCAAGGTGCTGGCGATGGAATGGGGGCCGGCCGGCGTGCGCGTCAACGCGATCGCCCCTGGGCCGATCGCCGATACCGAAGGGATGGCGCGACTGACTCCGACGCCGGAAGCCGAGGCCGCACTCAAGGCGGTAATCCCGTTGCGCGACTATGGCACCAAGCAGGACATTGCCGATCTGGCGATCTATCTGTGCAGCGATTCCGCCAAATACATCACCGGCGCGATCCTCGATTGCGATGGCGGTTCCTCGCTGGGACGCGGGCTCCAGCCCGCCAAGGGGTAAGCGCGATGGGCGATATCCGGGTCGAGACCGCCGAGCGGGTGATGACCATCACGCTCGACCGCGCGGCAAAGAAGAACGCCATCACCGACGCCATGTACGGTGACATCGCCGCCGCGCTGGTCCGTGCGGCGGACGATCCGGCAATCGGTGCTGTGTTGATGCGCGGCGAGGGCATGGATTTCTGCGCCGGCAACGACATCTCGATGTTCGCGGCGTCCGCCTCGGGCGAGTCCGATATCTCGACCTCCAATGTCCGGCCGTTCCTCCGCGCGCTTACCACCTTCCCCAAGGCGCTGGTCGCCGCCGTCACCGGCCGCGCGATCGGCATCGGCGTGACGATGCTGCTGCACTGCGACCTCGTCTATGTCGCCGACGACGCGCAGCTCAGCACACCGTTCATCGATCTAGGCTTGGTCCCCGAGGCCGCCTCGGCATTGCTGATTCCGGCGCGGATCGGCCATGTCCGTTCCTTCGCGCTGTTCGCGCTCGGCGAGAAGATGAGCGGCGCGGAAGCCGCCTCACTCGGCATCGCCAACAAGGCCTTGCCTGCAGAGGAGGTTGGCGTGGCAGCAGCAGCGGCAGCACATGCGCTGGCCACCAAGCCGCTGTCGGCCGTCATCGCGACCAAGGCGCTGATGCGCGATGCCGGTGCGATCGAGGCGGCGCTCGCGGCGGACAACGCTGCGTTCATCCGCCAACTCGCCACGCCCGAGGCGGCGGCCGCGTTCGCCGCTTTCGCCGCACGGAAAGGCCCGCCGGCTTGAACGCCCCGATCGACGTCACGACCGAGGAGGATATCCGCCTTCGTGGCGAAATCCTGGGACCGGACGAGGCACCCCTCGTGATGCTGCTCCACGGCGGCGGCCAGAGCCGCCATGCCTGGGCGGGCACGGCGCGGCGGCTGGCCGAGGATGGCTTCGCGGTCGGAACCTATGACGCACGCGGGCACGGCGACAGCGGCTGGGCAGCTGACAAGGATTATTCCATGCCTGCCCATGCGCGGGATCTGATGGCAGTGCTGCGCGCGCTCGCCCGGCCCACGGCGCTGGTCGGCGCGTCGATGGGGGGGATCAGCGGCCTGCTCGCCGCGAGCGTAGTCCCCGATCTGGTCCGCGCGCTGGTGCTGGTCGACATCGTCCCGCGCTTCGCGCCCGAGGGCGTCGCGCGAATCCGCGCCTTCATGCAGGCACATCCCGAGGGTTTCGCCACAGTCGAGGAAGCCGCCGCCGCGGTCCACGCCTACAATCCCAACCGCCCACGCTCGAAAACGCCGGACGGGCTGATGCGCTCGCTGCGCGAAGGTGCCGACGGTCGCTTGCGCTGGCATTGGGATCCGGCCGTGGTCGGCGACGCCCCCGGCGCCGAGCTGACCGCGTTGCTGAACGAGCGGCTCGCCGCCCTGCCCCCCTCGCTTCCGCTGATGCTGGTGTCCGGTGCGCAAAGCGATGTGGTCGATGCCGACGCGGTCGACGAATTCCGCTGCCAGGCCCCGCAAGCCGAACTGGTCGCGGTGTCGCGCGCGGGACACATGGTGGCCGGCGATCGCAACGATGATTTCAGTGAGGCGATTAGCGGGTTTTTGAAGCGACGGATGGGGTGAGGGTCGCGAACTCACAAAGTTCGTCATGCTGAACTTGTTTCAGCATCCATGCGCGGTCATTCGAACCTTGAGCGACGCCCCTGATACCACTAACCGCGCATGGACCCTGAAACAAGTTCAAGGTGACGACGGGTGGTTTGAAGCGGAACCGCCAAACAACCTAGGCCGCATCCCCCTCACACCGCCGACACCGCCCCATAAGCCTTCTTCAACGCCGCCCGATCGATCTTCAGCGTCGCATTGCGCGGCATCTCCTCGATCATCGCGACATATTTCGGCTGCTTGAACCGCGCGATTCGATCGGCGGCATGCGCCAGCAACCCCTCCAGCGTCACCGTCGCATCAGGCATTGGCTCGATGATCGCCATCCCGACCTCGCCCCAGCGATCGTCCGGCACCGCGATCACCGCGACCTCCTTCACACCGGGTGCGTCGGCCAGGACCAGCTCCACTTCGGCGGGGTAGATATTCTCGCCGCCGGAGCGGTACACCTCGCGCAACCGGTCGACGATGTAGAGCCGTCCCGCCTCGTCCTGCCGCCCGCAATCGCCGGTACGGAACCAGTCGCCGGTGAAATAGTCCTCGCGCGGGCGGTTCCAGTAACCCGGGGTGATGGCCGGCCCTCGCGTCCAGATTTCGCCGACCTCGCCCTGCGCCACGTCCCTGCCCTCGGCATCGACCAGCCGCAGCTCGGTACCAGGCATGACGAAGCCCGAGCAATTCTTCGCCGCTAGTTCGCGCCCGCTGTTAAGCAGCGAGACGTTCGGCCCCTGCTCGGTCGAGCCATAGGACAGTTGCAGGAAGATGCCGCGGTCCTGCCATTTCTGGTGCACCCAAACCGTCTTCGGCCCCCAGCCGCCGAACAGGCCGGTGCGCAACGCCGGGAACACCGCCTCGTCGAACTGCGGCAGCGCCGTGATCATCTCGTACATTTGCAGTACGCCGCACAAATGCGTGATGCCGATCTCGGGATCGGTCAGCAGCCGCAAGGTCTCCGCCGGATCAAAACGCCGCGTCGTCGTCACCTGCCCGCCCCAATAGAGCATCGGGTTGGACATGGTGTTGAGCGCGCCGGCATGGAACAGCGGCACGATGTTGAGATGATGCCCGCCCCGCTCGGCCATGCGCGACACCTGCGCCTTGTTGAGCGCGTGATGTTTGAGCGTCCCCCAGCTGCACAGCGCGCCCTTGGGCAGGCCGGTCGTGCCCGAGGTGTACAGAATGTGCGTGATCTCGTCCTCGTCATGCGCGGTGACGGGCAAGGTCTCGGTCGTCGCCTCGATCATCGCGTCATATTCGCTGATGGCGAGATCGTCGGACCACAGGATCCGCGGCCCGATGCCCACCGCATCGGCAACCGCATCGCCGGTCGCCCGCCACATCTCGTCCTGGAACAGGATTTTCGGCTCGGCATCCCTGGCCAACGTGATCATCTCGCCCAAGGCCAGCCGCCAGCTCATCGGCACCAGGATCAGTCCGGCGCGCATGCACGCGAATTGCAGCTCGAAGATGCGGATGTCGTTCTCGGCGATCATCGCCACCCGGTCGCGTGGCTGCAGGCCGAAACGGTGCCGGAGCAGCCAGGCCAGTCGCCCCACCCGCCGGTCGAGATCGCCCCAGCTCTGCGTCACACCGCGATCGGCATCGGTCAGCGCCGGCGCCTCGGGCTGGCGCGCGGCGTGATAGGCCACCCAGTCATGCACCCAGGGTTTCATGTGCGTGGTCCGCTTTCCTTGATGAAGATTTCCTGCGCCACGGAGGCAACGAGGTTGCCGGCCTGGTCGAAGAACCGCCCGGTGGTGAAACCGCGCCCGTCCGCCGCGCGCGACGATTCCTGCACGTGGAGCAGCCATCGATCAACCCGCACCGGCATATGCAGCCAGAAGGCGTGGTCGAGCGTCGCGCCGAACAGCCCGCGCGCGGCGATCAGGTCTTCCCACACGATCGGATGCTGCACCGTCACCGCATCGGCCATGGTCAGATCGCTGGCGTAGAGCAGCACGCAGGCATGAAGCAGCGGGTCGTCGGGCAACGCCTCGTCGACCCGCATCCACACGCGGTGGCGCCCGTCGCCGATCGCCTTGTCCCAGGGGCGGTGGTCGACATGGCGCAGGTCGATCGGCCAGGGCACACCGGCGTTCTTGGGCAAGTCACCGTCATGCAGCGCGATCAACTCGACGTCGCGCGGCAGCACCGTCTCGGGCGCGGGTGCCTCGGGCATCGGCCATTGATGGGCGATGCCGCTGCCGGGCGTGGCAAAGGAGAAGGTCGCGGTGATGATCGCCTGCCCGTCCTGCTCGGCGCGCACCTGCCGCACCGAGAAGGAACGCGTGTCGCGTAGCCGGTCGACGACATAGCTCACCGGCCGCGCCGGATCGCCGAGCCGCAGGAAATAGCAATGCGCCGAATTGACCTGTCGCTCGGGCGCGACAGTCCGCGCGGCGGCCATTAATGCCTCGGCCAGGCTCTGCCCGCCATAGACCCGGTCGAACGCGCCGGTGGCCGGCTCGATCACGAAGCGGTCTTCGCCCGCCGCCGCGATGCGTCCCATGCGGTCGATCAGGCGGCGCAACATCGCGATGCGGTTCTGCGCGGCGCGCTCGCGAAGCTCCTGCGTGATCTCGCCCAATATCCCCTCCGGTCTGATTGTCCGCCGACGCTATCACCCACTCTTTCAATAATCAAACGATGTATGGTAGCCAAGCCGCGCGCGGCACGATACGGAGAGCTAATATCCGATGAGGACAATGATGGACGCTGCGACCGACACGAAATTGCCCGCCGATGCGGAGGTGCTGGCCCGGCTCGTCGTCGCGCGCCACAGCTGCCGCGGTTACCTGACGACCCAGGTCCCGCACGCCACGATCGAGACGATGCTGCGTATCGCCCAAGGCAGCGCCTCGTGGTGCAACTCCCAGCCGTGGCAGGCGATCGTCACCGAGGGTGAAGCGACCGAGCGTTTCCGCGAGGCGCTCTATGCTCATGCGACCGGCAATCGCTGGGAGGACCAGAAGACGCGCCCCGAACAACCCGACTTCGCCTTTCCGGCGCGCTATGTCGGCATCTACAAGGAACGCCAGCGCGAGACCGGCTGGGCGCTCTATCGCAGCGTCGGCGTGACGCATGGCGACCGCGAGGCCTCGGGCAGGCAGATGCTGGAGAATTTCCGCCTGTTCGGCGCCCCGCATGTGATGATCATCACGACCGAAGAGGATCTCGGCGTGTACGGCGCGATCGACTGCGGCGCCTATGTCGCCAATGTCATGCTCGCCGCGCAGAGCCTCGGCATCGCGACCATCGCCCAGGCGGCGCTGGCCGGGGTGTCCAACTTCATTCGCGCCCATTTCGATATTCCGGCAGAGCGAAAGATCGTGTGCGGCATCTCCTTCGGTTATGCCGATCCGGATCACCCCGCGAACGGGTTTCGCACCACGCGCGCCGACTTGGGTCAGGTGATTACGTTCGCGACATAGAATGGATAGCCCAAGATTTTCCCGTCCCCGCATGGGAGGGGAGCAGGAAAAGCTACCCCGCAAACCCAGCCGCCCCACGTCCGGCAATGCGTCCGAAGATCAACGCATTGCTGATATAATTTCCCCCACCGACATAACGCTCGCCGAGCACCCCGCCCGCCGTCTCGCCAGCTGCATAGAGCCCCGCAATCGGTCGCGCATCGGCGCCCAGCACCCGCGCGTCGGGGTCGATGCGCAGCCCGGCCGAGGTCGCACCGAAGCTCGCGGCATGCACCTCAGCGGCATAGAAGGGCGCGGTCTCGATCGTCGTCAGCGCGCCCTGCTTGAAGAACTGCGCGTCACCCCCGGCGCGCACATCGGCATTGTAGCGCGCCACCGTGCCGGCCAGCCCAACCGGGTCGATCCCCGCCTTCACGGCCAACCCCTCCAGCGTGTCCGCCATCAGCACCCGGCCCCTCTCCGCCTCCTCGGCCAGTCGATCGCACGAATAGGCGAAGTTGCCCACGCCGAGCTTGTCGGCAAAGGGATGGCGCGAGGGCGAGGCGGCGCGGGTCGGCTCGTCGAAGATCGCGAAACACAGCCGGCCGGCCTGTTCCTCGATGCGGTGGCCGGCGATGCAATAGGGCCAGGTCTCGTCCATGAAACGCTGGCCGTGGCGGTTGACGAACACCAGCCAGGGCGGGTGGAAATCGGCAACGTCGCGCGAGAAGCCCGGCGAGGCGTTCACCATCAGCCGGTTCCTGCCCACCACCTCGGCGCCAAGGTCTAGCGCCATGCGGATGCCGTCGCCGCGACTGGTTTCCGATCCGAAGTAGAAGGACCATCGCTCGTCCTGCTCGGCCACATCCGGGTTGAACTCGGCAAGCAAATCGCGGTTGGCACCATAGCCGCCGGTCGCCAGCACCACCGCACCCGCGCGCATCTCGGCGCCCTGCGCAACGACTCCCGCGACGCGGCCCTCCTCGACCAGCAACGACTCGACGCGCACCTTCGCATGAATCGCCACGCCCCGCGCCGCGGCCGCGCCGTGCAGATGTTCGAACAGCGCCGCGCCCGAACCGCGCGTGTGATGTCCGCGCGGCACGTCCTCGACGCCCGAAATATAGAGCCCGTCGATCGGCATCTCGACACCGAGACCGAGCAACCATTCCAGCGTTGGCGCGGATTCTTCGCAGAAACGCCGGATCAGCCAGGGTTCGAGATTCCAGCGGTTGAAGGTCATGTAATTGCGGTACATCCGCTCGACGTCGTCCTGCACGCCAGCCGCGCGCTGCACGCTGGTGCCGGCGGCGTAGAACACCCCACCCGACAACGCCGTAGACCCGCCGGGCCGCTTGCCCGCCTCCAGCACCGTCACCGAGGCGCCGCTGTCCGCCGCCTCGATCGCCGCCGCCATCCCCGCGCCGCCCGCACCGACGATCAGTACGTCACAATCGCGCATGCGTGCTTCCTATTGTCCGGGGATGAGTAGACGAGCCGGGTGTTCGAGCAGGTCGACGATCGTCGCGAGGAAACGCGCCGCGCCCGCCCCGTCGATCGCGCGGTGATCGCAGGCGAGGCTCAGCGTCACCTCCTGTACCGCCATCGGCACCCCATCGGGACTCGGGCGGAACACCACCTGCGGCGCGCCGACGCCGAGCATGAAGCTCTGGTCGGGGTCGATGATCGGGGTGAGCGAGCGCACCGCGAACATGCCGACATTGGAGATGCCGATCGCTGCCTCGCCCGCCTCCGCCGCGCCGATCTTCCCTTGCCGCGCGCGATCGATCGCGCCGTCCAGCGCATCGGCAAAGGTGTGGATGCCACCGGTCACCGGCACCACAGGCGCCATCACCCCGCCCGGCGTATCCACCGCGATGCCGATCGCGATCCGCGGCAGCGGTTCGGCGCGGTTGCCGCGCCACACGACATTCGCCTCCGGCACCAGCGCCAGCGCGCGGGCCACAGCGATGGCGAGGAAGGCGGTGACGCTCAGCTTGCGCGGCGCCTGCGGGTCGGCGTTGAGGTCGCCGCGCAACGTATTCAGCGCGTCGAACCGCGCATCGGCGGCAACGTAGAAATGGGGGATTTCCGCCTTGCTGCGCGAGACGCGCGCCGCGATCAGCGGGCGGAGGTCACGACTGCTGACGGAGGCCTGCCGGGCTGGCCTCGTGCGCGCATCGATCACGGCCTGCACGTCGCGCGCCTGGATACGGCCGCGTGCGCCCGTGCCGGCGATCTGCGCGATCTCGATTCCGTCCAGCTTCGCCAGCCGCCGCGCGAACGGCGTGGAGCGGATGCGCACCCCGTTGGACGGCACCGCGTCCGGTGCGACCATCTCCGATCGTGCCGGCGCCACACTCTCATCCGGCGTCGCCGATGGCGGCGCGCCAACGATGCCCGGCCCGGTCCACATCGCCACGGCCGTCCCGACATCGACGGTATCGCCAGCCGCGACCAGCAGCGAGACGATCCGGCCCGGCGCCGGCGCCTCGACTTCGTTGCTGATCTTGTCGGTCTCGACCACGAACAGGAGTTGGCCGGCGGCAACCTCGTCGCCTGGCGCGACCAGCCATTCGGCGAGCAGCCCCTCGGTCATGCTCAGGCCGAGCTTCGGCATGACGATCGCGGATGCCGCGCCCTCAGTCATAGGTCGCCCGCGCCGCAGCGACGATCTGCGCCGCGCCCGGCATATATTCGACCTCGAGCGTGCGCCCGAACGGCACCGGCATGAACGCCCCGCCGACCCGCACGATCGGCCCGTCAAGCTCGTCGAACCCGACATGCGCCATCCGCGCGGCGATCTCGGCACCGACACCGAACGCCTCGACCGCCTCATGCGCGACGACCAGCCGGTGCGTGTGCGACAAAGACGCCAGCACCGCCGCCTCGTCCCATGGCTGCACCGTGCGCAGGTCGATCACCTCGGCGTCGATCCCTTCGCCCGCCAGCGTCTCCGCCGCGTCGAGCGCCTTATGGACCATCGCGCCATAACTCACGATCGTCACATCGCTGCCGCTGCGTGCGATCCGCGCCTTGCCCAGCGGTACCGGCTCGGGCGTGTCGGACAATTCGCCCTTTACCGCGTAGAGCGCCTTGTTCTCGATGAAGATCACCGGATTGGGGTCGTCGATCGCGCTCTGTAGCAGGGCATAAGCGTCATCGAGCGCCGCCGGCACAACCACCTTCAGCCCCGGGATATGCGCGAACCACGCCTCCAGGCATTGCGAATGTTGCGGCCCGGCGTTGAGCCCGCCGCCATGCTGGGTGCGCACCACCATCGGCACCGCGCCCTGCCCGCCGAACATGAAGTGCAGCTTGGCCGCCTGGTTGACCACCGCGTCCATGGTCAGCGTCATGAAGTCCATGAACATGATCTCGATCACCGGCCGATAACCGCCCAGCGCGAGGCCGACCGCCATGCCGGCAATGGCATTCTCGGCGATCGGCATGTCGATCACCCGATCGGGGCCATATTTGTCGAGCAGCCCGCGCGTCACGGCAAAGATGCCGCCGGCATTGGCGATATCCTCGCCGAGCAGCACCACGCTCGGATCGCGCGCCATGGCATCGTCGAGCGAGCGGTTGATGGCATGGGCGAAACGGGCCTCGCTCATCGCGCCGCCGCCACAGCATAGACTTCGGCCTGCGCCTCGCTCAGCGACTCCTCGCCGCTTAACCGGGCCGCCTCGACCGCCCGCTGCACCTCGGCACGGATCGCCTCTTCGATCGTCTCCAGATCGGCGGTCGCGACGCCGCGTTCCGTGAGCATCGCGCGCGTGATGCTCAGCGGGTCGACCGGCGGCGCGGCGTCGTTGCGATAGCGCTGCGAGTCGCCTTCATAATGGCCGCGAATCCGCGTGGTGGAGCATTCGAGCACGATCGGCCCACGCTCACGCCTGATCCGCGCGACGAGATCCGCGGCCAGTTCTGCCACCTTCTCCACATCCGATCCGTCGATCCCGAAATAGAGGATGTCATACGCCGCCGCGAGCTTCTCCAGCGTGAAGGTCACCTGGGTCGAGGTCGGACTGAATTCCGACCAGCCATTATTCTCGCACACGAACAGCATCGGGATGGTCTTGAGTTTGGCGATGTTGAGGCACTCATGGATGATCCCCTCGGCCAGCGCGCCGTCGCCGAAGAAGGACGCCGCCAGCCCGTCCCCGCCACGCAGTTTCTGCGCCAACCCCGAACCCAGCGCGATGGCGATACCCCCGCCGACGATGCCGTTGGCGCCGAGCATGCCGACCGACAGATCCGCGACATGCATCGACCCGCCGCGTCCCTTGCAGGCGCCATCGGCCTTGCCCATCAACTCGCGGAAGAAGCCGTCGAGACCGAGCCCCTTGGCCAGCGCATGGCCGTGCCCGCGATGCGTCGAGGCAATGGTGTCGTCGGGCCGCAGCGACGCCATCACGCCGACGCTGACGCCCTCCTGTCCGTCACTGAGATGGATGAATCCGGGGATCTCGCCCGCCGCAAACAGTGCGCCACAGCTCTTCTCCGCCTCGCGGATCAGCACCATGCGCCGGTACAGCTCGACCAGCGCCGGCCCGCTTTCGTTGCGGCCATGGGGCTGGTTGTCATCAGTTACTTCGGCCACGCTTCCTCCCCATGAAGCACTTAAGCCCCGTCCCTTCTGGGGAGGGGTTGGGGGTGGGGCGTCTCAATCTCATCGAGACCGACGTCTATGCTGCGAGGCCCCACCCCAACCCCTCCCCTGAAGGGGAGGGGCTAAAGAAGTTCACTCCACCGGCATCGGCGTCGGCGTGGCGCGGTACTTCTTCACCGTGGAGCGCTCGAACGGCCCCTCATAATCGGGCTCGGTCGCGGGCGTGTTGTCGACCAGGATCTCGTGCGCGTATTTGGTGTCGCTCGCGTCGATCGGACGCGTGTCATAGGTCCATTCGATCAGATTGCCGTCGGGATCGAAGGTGTAGATCGAGCGGATGAACTCATGGTCGGTCATCGACACGTGATAGCCATTGTCGAGCCAGTTCTTCTTGCGCTGCTGGAGCTCTTCTTCGCCGCCCTTGCAGTTGAACGCGAAGTGGTTGACCCAGCGCGGCAGGCCGAGCCCGGTCGAGATCGCGCCGCGCCACTCGTCGGGGTTGAGCTGGATGCCCTCGATGCCGCGCAGGTCCCACAGCGCCATCGTCTCGCCATCACCGATGTCGTAGAACATGTGCTTGGTCCAGCCGCCGCCCGGCGCCTTGCGCTTGACGCCCGCGACCAGCGGAAAGCCCATCACCTCGGTATAGAAATGATGCGAGGTGTCGAAGTCCTTCGCCGCGATCGCAAAGTGGTGAACGCCCATCCCGATATCCTCTCGTTGCCTCGTCGGCCGCATCAAGGCGCGGTACCGTTTCCGAGCCATAACCTAACATCGACAGAATTGTCGAGCAACAGCTTTATTAGAGGCACGCTGTAGGTGTGAGCGCCTATCGCAACGCCTTCCCACCGTCACCCGTCAACCATGGTTTGCGAAAGGCTATTGCGATTCGAAACATACACTGTAAGAAAGGTTCAAACGTGAACACGGGAGGGATGCATGGAAATCGCACTTATGTCGTTGGGCGACATCATGGACGATCCCGTCACGGGCCGCCGCTTCTCGGCCAGCGAGCGCTACCGCATGACGCTCGACGCGGCCGAGGTCGCCGACCGCACCGGCATCCAGGGCTATTATGTCGGCGAGCATCACGGCATCAATTACACCTTCTCCTCGCCCGCCGTGGTGCTGGCGGCGATCGCCGAGCGCACCACGCGGCTGCGCCTCGGCACCTCGGTAGCGCTGGCCGCCAATCTCGATCCGCTGCGTATGGTGGAGGATTATGCCACCGTCGACGTGATCTCGAACGGCCGGCTGGAGCTGGTCACCGGGCGCGGCAATTTCTTCGAAAAGACCTATGATCTGTTCGGCCAGTTGGCATCCGATTCGGCGGCGCGCTTTGCAGAAGCGATGGAGCTGGCCTGCCTGTTATGGTCGGGCGAACCGGTCCACTGGCAGGGGCAGTTCCGCGCGCCGATCAACGGCCAGCATCTCGAACCGACGCCGATCCAGCGCGAGCGCCCGCCCTTCTGGGTCGGCGGCGGCAGCTCGCCCGCGACGGCCAAGCTCGCCGGCAAGCTCGGCCTCAACCTGATGCTGCCCAGCGCCTTCGGCAAACCCGACAAGTTCGTCGCCGTGGCGGACATCTATCGCGAGGCGTTCGCCGAAGCCGGGCATAAGCACGCCGCGCGCGTCGGCGCCTGCTGGCACGGCTGGGTCGGCAAGACCGATGCCATCGCCCGTGAGCGCTACGAACCGCGTTATGCGGGCTATCACGCCTTCAACCAGGCAATGATCAAGAGCGTCAACGACAATCCGCCCGCCTATCTCACCTCGACCTTCGATTACGAATTCCTGTCGACGCAAGGGCCGGCAATCGTCGGCGGGCCGGCCAAGTTCGCCGACCGGCTGATCGAACTGAGCAACCTGGTCGGCGCCGACGTCAACCTGATCAAGATGGACATGGGCGGCGTGCCGCGCGAAGAATATGTCGAGATGGTCGAGATATTGGGGAACGAGGTCGTGCCGCAACTCAACGCGCAACCGCGCCCGGCGCTGGCCGCGAACGCCTGACCGTGGATCAGGCGAGCCCGGCCCGCCGCGGCCCACTCGCGGGCCTGCGTGTCCTCGACCTGAGCGGCCTGGGCCCTGCGCCGTTCGCGACGATGATGCTGGCCGATTTCGGCGCCAGCGTGCTGAGCGTGCGCCGACCCGATCCGATGCCGTTCGACCCCGCCGTGGCGATGTCGCGCGGCAAGGATGCGATCGGGCTCGATCTGCGCTCGCCCGGCGGGCAGGAAACCGCACGCCGGCTGGCGCAGTCGGTCGACATCCTGGTCGAGGGTTTCCGGCCCGGCGTGATGGAGCGGCTCGGCCTTGGCCCCGATATGCTGATCGCGGCCAATCCGGGGCTGATCTACGCCCGGCTGACCGGTTGGGGCCAGACCGGCCCCTATGCGACGCGTGCCGGGCACGACATCAACTATCTCGCCATCTCCGGCGCGCTGGGCGTGACGGGCGAGGACAAGCCGACCGCCCCGCCGGGGCTGCTCGGCGATCTCGCCAACGGCTCCTACACGATGATGATCGGCGTGCTGATGGCGCTGGTCGAGCGCCAGCGCACCGGCATGGGCCAGGTGATCGACGCGGCGATCGTCGACGGCGCCTCCTATATGCTCGGCGCGATGTTCGGCGAGTTGGAGCTGGGGCTGTGGGACGGCGATCCCGCGCACAGCCTGCTCGGCGGCAAGGCCCCCTTTTACGGCGTTTATCGATGCGCCGACGAGAAGTGGTTCTCGGTCGGGGCGATCGAGCAGAAGTTCTACGCCGCGATGCTGAGCATCCTCGGACTCGACGATATCGACGCCTCCGCACAGGCGCAGATGGACCGGGCGCACTGGCCGGCGTTGCGCGAGCGGGTCGCCGCCGCTTTCCGCACCAAGCCCCAGGCCGAATGGACGCCGCTGTTCGCCGCGATCGATTCCTGCGGCGCGCCGGTGCTGACGGTGGACGAACTCGCCGCCGATCCGCACAATGCCGCACGCGCGACGGTGACGGTGGACGACAAGGGCGTGCTCACCGCCGCCCCTGCCCCACGTCTGTCGGGCCATCCCGATCTGGTCACCGCGATCAACCCGCGCACCGCGCGGCCCGCGACCGAGATTCTCGCCGAAGCGGGGTTCGCGGCCGAAGAGATCGACGGACTGATCGCCGACAAGGTGGTTTGGTCGCTATAGGATTGCGTCAGGCCGCAAAGGCCGGCGCGTATGAGAGGTACCCAGTGTCGCTCGATCACATCCTGAGTCCCATCACGATCAACGGGCTGGAGGTGAAGAACCGCATCGTCCGCGCCAGCCACGGCACCAGCTATGGCCGCGGCGTGATCTCCGACGAGCTGATCGCCTATCACGAGGCGCGGGCGAAATCGGGCGTCGGGCTCAACATCCTCGAGGCGACGGTGGTGCACCGCTCCTCCGCCAACCACACGGTCGACGCGGTCGACGATTCGATCATCCCCGGCTTCGCGGCGCTGGCCAGGTCCGGTGCGCAATACGGCATGCGCACTTTCGTCCAGCTCTGGCATGGCGGTCATCGCTGGGCGCCGGCGACGGGCCAGGCGCCGCTGTCGCCCTCCAACGCCCCCTGTCCGCTCGGGCTGGTCAACACGCCCTTCGCCATGACGCAGGACCAGATCGACGAGATCAGCGAAGCCTATGTCGATGCCGCGGTCCGCGTGCAGAAGGGCGGGCTCGACGGCGTCGAGCTGCATTGCGGCCATGGCTATCTGATCCACCAGTTCCTCTGCCCGCTGACCAACCGGCGCGAGGATGAATATGGCGGCAGCCTCGACAACCGCATGCGTTTCGGCCGCGATATCCTGAAAGCGCTGCGCGAGCGGCTCGGCCGCGACTATCCGCTCGGCATCCGCCTGTCCGATTACAACGTCCCCGGCGGCCTGACCCCGGAGGAAGCCGGCGAGGTCGTCGCGCGGCTCTGCGCCGACAGACTGGTCGACTATGTCAGCGCCTCGATGGGCAGCCCCTACAGCATCTCGACCATGCTTGGCTGCATGGACCAGCCGGCCGGCTATATGCTCAGTTCGGCCGAGCCGATCGCGAAGCGGGCCGATGTGCCGACGATGATCGCCGGTCGCTACCGCACGCTGGAGGAAGGCAACCAGGCGATCAAGGAAGGCCTGGGCGACATGGTCAGCTTCGTCCGCCCGATGATCGCCGAGCCCGATCTGGTGGCCAAGACGCTGGCCGGCAATGCCGAGCGCGTGCGGCCCTGCATCGCCTGCAACCAGGGCTGTATCGGCGGCATCCGCACCGCGACCCAGCGCATGGGCTGCACCGTCAACCCGGTCGTCGGGTACGAGGCCACTTTGTCCGAAGAACTGATCGTGCCGGTGGCCAACCCCAAAAAGGTCGTGATCGTCGGCGGCGGCCCGGCCGGCATGGAAGCAGCGCGGCTCGCGGCGACCTGCGGCCACAAAGTGGTGTTGATCGAGGCGCAGCCCTCGCTCGGCGGCACGATCAACATCGCCAAGCGCGCGCCCAAAGCGGCAACGATCGGCGACATCACTTTTTGGCAGGAGCAGGAGCTCTATCATCTCGGTGTCGACGTGCGGCTATCGACCTATGCCGAGGCCGACGATGTGCTGGCCGAGCAGCCCGATGTCGTGATCGTCGCCACCGGCTCGCTGCCGCGCATGGACGGGCTGCAGGCGGCGCGGCCCGAGGCGCCGGTGCCGGGCTTCGGCCAGCGCCATGTGCTGTCGTCGCACGAACTGCTGTTTCTGCCGCCGGACAAACTCGGCAAATCGGCCGTCGTGTTCGACGATATCGGCCATTATGAAGGCATCGCCGCCGCCGAGCAGCTGATCGCGCACGGCGTGAAGGTAACCTTCGTCGCGCGGCACAGCTCGTTCGCGCCGCAGATCGAGGTGGTCGCCCGCTCCAGCCCGGCGCTGCGCCGACTGCGCCAGGGCGATTTCACACTGGTGGTCGGCGGGCGGCTGGTCGAAATCGGCTCCGACAGCTGCACGCTGGGTTATCTCGACGGTGAACAGACCTGGGAGGTACCGGCCGAGACGGTGGTGTTCATCTCCTTCAACGAGGCGCAGAACGATCTGTACCGCGCGCTCGGCGGCGGCTCCCGGGCGCCGCGACCCTATGAGCTTCATCTGATCGGTGACGCCAACGCCCCGCGCGACTTGCTGATGGCGATCCGCGAGGGGCATTTCGCCGGCCGCATCCAGGAGAGTCAGCATGCTTGACGGCAAGATCGCCATCGTCACCGGCGGCAGTTCGGGCATCGGCGCCGCCACCGCCACCCTGTTCGCGAAGAACGGCGCGACGGTGATCGTCACTTCCGAGCAACCGCGCGACGCGATCCAGCCGGTGGTCGACCGGATCGTTTCGGCGGGCGGCAAGGCGCAGGCAGCGACCTGCGACATCATGGACCGCGATGCGATCGCCGCGCTGGTCGCCGGCGTGGAGCGCGACCATGGCCGGCTCGACACCCTCATCCAGAGCGCCGGCGTGTGTTTCTGGGGGCCGATCGAGGAGATGCCGGCGCGCAAGATCGACCTGATGTTCGGGGTGAACACGATCGGCCCGATCTCGATGATCCAGGCCGCACTGCCGGCGATGCGACGCAGCGGCGGCGGGGCGATCGTCAACATCTCCTCGGGCGCCGCGATGCTCGGCGTCAACGAATTCGCGGTCTATGCCGCGACCAAGGCGGCGATCGCGCACTTCACCCGCACGTTGGCGCCCGAACTCAGGCGGTCGAACATCCGCTGCAATTCGATCGGCCCCGGCTCGGTGCGCACGCCGATGCTCGGTTTCGAGAGCGATGAACTGACCCCCGAGCAACAGGAGGGCATGGTCCGCCGCGAGGCGCGCTCGATCAGCCCGTACGGCAATGCCATGATGGAGCCCGACGACATCGCCCAGGTGGCGCTGTTCCTCTGCTCCGACGCGGCGCGCGCGTTGCAGGGGTCGTTCGTGCTGGCCGATCAGGGCATCTCCAGCGCGATGCTGCCGCCGGCAAGCTGAGCCGCCGCCAGGACATCAGGCCTCGGCAGTACGCTTCGCCGCCGCCCTCTCGACGCAGTGATCGGCATGACGATGGTGCAACCAGCGCACAGCCTGGGCGACGCCGAACAGGACGACCACCACCAATGTCGCGATCGGCAACAGGCTGCTGACCGAGACATTGTCGCCGAACAGCCGCTCGATGCCGCCGCCAAAGCCGTAGCCGATGCCGGTGAACAGCGCGCCCCACAGGATCGCGGCCAGGCCATTGAGTAGCAGAAAGGTCCGCGCGCGAACCTGCGAGGTGCCGACCGCCATCGGGCTGATCGTGCGCAGGCCATAGAGGAAGCGGAACCCCATGATGAACAATATGGGATGATGCTCGAGCATGACCAGCGCCTTGGCGAAGGCGGGGCGTTGCTCCATCTTCTTCACACGGCGGTTGTCGCGAAAATAACGGCCGGCGGCGAAGAACAACTGGTCGGCGAAGAACGATCCCGTCGCCGCGGCCAACCCGGCGGACCACAAGGGCAGCAGCCCGCGATGCGCCAGCACCCCGCCGGCGACCACCGACGTCTCGCCCTCCACGCCGGCGCCGACGAAGATCGCAGCGAAGCCGTAATGGGCGATGAGGGTTTCGATCGTCATGGACACGGCGTGCCCGATCGCGGCAGGATGCGCCAGCGCCGCTGCCTCAATCGTCGTGCGCGCGCCAATAGTCGAACACGTCCTGTTGCTGGCCGCGCACGAAGACCATCGCCTCGGGTCCGGTCCATGGACCGTCATAGGTCATCATCACCGGGCGATTGCTGACCCACCAGCCCTGCCCGGGCAAGCCATCGGATTCGCGCACGACAAGCACTGCCAACTCGGGCTCGCCGGCGGCGGCGCCGGCCTCGTCGATCACATCGAGCGTCTTGCACAGGGCCCGCATCAGCGGCCGGGTGAAGCGATGGCCGAGATCGGTGAGCAGCCCGGCATAGCTGACTGCCTCCCCCGCCCGCGCGGCGGCGATGAGCGCGCGGCGGACGGCGGCGACGTCAGAGACGGGGGTTGGCTGGGGCATGCCGTGAGGTTGGATCATATGGGCATGGATGGCGCAATATGCGTCGTGGGAGCGCGCCAACCCCACGCTTCGTCATCCCGGACTTGTTCCGGGATCCAACGTGCCGCGTAAGAAGCGGCTGGTGCGTTTGCGGAACCTTGGACCCCGGAACAAGTCCGGGGTGACGGAGTGTTTTGGCGTTCGCGCCCTACCCTAAAAGCCGCCAGCCCGCCCCACATTCGACGGCAACGCCTTGCCCATCACCCCGGCGAACCATTTGTTGACGCCAATCGCCTTCTCCAGATCGATCCCCGTCGCCACACCCGAGCGTTCGAACAGATAGACCATATCCTCGGTCGCGACATTCCCCGTCGCGCCCGGCGCGAACGGGCAGCCGCCCAGCCCGCCGAGCGAGCTGTCCAGCACCTCCGCCCCCGCTTCCCACGCCGCCCAGGCATTGGCGATACCGGTCGCGCGGGTGTCGTGGAAATGACCGCGCAGGCGGATGTCGGCCGGGAGCACATCACGCAACGCGCCGATCAGGTCGCGGACCTGACCGGGCACGGCGACCCCGATCGTGTCGGCGAGCGCGATTTCGACCGGGCCCGCCTCGGCAAGGCGGCGGGCGATGTCGAGCACATATTGTTGCGGCACGACCTTTTCGAACGGACAACCGAACGCCACCGCGATTGTCACCTGCGGCACCAGTCCCTCGCGTTTCGCCAATGCCAGCATCACGACATTCTCGGCGACCGATTCCGCCGAGGTCTGCGCCTGGTTGGCCCGGCCGAAACTGTCGCTCGCCACGGTGACGCAGCCAGCCTCATCCACCCCGCGCTTGTTGCCGGCGCGCGACCCGGCGGCGCGCTCGACGCCTTTCAGGTTAAGGCACAGGCCGATATAACTGACATCCGCCCGGTCGGGCAGCGCGGCGATCACCTCGGGTGTGTCGGCCATTTGCGGCACGCGCTTCGGGTTGACGAAACTGCCGACCTCGAAGCGCCGCGCGCCGGCGTCGATCATCCGTTCGATCAACGCGACCTTGTCGGCGGTCGAAACGATCACGCTCTCATTCTGCAGGCCGTCACGCGGGGCGACCTCGACGATCTGGAATGTCCGGCTCATGCCGCCTCCTCCGCGACGAAGCCCGGCCAGGTCGCCATGTAATCGATGAAGTCGCGGCCCAGCCCCTCAGCCGCGAGATGCGCGCGGCTGATGGGCAGCGGCGCGCTGGCGAAATCCTCGTCCGCGATGCGGCGCGCGAAATCATGGTGCAAAATCGCACCGCGCCCGATCACCACGAAGTCAGCGCCGCGCGTCAGACATTCCCGGGCATTTTGCGCAGTGGTCAGTTTGCCCGCGACGCCCAGGCGCGTGCCATGGCGGTCGAGATCGGTGAACCAGTCCATCAGCGCGCGGCCATGCCAGGCGGGGTCCTCGGGTTGCTTGAACGTGTCCCAGCAGGAGATATCGAGATAGTCGACCTGCCCCTCGCGCAGCAGTCGGGCGGAAAGGGCGCGGATCTCGCCCAAGTCCATGCCGTAACGCTCCGGCGACAGGCGCACCCCGATCTGGAAATCGGGCCGGGCGCGGGCGCGCAAGCCGGCGATCACCTCGAGGATCATGCGCGCACGATTCTCCGCGCTGCCACCATAGCGGTCGGTGCGGGCATTGTGCGTGTCGAGGAACTGGCAGAGCAGATAACCATGCGCGCCGTGCGCCTCGACACCGTCGAAGCCGGCACGCTCGGCGCGCAGCCCGGCGAGGATGAAATCCTCGATCGCCTGCTCGACCTCGCCGGTCGAGAGCGCGCGGACACCACGCTTCGCATCGTCGATCGCACCTACGGGCTGGCCGGGGATCAGCTCGCGCGGGGCACGGCCGCCGCTATGCTGGAGCTGGACCGAGGACAGCGCGCCGGCCTGCCGCAAGGCGGTGGCAAGGCGTTCGAGCCCGAGGATATGGCCATCGTCATGGATACCGAGCTGGCGCGGGAAACCCTTGCCGAGCGCGTGCGTGCTCGCCGCACAGGTCATCACCATGCCGAAACCGCCATCCGCCCGCTTCACCAGCCAGGCAAATTCGTCTTCCGACAGGGTGCCGTCGTCATGGCTCTGCAAATTGGTCAGCGGCGCCAGCGCCATGCGGTTGGGCATAGCGGGGCCGCGGCGAAAGCTCAGCGGCGCGTGCAGTGACAATGTGGTTTCGTTCATTGGATCCAGGTCGAAGGGGGCGTGCTGGTCATGGCGCGGTGCCCTACCACATTGAGAGCGAAGCCTTGCAACGCAACCAGCGTGCGCGGCGAATTTGTCAGCAGGATCATGTCATGGACACCGAGCGCGGAGAGTATCTGCGCCCCGACGCCATAATCGCGCAAAGCGTCGAGATCGCTGACCGCCGGGCTCTCGTCCGATTTGCGATCGACGAAACGGGTTAGCATGTTGGGCATCTGCTGGGTGATCATCACGATCACGCCCGCCCCTTCGCGCGCGATCTCGGCCATCGCGCTTTGCAACAGGCCGTGGCGCTCGCCGGCCACGCCGAGCATGTCGGTGAAGACATCGACGACATGCATGCGCACCAGCGTCGGCTTGCCGGGCCCGACATCGCCCTTCACCAGCGCGAGCATCTCGCTGTCGATCGCCTTGTTGCGGAAGGTGACGGCGGTCCAGTCGCCCCCGAACATGCTGTGAAAGCGCGCCTCGCCGACCTTGCGCAGATTATGGTCGCAGCGCAGGCGATAGGCGATCAGGTCGCGGATCGTGCCGATCTTGAGATTGTGACGCTGGGCGAAGGCGACGAGATCGTCCATCCGCGCCATGCCGCCATCCTCGTTCATCACCTCGCAGATCACGCCCGACGGATTGAGCCCGGCAAGACGGGCGATGTCGACCGCCGCCTCGGTATGCCCGGCGCGGACCAGCACGCCGCCGTCGCGCGCGACCAGCGGAAAGACATGGCCGGGGGTGACGATCTCCGCAGGACCGTTGGCCGCGTTGATCGCCACCGCGACGGTGCGCGCGCGGTCGGCGGCGGAGATGCCGGTGGTCACGCCCTCGCGCGCCTCGATCGAGACGGTGAAGGCGGTCTCGAAGGCGGTGCGATTTTCGCGGCTCATCAGGTCGAGGCCGAGTTCCTCGATCCGCGACCTGAGCATCGACAGGCAGATCAGGCCGCGCCCCTCGCGTGCCATGAAGTTGATCGCCTCGGGCGTGGCCATCTGGGCGGGGATGACGAGATCGCCCTCATTCTCGCGATCCTCGTCATCGACCAGGATGAACATCCGGCCGTTCCTGGCCTCGTCGATGATCTCGTCGATGCTCGACAGCGCGTTGTTCTTCATCGGATCAGCCCGCGGTTTCGAGGGGGCGGTTGGCCGGCTTGGGGCCGGAGGCAGCGGCGGCATGGCGGGCGGCGCGGCGGCCCGAGAAAACGCCGTCGGCGAGCGACAGGCCGCTGATATAGCCATTCGAATGTAGTCCGACCGCCGACATGCCGGCGGCGTAGAGGCCGGGCACCGCGCTCCCGTCTTCGCGCGTGACGGCGCCGCTGTCCTCATCGACGGTGAGCCCGCCCAAGGTCATGAATTTGGTCAGGGCGTGGCGGTTCGCCATCGACATGTTGATCGCATAGAACGGCCCCTTGCCGAGCGGTGTGCGCAGCTCCTCGGTCTTGCCGACCCCGTCCGCGCGACCGGCGGCGAGATCGACATCATGTTCGGCAATGGTGGCGGCAAGCGCGCCCGGGTCGATACCCAGCTTGCGCGCCAGTGCCGCGACGCTGCCGCCACGACGGGTGCCGCCCAGCACATAATTGACCAGCATCGGCACGCCGAAATATTTGAACCGCTGCCAGCCGCAGGTCAGCGCCTCGCGGATCGATCTGCGAAAGGCCTTTGCGGGCACGATCAGCCACGCCTTGCCCTCGGGCTGGCGTGCGAGCACGCCGCCGATCAGGCTGACATAGGCGTCCTCCGCCACGAAACGCTCACCGTCGCGGTTGACGAGAATGCCTTGTAGCAGCGCCTCGGGCGGCGCGATGTTGCGGGCGATATAGACCGAGTCCATATGCCCGGTCGCGCCGCCGACGGACATGCCCATCGCCGTGCCCGAGCCGTCATTGCCCATGGTCGAAAGGCGGTGGCTGACATCATAATGCTGGCCGAGCACCGGGTCGCTCCTGCCGACAAGGTCGCGGCTATAGGCGTAGCCGCCGGTCGAGAGGATCACGCCCCCCCGGGCGCGGATCAGGATCGTGCGGCCATATTTCTCTTCCAGCGCCGCCATCGCCCTCGCCGCACGTTCGGTCTTCGCATGGTTATGCGGCACATAGGGGCTGACCACGGCATAATGCGCCTGGTGTTCGGCATGCTTGTCGGCGGGCAGCGCGATCGCCTCGACGCCAAGCACGCGGCCGGCACGATCGGTGACGAGGCGGGTGACCCGGGTGTGGAGCAACAGATCGACGCCGTTGCGCACCGCCGCCTCGCGCAACGCCGCGATGTAATGCGCCCCGCCGAAACCGGGGCCGACCGCACGGTGGCCGCGCGGCGCCGGCTTCGCCTTGGCCGCGAAGGCGGGCGACTTCTCGTTGCCGGAATAATAGAGATATTTGCCCTCGGGCGGGTAGGTGATCTTGTCGAGATAGGCGTCCGAAGCATATTCGACGCCGTGGCCGATCAGCCAGTCGAGATCGCCCGCGCTGCCCGCGCAGAAGCGGCGCAGCGTCTCCGGCCGCACCGCGTCGCCGACCTCCATCTCGAGATAGGCGAGCATGTTGTCGACACTGTCCGCCAGCCCCGCCTCACGCTGGAAGCGGGTGGCGCCGGCATAGATCACCCCGCCGCTATAGGTCGTCGTACCGCCGCCGCCGAAGCGGTCGATCAGCAAAACCTCGGCACCTTCCTCTCGCGCCTGCAATGCCGCACTGGCCCCGGCGCCGCCGAATCCGACCACGACGACATCGGTCTGCCTGTCCCAGTTGACGGCGTCGGCATCTTCGACCGCGATCGGCGTCATGTCGCTCTCCTCATGAGTCGGAACGTAAACCAATCAATGTTAGATAACAAGCAGGTTCGAATGAGCTTAGGCCTCGGGACTCCCCTCCCTTCCAAGGAGGGGTTGGGGGTGGGTGCGCGCGTCTGCGCGCTCAAAAAGACTCTCCAGCCGACCGACAAAACAGCGTCGGACGAGGCATCGAGCCTCGCCCGACGCTAAACCCACCCCTTGATCCCCTCCCTGCAAGGGAGGGGAAGGTCTAAACGTCGACCCACTCTAACGCGGCGCCATCCGTATCGCCCCGTCCAGCCGCACATCCTCGCCGTTAAAATAGCCATTCTCGATCATCATCAGCGCCAACAGGGCATATTCCGCCGGCAGGCCGAGCCGCTTCGGGAACGGCACCGAGGCGGCGAGCGCGTCGCGGACATGCTGCGGTGACTGGGCGAGCAACGGCGTGTCGAAAATGCCGGGCAGGATCGTGTTGATCCTGATCCCCTCGCCCATCAGATCACGCGCAATCGGCAGCGTCATGCCGACCACCCCGCCCTTGGACGCGGCATAGGCCGCCTGCCCCGCCTGACCGTCCTCGGCCGCGACCGAGGCGGTGTTGACGATCGCCCCACGCTCGCCATCTTCGCCCGGCTCCAGCCTGAGCATGCCGGCCGCCGACTTGGCGATGCAGCGAAAGGTGCCGACCAGGTTGATCTGGATGATGCGGTTGAAACTATCGAGCGGGTAATGCCTGATACTGCCATCCTCACGCGAACGGCTCGCCGTCTTGATCGCATTGCCGGTACCGGCGCAGTTGATCAGGATGCGCTCTTGCCCATGCGCCGCCCGCGCCGCGACAAGGCCGGCATCGACGCTATCGTCGGACGTGACATCGACCGCGCAGAACAACCCGCCGATATCGGCGGCGACCGCCTCGCCCTTGTCGCGATTGAGATCGAATAACGCGACCTTCGCGCCCTTGGCGGCAAGCGCCCGTGCGGTCGCCTCGCCCAGCCCCGAAGCGCCGCCGGTCACCACCGCGGCACAGCCCGAAATCTCCATCTCTTCTTCCCCTATCGACCCGTGAATTTCGGTGCGCGTTTCTCGCGAAAGGCAGCCGCGCCCTCGCGGAAATCGGCGCTTTGCGAGAGCATCACCTGATTGCGATCCTCCAGCGCCATCGCCGCCTCCAGCCCCGGTGCGTCGAGATTGACGTTGATCACCTCCTTGGTCAGCGCGAGGCCCATCGGCGCGGTGGCAAGCATCGCGTCGACATAGGCGGCGGCGGCTTCCTCCAGCCCCTCTCGCGCGACGACCTCGGCCACGAGGCCCAGCCGGAGCGCACGGTCGGCAAGCAGGTCTCGACCGGTGAGCATCAACTCATGCGCCAGCGACGCACCGACGAGGCGCGGCAGGAAATAGCTGACACCGACATCGCAACCGCCGATGCCGATCTTGATGAAGGCAGCGTTCATCCGCGTATCGGGAGCGGCGAGGCGGATGTCGCTGGCCAGCGCCAGCGCGAAGCCGCCACCGACCGCGGCGCCGTGGAGCAAAGCGACGATCGGCTGCGGACAGCGGCGCATCGCCAGCATGATGTTGCGAATGTTGCGCTGGACCCGCATCGAGGCGGCGATGCCGTCATCGGTGACGTGGCGGGTGAGCTCGCCAGCCAGATCCGCGCCGGCGCAAAAGGCGCGACCGGCGCCGCGCAGTACGACGACGCGGCAGGCATCATCGTCGTAAAGCCGCTCGAAATAACGCAGCAGCGCGTCGATCAACGCGGCGTCGAGCGCATTGAGGCGATCGGGCCGGTCGAGCGTGACCCAGTCGACCGCGCCGCGCCGCTCGATGCTGAGCGGGCCGCTCATAACCGCTCGACGATGGTGACGTTGGCGGTGCCGCCGCCCTCGCACATCGTCTGCAGGCCGTAGCGTCCTCCGCGCTTGTGCAGGGCGTCCAAGATATAAGCGGTTGGTTTCTGCATCGCGCTCTCCAGGCGGGTTGATCACTGGTCGGCGATCTACCAGTCGCTTTATTTCCAATCAATGTTAGATAAACTATCGACCGAATCCATCAGGTCAAGCGGGAGGGAGAGGCATGGACAATATCGCGGGCAAGACGGTGGTCGTCACCGGCGCGAGCAGCGGCATCGGCGCGGCGATCGCGCGGCGATTGGCGGCAAGCGGCGCAGCGGTGGTGCTGGGCGCGCGCCGGGTCGACCGCCTCGACGCGCTGGTCGCCGAGATCGAGGCCGCTGGCGGCAAGGCGCTGGCCGTCGCTGCGGACGTGACGAGCCGCGACTCGATGGAGGCGTTGGTCGCGGCGGCGGTGGCACGCTTCGGCCGCATCGATGTGCTCGTGAACAATGCCGGCATCATGCCGATCTCGCGCCTCGACGTGCTCGACATCGACGCATGGGACGCGATGATCGACACCAATATCAAGGGCGTGCTCTATGCCATCGCCGCCGCGCTGCCGCGGATGAAGGCGCAGAAATCCGGCCATATCATCTCGATCTCCTCGGTCGCCGGGCACAAGGTCAATGGCGGCTCGGCGGTCTATGCCGCGACCAAGCATGCCGTGCGGGTGATCGCCGAGGCACTGCGCCAGGAAGTCACCGCAGACGGCATCCGCGTCACAATCGTCTCGCCTGGCGCGACCGAGAGCGAATTGTTCGACCGCATCACCGACCCCGCCTCGATCGAGCGCCTAGCCGGTGCCGCGACCATCGCCCTGCCCGCGGATTCGGTCGCGCGCGCCATCGCCTATGCGATCGGCGAGCCGGACGCGGTCGACATCAACGAGATCCTGATCCGTCCCCAGGCGCAGGAGATGTGAGGGCCGCATATAACCAATCATCGCATGAATAGCGTGCGGTATGGCCCATGTGACGGAAGGTTTGAGAATGACGGAATTGAACGGACGCGTCGCGCTGGTCACCGGTGCCTCGTCGGGGCTCGGGGCCCGCTTCGCCCGGATCCTCGCCAGTGCCGGCGCGAGCGTCGTGCTTGGCGCGCGGCGCGAGGCGCAGCTGGCCGATGTCGTGCGGGCCATCGAGGATGGCGGCGGCGCGGCGCTGGGGGTGCCGATGGACGTGAGCGACGCGGCCTCGGTGATCGCCGCCTATGATGCCGGTGCGGCGCGGTTCGGCCCCGTGGATACGGTGATCGCCAATGCCGGCATGAACATCGCCGGCCCCGCGCTCGACGTCGATGCCGACGCGATCGACGCCGTGATGGCGGTCAATGTCCGGGGCGTTTTCCTCACCGCGCGCGAGGGCGCCCGGCGGATGATTGCGGCCGGGTCGCCCGAGACGAAGCGGGGCCGGATCGTGATCATCTCCTCGATCACCGCGACCGCGATCTCGCCCGGCCTCGCGCTCTATGCCGCGTCGAAGGCCGCCTCGCTCCAGCTCGGCCGTACATTGGCGCGGGACTGGGCGCGCAGCGGCATCAACGTCAACATCCTGTGCCCGGGCTATATCGAGACCGAGCTCAACGCCGACTGGTTCCATAGCGATGCCGGCGCCCGCCAGATCGCGAAATGGCCGAGGCGGCGGCTGATGGCGGAGGATGCGCTTGACGAGACGCTGCTCTATCTCTGCTCGGATCGCAGCAGCCATGTCACCGGTTCGGTGATGACCATCGACGATGGCCAGTCGCTCGCCGGCTGACGCCGCCACCTTGCACAGGACCCGTGGCGCGGTATGGGAGCGCCTATGGCCGACTATGTCTTTGCACCCCCGCCTGTCGTCGGGGTTCCCGTCCTTGGCAGCGACACGCTGTTCCCGGTGCGGCGCATCTATTGCGTCGGCCGCAACTATCTCGACCATGTCCGCGAGATGGGCGGGGACGAGCGTGACCCGCCCTTCTTCTTCCAGAAGCCGACCGACGCCATCGTCCTCAGCGGAACGAGCGTGCCCTATCCGCCCTTCACCCAGGACTTCCAGTATGAGATCGAACTGGTGCTGGCGATCGGCAAAGGCGGGGCGGACATCGCCGCCGAGGATGTCTCGGGCCACGTCCATGGCCTGGCGGTGGGCATCGACCTGACCCGGCGTGACGTGCAGATCATCGCACGCAAGGCGGGCAAGCCATGGGAGATCGGCAAGGCCTTCGATCACTCCGCCCCGATCACCGCGATCGCCCCGTTACAGGGTGCGCTGCCCGTGAGCGGCGCGATCACGCTGGCGGTCAACGGTGAGACGAAGCAATCGGGCGATCTGTCGGAAATGGTGTGGAACTGCGCCGAGATCGTCGCGCAGCTTTCGGCGCAATATCGGCTGGAGCCGGGCGACCTGATCTATACCGGCACGCCGGCGGGCGTCGGGCCGCTGATGCCGGGCGATCGTGTCACGGGCTCGGTGGCCGGTGTGGGCGATATCGTGGTGGACATCATCGCCGCCTGAAGCCTGGAGCCGGTGAAGGGAATCGAACCGCAAGCGCAGCCCGGCAGGGCGAAGCGACCTCAAACAAACGAGGGTTCGGCGCATAGTGTAAAGATGGAGCGGGTGAAGGGAATCGAACCCTCGTCGTAAGCTTGGGAAGCTTCTGCTCTGCCATTGAGCTACACCCGCATTTCAAGCACTTAGCGCACCTAAAACAAACTTCTGCCTCTCTTCTGTCTCCGATGCAGTACCTGTCGCCAGCACGGCGTGCGCCGCCTCTTTATCAAATCCCGCTGCGATGGGAAGGTTGCAATTTCGATCGGGGCCGGGGCGGCGGTCGCGCATGGCTTCCAGAACTGGGATGACGCGATCTGCCTAAGCCGGTGGATTAGAGACAAGACCATCGAATAAGCTTCGGCCCCCTAATTGGTGAACCGCTTGATTTTGAGCTGCATATTCAACTCCTCAAAAAGCACAGGAAATCCACCCTGCAAAAGAGTCAAGCATCGTAAGGTGCATCTATTGTGGTGGTATTGCTGAGTCGCCGGAACCCCGGGTAAATTATCAGATGCGTTCTTCATGAAGACTATAGACTCGCTTGATTGCATGACTGGCAATCACTGGGCGCCGGCAACTAGGTGCCATCGTCCCATCCCTTCGGGGCGACGCCTGTCACGCGTCGACCGTTCGTAGAATAGAAAATTAGATGGGAGTCGTGGTGCGCTGTTCGATGCACCGTGCTGTGGAACCGGCACATTTTCGATGGTCACCGGCATACAGTATAGGGGAGCCTATGCCGTACCTGTGGGTCGTCTGATATGAAAAGGCCCGATGCCGTTCCATCGGCCTCAAATGATTCCGCTCAGAAGGCGGGCGTTTCATGTTTGCAACTTTGCCTCGACCACGCCGGCAAATCACAAGAACGCAAAGGTTACCGGCGCACCATGGGCGGCGTCTCATTTTTGACCGTCGTCCTGCTTTGAAGAATGATCACACGAACTCGCCCCCAATCAAGCGCCACCCTTCGCCTGAACGCTGCGTACTCCTCTCGGTGTCCGCCATTCCGTGTACCGGCCTCGCATGCCGGCTTAATGCCCAACTGGTACCGCCTGCGCCGGTTTGCCGACGAAGCTGCGTCGACGACTTATCGGCCACCATCGCACTGATCCCGCTAGCCGACAAAACCGTAAATAAGCGATGTCGACTCACAGGATGAAAGCTTATTACGCTTGCGTAATGAGGTGTGTCGCGAGATATATAATTGACACTCGACGTGCCATAATCTCCAAACCGATAATATTGTTTTTGGTGATAGCCAGGCAATCTTGCACAATATAGATATCCCTGAATACTATCTAGTATAATTCTGTCAATACCGTAACATTACGTAATGAGATCTGGATGGTCATCCACTTATTAACTAAGTAATATAATGATCGTTCAAGAAATATGGCTCAGTTTCTGCGTGACCGCCCAGCCTTGGGCAACGGTCGAGACCTAATCAACGTCCTTTACATACGCGTGGCTTTGCCCACGCGGCTTCCAGGAGTATTCCCAGTGATCATTAGTGCGCGTACTACGCGATTTTCCGCTCTAGGCATTGCAACGCTTCTCACAGCGGCAACCTTCGGCATCGCCTCCATGGCTTCCGCCGCCGAAACCAGCTCCACGATGGGTGTCAGCGCAACGGTGACGTCGAACTGTGCTGTCAGCACCACGCCGATCGCCTTTGGCAACATTGACGTCACAACGGGCACGGCGGTCGACAATACGGGCGGGATCAGCGTCACTTGCACCAATGGGACGGCGTGGGCCGCCGCGGCGGATGCCGGCCTCGGCGTCGGCGGCACGATAACGACGCGCAAGATGACCAGCGGAAGCGACTTGCTCAACTACGGACTTTATACCGACAGCGGGCACACCACGGTGTGGGGCGACGGCACGGACGGGTCGACCACTACCGGCACGGGCACGGGTACGGCGCAAGCGACGACGATCTATGGCCGCGTGCTGGCAAGCCAAAATGCAGCGCCGGCGGGCAGCTATGCCGACACTGTCGCCGTTACGCTGACCTATTGATTCAAGCCGTGACGAACCTGAGGTTCGCGCAATGGATGGGTGGCAGCCGAAAGGCGGCCGCCCATGCCGCGCTCGCTTGGCTCGCCGTCGCAGTGCAGGCGCCGGCGATGGCGAGTTCGTTCCAGGTCAATCCGGTGCAACTCAGTCTGCCGGCGGATCGCAGCGCGACATCGTTGTTGCTCAAGAACAGCGACGCCGAGCCGCTGTCGATAAGGGTGCAGGTCTATCGCTGGTCACAGACCGACGGAAAAGACGTATATACGCCGACGAGCGATGTGATCGTCTCGCCGCCGATCTTCAATGTATCCCCAGCGAGCACGCAACTTGTGCGGATCGGTTTGAGGAACCGTATCGAGGGTGCATCCTATAGGGTGATATTGGAAGAAATTCCTCACGTCGTCGCCGGCCGCATCAACGTGGCGTTGCGGCTCAATCTTCCATTCTATATTCTGCGCGCCGGCCCGACCAAGGCCGATATTCATTGGTCACTCTGGCAGGAGCCCAACGGCGACACGATCGTCGAGGGCGTCAATGCAGGGTCGCTGCATGCGCAGGTGACCGAGATCGCTCTCACGGGTCCAGATGGCAGCCAAAAAACCCTTTCTAAACAGATGGGTGTTATCCTCGCAACCAGTGCCCGCCGATGGAATCTCGGCAAGCAGCCGGCAATCCGGCCCTACACGCCCCTCTTGCTAACCATGCGGACATCCATTGGCCCATTGCAGGCGCACGTCACGGCCGAGAAGCGTTGAGCGATGTCTGGGTTTGCTGGCTGGCATGTTGCTGGCCAGCCCGCTCCACGCGGAATCCGCCAACGCTCCGGCCCTCATGCAACCGGCGCTGCTTGGTGTGAGCGTCAACGGCCAGGATCAAGGCGATCCGGTGGCCGTCATCCGTACTACGGACGGCGGCGTGCTGATACCGCGCGCGGCTTGGGCGGCGTGGCGCCTGAAGAACGCCGGCCTCCGGGAGACCATAGTCGAGGGCGATAGCTACCTGTCGTTGAAGGACATCAGAGGCGTGCGCTTCCGCCTCGACGACGCCACCCAGACGCTGGCGCTTACCATCCCGCCTGAACTATTCGGCGCGTCGCGGCTGAACCTCGCTGGTCCGGCGCTCCAACCGATGACCGCCAGTGGGGCCGGCGGGTTCCTGAACTATGACGTGCTGGCCGAACGGAGCGCGGGGCGAAGCAGCCTGAACGCCGCGCTCGAACTGGGCGTGTTCGCGCATGGAGGGGTCGGTCTGAACACGATGGTCGGTGGCTGGCACGACGGCCGCATGTCGCTGGTTCGACTCGCTACAAATTGGACGATCGACGACCCGGCGCGGCGTCGCTCGCTGCGCCTGGGAGACAGCATCTCGGGCGGCGGCGTCGGCGGAACGCCGGTGAGATTCGGCGGAATCCAGTTCGGCAGCAATTTCGCCGTCGAACCGGGATACATCACCCAGCCGCTGCCGACGATCCGCGGCAGCGCCGCCCTCCCCTCCGTGGTCGACATTTACATCAACAACAATCTCGCCGGCCGCCGCGACGTGGCGCCGGGTCCGTTCAGCATCACCGACTTGCCGGTGGTGACCGGCGGCGGCGACGTGCAGTTGATCGTCCGCGATACGCTGGGCCGCGAGACATTGGTTACGCAGTCATATTATGCCGCGCCGCAATTGCTCCGCGCCGGGCTGAGCAGCTATTCCTACGAAGTCGGATTCTTGCGCCGCGACTATGCGGTGAGCAGCAATGATTACGGCCCGTTGATGGCATCGGCGACGCATCGCATCGGGATCAGCGACGCGCTGACCGCCGAGGTGCATGCCGAAGCGACGCGATCGGTGCAGCAGGTCGGCGCCTCGGCGACCATCGCGCTGGTCGGGATCGGAGCATTCAGCGCTTCGGGCGCGGCGAGCAGGGGGCCGGACGGCACCGGAGCGCTTGCAGGAGTAGCGTTCGAACATCGCACCCCTTGGCTGTCGCTGGGCGCGACCGCCGAATATGCCACCGCGCGCTATACCAGCGTCGGCTTCGCCCGCGACTATCGGCGCGGCGCACTGAACGCCCAGGCGTTTGTCGGCATGCCTGTCAGCTTCGGCTCGGTCGGACTGTCCTATCTCCGCCGCGACAGTCGCGACCAGCCCGACATCGAACTGATCGGAGCAAACGCGACGGTGCGACTCCCGAAGGGAGCGTTGCACATCACCGCGCGGCAAAGCCTGCTGGATCGCCGCGATACTGCCATCCAACTATTTTTCACATTGCCCCTCGGGCAGCAGGCGAGCGCCAGCACCAGTGTTCAGTATCAATCGGGCCAAAGCACGCTAGAGGCGGATATCCAGCGCAACCTGCCGGTCGGCGAGGGCATTGGCTACCGCGCCTCGGTCTCGACCGGCGCCGTCCGACGCATCGACGGGGTGCTCAGCGCGCAAACCTCGACCGGGAACTATCAGATCGAGGTGGTCAATACCAACGGCCAGAGCGGCGTACGCGTGGGCGCTTCAGGCGGCATCGGGCTGGTCGGTGGCAACGTTTTTGCCTCACGGACGCTGTCTCAGAGTTTCGCGGTCGTGCATGTCGGCCATTTCAAAGGAGTGCGCGTCTATGTCGACAACCAGTTGGTAGGGAAGACAAACGGCGCCGGTGTCGCTGTCCTGCCCCGCTTGCGGCCGTTCGACCGGAATAATATTCGGATCGAACTCGGCGACTTGCCGCTCGACACACGGGTGACCGGCGGGGAGCTGAGCGTGCGGCCGTACAACCGGAGCGGCGTGCTCGTCGACTTCAAGGCACGGCGCGAGCGGAGCGCGACGCTGACTGTGCGGCTCGAGGACGGCACCGCGCTGCCTGATGGCGCAGCGGTGCGGGTCGAAGGAACGACCGGCGACTTCGTCTCCGCGCCCGGCGGCGATCTCTATCTGAGCGGACTACGGGACAGAAACGTCGTATCGGCGCATTGGGGCGGGAAAAGCTGCAGTTTCAGCCTGGATCTACCGCCGTCGCGCGAGGTGCAGCCAGAACTCGGCCAGCATGTCTGCCACGCGGAAACACCGTGACCCGCATGGCGAAAATAGTCGCGGCTGGCGCCGGTATGCTCATTTATCTTGTGAGCGCATATCCCGCGCGGGCCGCGACGTGCTCGATCAGTCCGCAGGGACCGAATTTCGGGAGCTATGACACGCTTTCGCCTACCGCGGTCGAGAGCGTGGGCAACATCAGCGTGACCTGCGACGCGACAACGAGCTTCACGATCGCGCTCGACACCGGCAGCGGGTCGTTCGTCCAGCGGACCATGGCCGGCAATGCGATGCCTTTGCGATACAATCTCTATATCGACGCCACGCGACTGATCGTTTGGGGGGATGGCAGCGGATCGACTGGGACGGTCTCATCAACCGCCACCAGCGGAAATTTTGCCGTTTATGGCCGCATTCCCGCTGGGCAGAATGTGACGGCGGGAAGCTATAGCGACACGATCTTCGTCACGATCAGTTATTGATCATGTGCGGGGTGGCAAGTGATGCCAATCACATCGCGCAACACTCCGTTCACGATTCATGTCGTCATGAGGAAGCAACGATATGTCGAGAACGCGCGTCGGCAATATCGTCGATCAGTGGCCACGCTATGCCGTCATGTCGGCCGGCACTTCGGCGATGTCGGCAAGTGCGACTCTTGAAGTTAACCTTTGCCGGCGCTTGGCCAAACCATGCGTTTAACAATTGATAGATGCAAAACATGCGTTCAGCGAGGCGTGCCCGCCGCCATGGGCTAGTATTGACCCTTGTGAATCGAGTCGATTCCAACTCCACACCACCGGCATTTCATTTTTCTTATAAACTGTTGGTTAACTCGATAGATACCTCATATCTATCGGGCCATTTTGACATGATTTTAAGCAACGCGATCTTAAAGTTAATTTTCGTTTTGTCGACAATTTTACTATATACTGACGCATAGCAATCGCATTAAAAATACGCCATTTTTTGTATACATGGAACCTAGAAAATGACGCGGTGAACTGCCACTAGATTCCTCAAGTCATGACATCTGCTCATTCGATATTGGATCAAGCAATAACGCCCATAACGTTGTTCCCAGAGACTTTTAAGAGCGCGCTAGAGGTTGTGCGCCGATCCCAACTCAGCGGGACTGAACGGCTCCAAGAGTAGAATACCTGCTATTCCCTCTCGTGACCAACGCACCACGCCATACCGTTGCAAGCCAGACTGAAGTCTGATTTTTACACGCAACCCCGGTGAGAAACTTCCGTCATGTTGGAGTTTCATGCCCCGCTGAGAGATATCGTCGACTATTACGGCTCGAGTGCCGTTCTCGCTTGATACAACTGCTTTGGTGGAGACAGGCAGGCGGAGCGCTCGGCCATTTTTGGACGTCCCCTGCTCAGCGAGGTCTTTCAAAAGTGCGCCGCTATCGATGGGCTGTGTGAGCTTGACGCCGCAGTCGGAACCATCAGTCCATACGACCCGCCCATAGACACTGACCGTTTCTGAAAGTTGTATCTTCATGGCCTCTCCCAGATGTACGGGTAGAGACAGCCGGAGCATAATGCCCTCATCTGAGAGGTTCCGCACTCGGGCCAGACCCTCATCCGTATCAGTGCGCACGCACGCGACCCGGCACAGAGTGCGTTGCCGAACAGATGTACGCAGATCTTCTCGCTTAGTCGCAAGCGAGTCATCCGGGCCCTCTAAGTCTGGGGTAGCTGGCATCGGTAATAATTTCATTTCGGTCTCCACCGAAATGTATTGATGAATGCCGTTTGTATTGGGAATTACGTGTCAATACGTACGCCGCCCGTAACAGTTTATTGACACCAAACCTGTGGGAGGCTGCGTCACGGCGACGATACCCAAACGCCTGCGGACGTGCGCCACGGCACCATCATGTCCATTGGCCACGAACATGGGTTCATGCGTCATGATCAACCTATCGGCTTGGAAATCAGGATCGACGAAACGGTCTGTTGCCTCCGCCCTTTGCGGGCACGCGGCGTGCCGCTCCACGATTCCAGGTCGCGGTGGGGACTTGATATTAATCAGCTGCGGCAAAGCCTTTCCGCCGGGGAGATCGGGGCCGCCTCTCAATCCTGAGGACGCTGCAGCAGCGATAGATAATGCGCGGTTTCCCATTGCGCCGGCGACATCAGACCATCGTCGAGGAGTCGGAGGAAGGCCGAAACCTCCATCGGACGGGCGAAGAAATAGCCTTGCCCGATCGGGCAATCCAACGCCCGCATGATCGCCCGCTCGGCCTCGGTCTCGATACCTTCGGCAACGATCTGGATACCCAGGGCGGTGCCGAGCTTGATGACGCTTTCGACAATCACCCGCTTGGCCGGGCTGTGCGCGACGTCGTGGACGAGGCTGCGGTCGATCTTGATTTCGCTGATCGGAAAGGTTTCGAGATAGCGCAGGTTCGAATAGCCGGTCCCGAAGTCGTCGATCGATAACCCGACCCCAAGATCGCGCAGCCCCCGAAAGGCGCGGCGGATTTCGGTCGAGCCGTCTACCATAAGATTCTCGGTCAGTTCGAGGGTCAGCCATTCGGCCCGGCAACCCGTCTCCGTCAGCACCTGACGTACGAAGGCGACCATGTCCCGGAGCGCGAATTCTACAATGGAGACGTTGCATGAGAAGCGGATCGGCCGCGTTCGGTCACAATTTACGTCTACAGCACAGGCGGCTACGGCGCGCAGCCCCCATGCTCCGATCTCCGATATAAGCCCGGTTTCCTCGGCAAGTTCGATGAAGCGGCCCGGCGGCTGCATCCCGAATGCGCCATGATTCCAGCGGAGCAGTGCCTCCGCCCCGACCAGAGCGCCGGTCGCAAGATCGACCTGGGGCTGATAATGGAACAGGAGTTCGTCGTCGGATACCGCATTCTGCAGCTCGTTGGTGAGGCGGATGCGGTTGCGTGCGGCCCGCACATCGGACTCATCGAAGGCGCATTCGCCCCGCATCGGGCTCGTTTTTGACCGATGGAGAGCCGCACCCGCCTGGCGGGCGAGTGTAATCGCGTCGGCACACGCATCTCCAATCGCGTAACCCGTGGCGAACCGAGCCTTGATCGCAGTCCCGGGAAGAACGAAGTCCCTCCCGAGGACGGCGGCGAGCCGGACTAGAATGTCATTCGCGCGGCCAGATTCGTCGAGAATGAAAGCCAGCATGAACGAATCGGACCCGACCCTGGCCAAGGCCGCGGGCAAAAGCGTTGTAAGGCGTTCGGCGACGGCGGCCAAAAGCGCGTCTCCTGTATCATAGCCATAGCCGCTGTTGATTTCGTGGAAGCGAGCGATGCCGATCTTTATCACCAGCAGCGACATACCGCGTCCAGGCTGGATCGAATTCAGGGCATCCAGCAATCCGTAGCGGTCGAGCAAGCCCGTTAGCCGATCGGTACCCGCAGCGTACGTCACGTCGCGGATTAGGCCCAGGCTGTGCGTGACGGTACCGTCCGGCGCGCGCAGCGGAAAGAGTCGCAAGGCATTGCGGAACATGCTGCCGTCGCGCCTGTAGTTGCGCAGCGTCACAGCGCAAGGTCGGCCTTTCGCAAGGGCCGTGCGAATCTCGTTGATCTCCGGTTGCAACCGGTCGCTGCCCTGCAGATAGCGGCAGTTCTTGCCGATCGCTTCGGCGCCGGAATAGCCGGTGATCGATTCGAACGCGGCGTTGGCGTGGACGATAGGATGGCCCCGAGCGCGCATATCGGCAATCATCACGCCCTCGTCGCAATGCTCAAGCGCTAATGCCGCCGCTTCTACCGGGAGAAGCAAGCCCTCCGCTTCGGTGCCTCGCAGCCGAAGCAAACCGAACCCCCGGTGATTGCGCGTGGCCATCATTCTTCGTTCCGCCACGGACTGCCCAAGGCGCGCCGCGCCGGACGTCCGGAAGCCCCAACCGAATGGCTGCGATCATCAGGGGCATTTGGGAATAGGTTTCGTCGCATCAGACTCAAGACGGCACGACGAGCCCTGCCGTAAAGGCGACGCGCAACACCTCGGCCAGCGTCCGGGCACCAAGTTTCGCCATCAGATTGGCACGATATATCTCAATCGTGCGCGGGCTTAGATTGAGATCACGGGCGATCGCCTTGTTGCTGCCGCCCTCGACGAGACCTCGCAATACATCGCCCTCACGCGACGAAAGCCGCTCAATCTTTGTCCGGGCACCGGCGCTGGCAGAACCGGCGAGGCGCTCGTCTTCGCATCGGCGAGAGCTGGTGGCAATGGTTTTGAACTGTGGGTCTATGGCGTGGGTGACGTCTCGCATCACGCCGACCATATAGGCTGTCTGACCGCCCGCCTCGAGCGCGGGGAGCATTCGAAATGCGTTCCAAAACATGGTGCCGTCTTTGCGATAGCTTCGCAGCGTGACGGCGACCGGCACCCGCGCCCCGATTGCGATTCGCGCCATTGCGACCTCCGGCTGAAGCTGGTCGTCGCCAAAAAGGAAGCTCCATGGCCGCCCCAATGCCTCGTCGCGGCTATAGCCGGTGATCACCTCGAAGGCGCGGTTGAGATAGCAGAATGGCAGTGCAGGATCGTCGAGAGCCACGACGATCACAGCATTCTCTGCCAGCTCCGCAGCTATAGCCAATATGTCGGCGGAAGGGATCCACGGGTTCTCTTGGTTGAACCGGAACGGGCGACTAAACAGACCAGAAGCTCCTACACATTCGCTACGCCACCAAGCCATGCGAAACCAAGCCATGCGAAAAGTTGGTGCGAGTAATAAACGAAATATTCCACGCGGATTCAGTTATATCCGGCGAACTGCGAACCCGCTACTCGGTTGAATACGGGGAACACTGTCCGCCACTGGCCTTGCGCGAGCACTTCGCCAAGTGCACTCTGCACCTTGACGAGCACTATCGGGGGTCCCGGACATGGATTCAGCGAAAGGCACATGGGTGACCGACGAACCGGACCTCCGGCGCACGGGCATCACGCCGCTCACCCTGCTCCCCTGGGGATCGCATATCTGCATGTTCTACGAGACACCTGCGGACCTGATCCAGACGCTGGCCGGCTATTTCGGCGCCGGCCTTGCCGACAACGAATTCTGCCTCTGGGCGATGTCCGAGCCGATCGACCATGATCGGGCCGTGTCCGCCCTGCGCAAAGCCATTCCCGACTTCGACAAGCACCTTGCACGGGGCGCCTTCGAGCTGCTCGCAGGCAGCGATTGGTACCTTTGCGACCACGAGTTCGACGCGGGGCGCGTCACAAGCGGCTGGCAAGCGAAGCTGGACCAGGCCCGGGCCCGGGGGTTCGTAGGCATGCGCGTCAGCGGCAACGCCTTCTGGATGCAGGCCCATCTCTGGCAGACTTTCAGCCAGTACGAGGATGAACTTAGCAGTGCGATCGCCGGTACGCGCATGATTATCTTGTGCACCTATGCGCTGGACGCGTCGCGGGTCTCCGATTTTCTTGACGTGGCAAGAACCCACCAATTTTCGCTCGTCCGCCGGAAGGGCGATTGGGAGCTTCTCGAAACCCCCGAACTCGCTGCGGCGCGGCAGGGTGTCGATCGGCTCACCGATGCGATGGACATCGCATCCCGCCCCTACCCCGGCCACGAGCTTCTCACGCCGCGCGAGCGTATGACGGTTGCTGAGATCGCGCGAGGCGCGTCCAACAAGGAAGCTGCCCGCGCGCTCGGAATCAGTCCGCGCACCGTCGAATTCCACCGCGCAAACATCATGCGCAAGCTCGACGTGCGCAATGTGGCTGAACTCCTCGGTATCATCCTCGCGCCAATCTGAGCGATAGTCGCCGTATACCCGGCAGCTCACGCGATCCGTTCGCTAGCGCTACTTTGGTACTCCAGTTCTGTCTCCACAATACGTCGCGCAGGGGTGAACCGCTATGGTCAGCATGGGGAGATAAAAGTGAGATAACTTGGTGTGTTAGCTATTGGCAAGGGCTGCTATGAGCAGCCATGAAAAGCTCAAAAACGAGCTTGGGAAGCTTCTGCTCTGCCATTGAGCTACACCCGCGAGGCGGCACGCAAATCCTGTTTCTGCCCCCCGCTTGTCAAGCGTCGGGCCGCTTCCAGGGTCAGATGCCGTCGATGATCACCGCCCTGCCCAGCGCCTCGAGCTGCCCCGCAAGATCGGCGATCGTCTCGTCGACCAGCGCGGCATCGGGGCTGCGGACGACGAAATTGGCGCCGGTCTTCCCCTCGCGAAAGAAGGGATAGCTGCCGATCTGCACCCCCTCATGCGCCTTTTCGACCGCGCCGAGCATCTCCGCCACCTCGCTTTCGGCGACCCAGCAGCCGATCGCCCGGCTGACCACGGGGCGCCCGCCCTCCAGCGTGCCGGTCAGCGAATCGAGCATGCCGGCGGTGATGTGCGGCACGCCGGCCATGATGAAGACGTTGCCGATGCGGATGCCCGGCGCGCCGGACAGGCGGTTCTCGATCAGCTCGGCGCCATCGGGCACGCGCGCCATCCGCGCTCGGGTCTCGGTCAGGCCGCCCCGGGTTGCGTAATAGCGTTCGAGCGTGGCGAGTGCCTTGGGGTGATGGACGACCCCCACACCGAGCGCCTCGGCGATCGCGTCGACGGTGATGTCGTCATGGGTCGGGCCGATGCCGCCGGTGGTGAAGAGATAGTCGTTGCGCGCGCGCAGGGCATCGACCGCCTCGACGATCGCCGCGGTCACGTCGGGCACGATGCGCACCTCGGCGAGGCGGATGCCCTGGATGTTGAGCCATGCCGCGATCTGCGCGACATTCTTGTCCTGGGTGCGGCCCGACAGGATCTCGTCGCCGATCACCGCTAGCCCGGCCGTCCAGATGCGTTCGTCACTCATGCGCGCCGCCATAGCGAAAGCCGGCAACTGCCGCTATATGCAGCGCATGACCGAATATGTGACCGTCACCGCCGACGCGCCGTTGGGCCGAACAGGCGCGATCAAACTCCATGGCCGCGACGCGTTCGACGGCATGCACAAGGCCGGGCGCCTTGCTGCCGAAACGCTCGACATGGTCACGCCGCACATGGTGCCGGGCGTGACGACGGGCGAGATCGACGACCTGGTCCGCCGCTTCATCCTCGATCGCGGCGGCGTGCCGGCGACGGTCGGCTATCGCGGTTACACGCATAGCTGCTGCATCTCGATCAACCATGTGGTGTGCCACGGCATCCCCGGCGACAAGGCGCTCAAGTCGGGCGACATCGTCAATGTCGACGTCACGCCGATCGTCGATGGCTGGCATGGCGACACCAGCCGCATGTACCTGATCGGCGACGTGCCGCTGAAGGCGAAGAAGCTGGTCGACATCACCTATGACTGCCTGATGGTCGGCATCGAGGCCGCCAAGCCCGGCAATCATCTCGGCGATGTCGGCTTCGCGATCCAGCAACTGGCCGAAAAGCATCGTTACGGCGTGGTGCGCGATTTCTGCGGACATGGCGTCGGCCGGCTGTTCCATGACGCGCCCGAGGTGGTGCATGTCGGACGCCCGGGCACCGGCCCGGAGCTCAAGCCGGGGATGATCTTCACGATCGAGCCGATGATCAATATCGGCCGGCCCGACGTGAAGCTGCTCGACGATGGCTGGACCGCGGTGACGCGCGACCGGTCGCTGTCGGCGCAGTTCGAGCATTCGATCGGCATCACCGAGACCGGCTGCGAGATCTTCACCGGCAGCCCGGCCGGGCTGGACCGGCCGCCTTACGCCTGAGGCGCCGCGCCCCGGGGTTTGCCGGTGCCACCTCATACGAGCCGCCGTGCCACTTCGGCTTCGACGGCAGCCTTGAAGCGCGCCACATTCTCCACCGCCTGCCTTTCGCTTTCCTGCGCGACGCACGCGCGTCGTTCGGCGATGATGCCCGCAATGTCGGTCGGCGGTTCGGGGAGGCGTGCCCAGGGCTTGGGCCGGCGAATGGCGAGCCAGTGCAGCGCGGCACGGACGTCTGCGGGGGCGTGCACGGTGTAGGGTACGGCGACCGGGCCGCCGTCGCGTGTGATGACGATCTTCTCGGCGGTGTAATCATAGCCGACGGCGCGCTGATAGAGTGCGCGCTCGACGCGGTCGTCGGCGGCATCCTTGCCGACGCGGACGGCGGCGGTGAATTCGTCGTGAAGCAGACACCAGCGATAGAAGGTGCGCACCGAAATGCCGAGGATATCGGCGACCTCGATATCGGTGGCGCCGTTGCGGCACAGCCGCTGAGCGATGCGGGCGAATTCCGGTTTGTACGGCGAAGGGCGTCCTGCGGGCATGGGTGTGGCAGATAAAGCGTCGGCGGGGACGGTTGAATCAGGCCGTGCAGGCGCGCGCTGCGGCGGTGTGACAAAATTCGTCGCCTGACGATACTGCGGCGGTGCCCACGCACGCGTTGAACCTCTCATCCGGACCGTGTCTCAAGGGCTAATTTTGTCAGGGGTCCACCGAAAGACGTGCGGGCTGCGCTCGTCACATGGCTATTGGAATAAACTGTATGGAATTACATCAGCTCGTTTTTACACCCTGAGCCTCAAGCCATATCGTCTCGCTTCCTTCAACATATCCATGTCTAGAGCAGGTTGCGTAAAATCTGACGCGTACCGCCTGCTCTAGTTCTTTGTTGTCGCATCGTTTTAGCGAAAAACCGGTACCCACTTTTTCGCACGATGCTCTAGGGCGGGCCGCCCGCGGCATTGTTGTTCGTCGGATATTTGGGCGTCGGCGTGGGGGTCGGCGTCGGTGTCGGCGTGGGGCTGTAGGTGGGGGTCGGCGTCGGGGACGGCTGCGGGCCGGCCGTCTTGGCCGGCGGCTGTTGCGGCTGCGGCACCGGCTGTTGCGGCCCGGGTTGTTGCGGGCGGCGCGGCTGATCGAAGACGC
>NZ_JAQGLG010000155.1 GCF_028292965.1 Sphingomonas bacterium | reverse complement strand
CCTCCAGCGTCACGAAGCGAATACCCTTCACTTTTCCCGTCTTGAGCAATGAGAGGTTGGTGAGCGACATCCCGATCCGATCGGCGAGTTCGCCAACGCGCATTTTTCGCCGCGCGAGCATCACATCGATGTTGACGACAATCCCCATCAGAGGATCGCTTCACTGTCGAGGCGGAGGTTGCAGCCGGTCCGGAACGCTTCAGCGAGCAGGAGCAGGAATAAGCCACCCATCAACCACGCAATATCGAGATGCACATCGACCCGCGCTGCGGTCATCCCCACTACGCGGCTTGAAATGGCGGGCAACAGCGCGAAGCGGCCGTCCGATACCTTGATTTCAGGCAGCAGCGCGAACGGCATCAAGATGGCGCTGACCCAGGTCCACAATGAGAGAGCAATCAACGCAACGCCTGCCGTACGCAGGCAAGGCGCATTGCCATCGTGAAACGGACTACCCGCGGCGATGCGGACCGTGAGGCGTCGAAGCGAAACGAGGGCGAGAACGAGCAGGCCTCCGCTGGCAAGAATGTCGACGCCCTGCGCCAGACCGTAGCCGAGGCGACCTGCGCGTATCGTCAAGGTTGCATGGTCAATTGCCAGCGTCCCGGCAGGCGCCCCGCCGCCGCGAAGAACAATTTGATGCGCCACAGAAGGGTCGAGGGCCATCGCGAGCGTCGTTTGCAACGGCTCGCCTTGGACGGCCGCGGCGACGAGCATGCCCATTCCGACAAGTGTTCCCAACGCGACCAGAGAAATCCCGATGTTTAGCGTCCAGCGTAAAATGATGCTCTTCATGACGAGTCTCCACCAACGACGTCGGCGAGATATTTCACTTAATATTTTATGTCAATCGTAAAATATTTAATGCAGTTATGAGCCTGGCGCTTTGCCCGTGCGCTATGACCGGAAAACAAGATCGATCCGCTCGGCCAGGCGAAGGGCTGCTTTTGGAATCGCGCGTGACATCTGAATGGCGCAGATGGGCGTAAAGCTGAAGGGTGGCGACGTGCTCAATCTTTGGTGATAGCTTGGCTGGGGTAGGGCTGGGAATTGCCTATGATGCGTCTCTCTCGCACGAGAGCAGTCGCCATCGCGGTGGCGTTCTTTATTGCGGGTATTGCGATCGGGTTTGTAATCCCGCGCCCTGCCCAATTTGCTCCGCTCAGTTCCGCTGGGCACGACCGTTTCGGTCATGCCACCTCCCAATCAACCGGAAGAAACGTCTATTCTCCAGATATCCGACACGATGAGTATGTTCTTCGGGAGCAGCTCAAGGTTGTGGAGATGCTTGAGCAGCAATGTCGCACGACCAAGAAGGGCTGCGATCTCGCCGGCGCAGCTCGACAAGCGCTGACTAGGAACTTGAGACAGAGATCCCCATTCGCTGCCTGCTCGAGGATGACCGCTTTCGGGGTTATCCGAGGCCGTACCGAACGGCGAGTATTGGGCCCCGTAGCTGCCGACAACCTGTCCCTGAACGAACGGCTGGTGAACCGGACACAAAGCCGACGATCACGAACACGCGCGCCACCGTCCCGATTCAATCCCACGGCTATCCCCGCCACACTCGCCACACGCCCCGGCCCTTCCCGCATCGCGCAGGTTGGATCGGCGGCGTCGAACGAGACGGAACCGACCAATGCCTGCCGAGATGAAATCCCCGCACCTCCAAAACTATTCGCAAAACGAGGCTATTCACGACGCGATTCCGGGCTGCGGGCGAGGATCAGCGCCACTAACGCCTGTTGGCTTTCACCCGAATTTCGTCGCGCGACTTGGCGCGGGCGGCTGCGCGGAAGACGAGCAAAAACGCCCCATGAGGGTCGTCAAAAGTCCTGAATACTTGCGATATCCAACAACGAGGACTTGGCCGTTACTCAAGCGAAGAAGCGCGCCGGGTCCTACACCCGACGCGCTTCTCTTCGGTCCTGAAAGCCCGGGCCTGCGCCCGCCGGCCCGCCGCGGCTTACGCCGCCAGCTTGGCCCGGCTCGCCTTCTTGCGCTCGTGCGGGTCGAGGTAGCGCTTGCGCAGGCGGATCGACTTGGGCGTCACCTCGACCATCTCGTCGTCGTCGACGTACGCGATGGCCTGTTCCAGCGTCATCTTCTTCGGCGGGGTCAGGCGGATCGCATCGTCCTTGCCGCCCGACGCGCGGAAGTTGGTGAGCTGCTTGGCCTTCATCGGGTTGACTTCGAGGTCGTCCGGCTTGGCATTCTCGCCGACGATCATGCCCTCATAGAGCGGCTCGCCGTGCCCGACGAACAGGATGCCGCGGTCCTCGAGCGGGCCGAGCGCATAGCTGTTGGCCTCGCCCGAACCGTTGGAGATCAGCACGCCGTTCTTGCGGCCCTCGATATTGCCCTTGTGGGGGCCGTATTTCTCGAACAGCCGGTTCATGATGCCGGTGCCGCGCGTGTCCGACAGGAACTCGCCATGATAGCCGATCATCCCGCGGCTCGGCGCCGAGAAGGTGATGCGGGTCTTGCCGCCGCCCGAGGGGCGCATGTCGGTCAGCTCCGCCTTGCGGATGTTCATCTTCTCGACGACCGTACCCGAATATTCCTCGTCGACGTCGATGATGACGGTTTCGTACGGCTCGGTCTTCTTGCCGTTCTCGTCCTCGCCGAACAGCACGCGTGGGCGGCTGATGCCGAGCTCAAAACCTTCGCGGCGCATCGTCTCGATCAGCACGCCGAGCTGGAGCTCGCCGCGGCCGGCGACTTCATAGCTGTCGCGGTCGGCGGCTTCGGTCACCTTGATCGCGACGTTCGATTCGGCTTCGCGGAACAGGCGGTCGCGAATCATGCGGCTGGTCACCTTGGTGCCGTCGCGGCCGGCCATCGGCGAATCGTTCACCGCGAAACGCATCGACAGCGTCGGCGGGTCGATCGGCTGCGCATGCAGCGGCTCGGTCACACTTGGGTCGCAGATCGTGTTCGACACCGTGGTGTGGGTCAGGCCCGCGATCGAGATGATGTCGCCGGCCTGCGCCTCGTCGGTCGGCACGCGCTCCAGACCGTGAAAAGTCATGATCTTCGACGCACGGCCGGTCTCGACGATCTTGCCGTCATTATCGAGCGAATGGATCTGCTGGTTGGTCTTGATCGAGCCCGAAAAGACCAGGCCGGTCAGCACGCGGCCAAGGAAATTGTCTCGGTCCAGCAACGTCACCAGGAACTTGAACGGACCATCGGGGTCGGCCGCGGGCGGCGGGACATGGTCGACGATCTTCTGGAACAGCGGCTTCAGCGTGCCCTCGCGCGCATGGTGGTCCTCATTGGCATAGCCGTTGCGGCCCGAGGCATAGAGCACCGGGAAATCGAGCTGTTCGTCATTGGCCTCGAGGCTGACGAACAGGTCGAACACCTCGTCGAGCACCTCCTGGATGCGTTCGTCAGGACGGTCGACCTTGTTGACCACGACGATCGGCTTGAGGCCCAGCGCCAGCGCCTTGCCGGTGACGAACTTGGTCTGCGGCATGGCGCCTTCCGACGCGTCGACCAACAGGATCACGCCGTCGACCATCGACAGGATACGCTCCACCTCGCCGCCGAAATCGGCGTGGCCGGGCGTGTCGACGATGTTGATGCGCGTGCCTTCCCAGTCCACCGAGGTGCACTTGGCGAGAATCGTGATGCCGCGCTCTTTTTCCAGATCGTTCGAATCCATCGCGCGCTCTTCGATGCGCTGGTTGTCGCGGAACGTGCCGGACTGACGGAACAGCTGGTCGACGAGGGTCGTCTTGCCGTGATCGACGTGGGCGATGATCGCCACGTTGCGGAGGTTCATGATATATCCTGATTGTCGCTGGTTGGGCGGGTTGGCGGCGCCCTTAGCTGAAATTGTGCGTTGCGGAAAGGGGCCGCGCGACACAGGGTCGCGGCCGGGAGAGAGTGACATATGATCGAGCGACTGAATATCAAGGTGATCGTCGGCAGCGTGCGCGAGGGTCGCATCTCGCTGCCGATCGCCAATTGGGTGATGGAACGCGCTGGCGGACGCGACGATCTGGCGGTCGAACTGCTCGATCTCGCCATCTGGCAATTGCCGATGTACGCCGAGCCCTTCCCACCGGCGACCGGCAAATATAGCGATGTGCAGCGCGCCTGGGCCGCCGCGATTGGCCCGGCCGACGGCTATATCCTCGTCGCGCCGGAATATAATCACGGGATGAGCGCGGTGCTCAAGAACGCGCTCGACACGGTGTTCGCCGAATGGGGGCGCAAGCCGGTCGCCTTCGTCGCGCATGGCGGGATGGGCGGGGCACGCTCGGTCGAGCAGCTCCGCCTGGTCACCGCCGGCATGGCCATGGCGCCTTTGTCGCAGGCGGTGCACCTGCAGGGCGCGTCCAAGATGCGCGACGGCGACCATTTCTACGCCGGCGAGATCGAGAATCGCCGGCTGGCGACCTTATTCGACGAGCTGGTCTGGTGGGGCAAGGCGCTCAAGGTGGCACGGGAGGCGGCGTCCTGATTCAACGCGCGCGCCGCGGCGCTACACAGCAGATCGCGCGAGGCAGATTTCCCCTTCCCCGGAATCATCTGGCGTGTAGTATATACATAATACAGTATCCGGAGACACTGCATGCGCCCCATCGCCCTGCTCGCCGCCCTGGCCCTCGCCACCGCCCTGACCGCCTGCGGCAAAAGTGAGCGCAGCGCGGTGTCGCTCGAGGTGAACGGCGACATCGCCAATGAGAGCGCGACGATCACCTGCAAGGAATCGACCACCGGCACCTGCCACGTGCTGTTCCAGACGGGCACGACGACCAAACGCGCCTCCGCCGCAGCCGGTGCCAGCACGACCGTCGCCGGCCTGCCTGCGGGCACCAGCTTCTGCGGCGGCTACACCCCACCCGAGCTGGCGAGCTGCAAACCGATCGTGCTGCTCAGCGGCCATCAGGTCATCCGCCATGAACGCACCGTCCGCAACTGATCCAGGGTCCTTACGCTTCGAAATAGCGCCCCGGCGTCGTCCCGAAGGCGGCGCGGAACGCCGCGACGAACGCGCTCGGCGCGGCATAGCCCGCCGCCGCCGCGGCCGCCTTGACCGGTGCGCCGCCCGCGACCTGTTCCAGCGCGCCGAGCAACGCATGGTGCCGCCGCCATCGCCCCAGCGTCATCCCTGTCTCGTCGCGAAAGCGCCGTTCGAGCGTCCGCGCGCCCAGCCCCACCGCCTGCGCCAGCGTAGCGACGCTCCCCGCTTCGCTCGCGCCGTCGGCGATCAACACAGCCGCCCGGCGCGCTGCCTCGCTCTCGGGCTGGGGCAGGCTGAACGGCGGCACCGCTGCCTGGCGGAATTCATCGACGATCAGCACGGCGAGCGCGCCCTCCACGCAATCGCGCCGGTCGAGCGCGCGCAGCTCCGCCGCACGCACCACCAGCGCCGACAGCAAGGGCGATACCGCCACGACCAGGCACGTCCCGGGCAGGCGCTCGCTCCACCCGGGCATCATATAGAGCGTGCGGAACCGACTCTGGCCGGCGAAGCGGATCGCGTGGCGGATCCCGGCCGGCACCCATACCGCGCGGTTGGGCGGCACGACCCAGCTACCCGCCTCGGTGGTCACGGTCATCACGCCGGCCGAGGCGTAGATCAGCTGGTGCCAGTCATGCGCATGCCGCGCAATCACCTGTCCGCCGGCGAGATCGGACGCGGCGGCGCGGATCACCAGAAAGGGCTCGTCGGCGACAAGGCGGCGTTTTCGCGACATCGATTGCCAGAATATCGCGATTGCGTCACGCCGCCAAGCCGATAGCATCGGCCCGTCAGCAAGGGATCATGCCATGACCGCCAACCTCGCCTCCTTCGCCATCCATGTCGACGACGTGGACCGCGCCCGTGCCTTTTACGAGGCGGTGTTCGACTGGCAGTTCGAACCCTGGGGCCCGCCCGGCTTCTACCTGATCCACACCGGCGACGACGCCTCGCCCGGCATCCAGGGCCTGATGCACAAACGCCAGACGCCGCGCACCGGTACCGGCCTCAACGGCATCGAGGCGACCTTCGCGGTCGACGATGTCGACGCCATCGCCGCGCTGGTCGTGGCGCATGGCGGGACGATCACCTACGCCAAGGGGGTGATCCCGACCGTCGGCGCGCTCATCCGGTTCCTCGATACCGAGGGTAATGACATCGGCGCGATGGCGTATGAGACGGTGCCGCATACCTGAGCCAGCGGTCAATCGCCTCAGAGGATCGCGCCGATATCCCGCGCAGCATGCACAATTCGAAACAGGGTGATGCCGTCATTGTCTGGAGCGTAAAACAGGATGTAATTGCCGACCGCAAAGCTGCGCAGGCCGGCGCGGACTTCGGGCCGCGGCGTGCCGAGCGATGGGTTGTCAGCCAGCCGCTCAAGCTTTTCTGTAAAGCGCGCCAGCGTCGCGTCTGCGAAGGTCGGGCTGTCGCGCGCGATGTAACGCCAGATCGCCACCGCATCGCTCTGCGCCGCGCGCCGGTAGCGGATCGTGCTCAATCGTCGTCGGCCACCATATCGTCGCGCGCGATCCGCCTGATCTCGTCCGCATCCCATGTGCCCGCATCGGCACTCGCTACCCCTTCGTCGATCAGCGCACGAAGCTGGTCGAGTCGGTGCGCAACATCATCGCCTATGGCATCCGCGTCCAACGCGCCTGGATGCGCGACCGGTTCGAGGATCACCTTGTCGCCCTCACGCCGGATACTGACCTCACGGCCTTCGAAGCGATATTCCTTGGGAAGCCGCACGGCCTGGCTGCGCCCGTTCCAGAAAATCTTGGCCATGTCGTTCATCGCCAACTCCTTGGTAGCTACCATTGGTATATATCATCAGTCATGACTGTCTACTATTCCCCGAGACGCTTGCACCGTCGCGCCAGCCGCCGCATATCGCGCATCCGCAACCACAGGAGGTCATCTTGGACGATCGGACGAACGCCGCTTCTTCGTTCCCCGCATCCCAGGTGACCCATGTCCGCTCTTCTCACCCTCGACCGTCTCTCCGCCGCCGCGCCTGACGGGCGGGCGCTGTTCCATGACCTGACGCTGTCGGTCGGCGCGCACGAGCGTGTCGGGCTGGTCGGGCGCAATGGCAGCGGCAAGTCGACCCTGCTCGCGATCATCGCCGGCGACATCGAGCCCATGGCCGGCCATGTCACCCGTACCGGCCGCGTCGGCGTGCTGGCACAGGACTGGTCGGGTGCGCTGTCGGTGGGCGATGCGCTGGGCATCGCCGGCGTGCGCGCGGCAATCGCGCGGATCGAGCGGGGCGAAGGCAGCGAGGACGACTTCGCGCTCGCCGACTGGACGCTGGAGCCGCGCGTCGCCGAGGCGCTCGCCGAGACCGGTCTCACCGGCATGCACCTCGACCGGCGCATCGCGACCCTGTCGGGTGGCGAGCGCACACGGGTCGGGCTGGCGCGGCTGTTGATCGAGGCGCCCGACCTGATCCGGCTCGACGAGCCGACCAACAATCTCGATGCCGAAGGCCGCGCCGCGGTGGCGCAGTTGCTCAGCCATTGGCGCGGCGCGGCGATCGTCGCGAGCCATGACCGCGCACTGCTCGAAGCGGTCGATCGCATCGTCGAATTGCGCAGCATCGGCGTGCGCGAGATCGGCGGCGGCTGGTCGGCCTACGCCACCGAGCGCGATGCCGAGCGCGCCCGCGCCGATGCCGCGCTCGACGCGGCGGCGCGCGGCGCGAAGGCGGCGGACCGTGCCGCGCAGGACCGACATGAGGCCAAGGCGCGGCGCGACAAGGCCGGGCGTGCCTATGCCGCCAGCGGCAGCGCGCCGAAGATCCTGCTCGGGCGCCAGGCCGAACGCGCCGAGAACAGCAGCGCCCGCGACAACCGCATTGCCGAACGCCAGACGGAAGCGGCGGCTGAAAAGCTGGCGGCGGCGCGCGCCGAAGTCGAAGTCATCGCGGCCCTCACCATCGACCTGCCGCCGACCGGCCAGCCGGCCAATAGCGAGTTGCTCGCCATGGAGGAGGCGACGCTCATCGTCGGCGAACGCACGCTCGGCCCGTGGAGCCTGACGATCCGCGGCCCCGAGCGGATCGCGGTGACCGGCCCCAACGGTGCCGGCAAGTCGAGCCTGTTGCGCGTCGCGCTGGGCGGCATCGCGCCATCATCGGGCAGCGTGCGGCGCGCCGAGGGGCGGCTGGCGATGCTCGACCAGCATGTCGCGCTGCTCGATCCGACCGCGACGATCCTCGCCAATTTCCTCGCCCGCCATCCCGGGCTCGGCGCGCAGGAGGGCCATGCCGCGCTGGCCCGCTTCGCCTTTCGCAACCGCGACGCGGCGCGCATCGTCGCCACGCTGTCGGGCGGCGAGCGGCTGCGTGCCGGACTCGCCTGTGTACTCGGCGGCCCGGAGTCGGCGCGCTTGTTGCTGCTCGACGAGCCGACCAACCATCTCGACCTGGCGTCGATCGAAGTGCTGGAGGCGGCGCTCGCTTGCTATGACGGCGCGCTGCTGGTGGTGAGCCATGATCGCCGCTTTCTCGAGGCGATCGGCGTGACGCGCGAGGTGGCACTGCGAGCAGCCCATAATGGGTAGATAAAAACGACGCAGCCGTAACGAATTATCGGCACGTTGAGTGCATATTTACCAACCGCGGATATCCCCGAGGTCGGAAGGACGGCGCCGATTGTCATCATGAGTCATGAACATGCACCAATCTTTTGACAATCCGCGGGTCGCGCCGGCCGAGATGCCGCGCACGATCCAGGGGCATTTGCTGTTCGACGAGATCGGCACCTTCCTGTTCGCCAACGGGCTCGACCTGACGGCATTGAACCTGATGTGCGCGCACGACTATCTGTCGCGCTCGAACCGCAAGCTCGAACGCGCGATCGAGGAGGCGCTGGTCACCCGCACCGCTTTGACCAACGACTGGGTGGAGAATTTCTACGCCGAGAGCCCGGTGGCCGAACGCCGCGCCGCGCGGATCGCCTCGACCACCGAACAGGTCGAGGCCGTGCTGGGCCAATGTCTCGAACTGGTCGAGCGCGCGCGCGGCTCGGCGCATGTCTATAGCGACGCGCTGCAGGCCGAGGCCGACCGGCTGACCACGGCCGAGGCATTGCCCGCGGTCGAACGGCTGATCGGCCTGACCCGCGCGATGGTCAGCCAGACGCGCGACATCCAGGAGGAACTGCGCCAGCGCTCGATCGAGACGACGCAGTTGCGCACCGTGTTGCAAAGCGCGCAGCGCGAGGCGCAGGTCGACCATCTGACCGGCCTGCCCAATCGTCGCGCCTTCGACACGCGCCTGCGCCAGGCGGCCGAGGCGAGCGCCGACCACAGCCGGCCGTCGGCGATCGCGCTGTGCGACATCGATCATTTCAAGGCGATCAACGACGCGCACGGCCATGATGTCGGCGACCGCGTGCTCGGCCTGGTCGCCTCGTCACTGCAAAAGGCGGCGGGCGAGCAATGCTATGTCGCGCGCTTCGGCGGCGAGGAATTCGCGCTGATCTTCGAGGATTGCACGGTAGCCGCCGCCACGGTGATCGTCGAGGAACTGCGCCGCACGCTCGGCGCGCGTCACCTGGTCAACCAGGAAACGCACAAGCCGATCGGCCATGTCACCTTCTCCGCCGGCGTGGCGACGCTGGAACCGGCCGATGGAGGTGCCGCCTCGCTGAAACGCGCCGACACCGCGCTCTATGCGGCCAAGCAAGGCGGGCGGAACCGTGTGCTGGCGGCCGAGCCTGACACGGAGATGCGCTCGGCGGCCTGAACTGTGGGCTGGGGCCTCGCTTGATGCCTCTTATTCCCCTCCCGCTTGCGGGAGGGGCTAGGGGTGGGCACCCGTCATCCGCGAGCGATCGCGCAGGAGGAGGGCGGGCGCCCACCCCCTGCCCCCTGCCGCAAGCGGGAGGGGAATAAGAAGGTGTAACCCTTGCCCATTGCTCCCACACCCAAATCCTATACCCTTCAAGCATCCGGGTGGGGGCACCCGGCAAGGGGGGCCGGGCCATGCTGACCGCGCTGTTGATACCGCTGATCCTCGCGCTGCTGTTCTGCTGCGGCAATCTGGTCCGCGCGGCGGTGGCGCGACGGCTGGTGCCGGGCTGGGAGACGGTGGCCGTCGGCGCGGTGGCCAATTTCTTCGATACGCTCGGCATCGGCTCGTTCGCGCCGACCATGGCGTGGTTCAAGTTCCGCGGGCTGGTCCCCGACCGCATCATGCCAACGACCATGCTGGTCGGTTACACCCCGCCATCGATCGTCCAGGCAATGATCTTCATCGTCCTGCTCGGCGTGTTCATCGATCCGGTGCTGCTGGTCGGCTGCGTCATCATGCTGGTCGCGGGCGCGCTGCTCGGCGCGCCGCTGGTCGCGCGGACCAATGTCCGGGTCGTGCAACTCGCCGTGGCCGGCGCGCTGCTGTGCGCGGCGAGTTTCTACGCGCTCGCCAATCTGCACATGATGCCGGGCGGCGGCACCGCCAGCTCCCTGCCACCGTTGCTGATGGTCGTCGCGATCCTCGCCAATTTCGGTTTCGGCATGCTGCTCAATTTTGGCGTCGGCAATTATGCCCCGACGCTGGCGATGCTCAGCCTGATGGGCATGGACCCGAAGCTGAGCTTCCCGATAATGGCCGCCGGCGCGTCGATCGCGGGCACGGCGGCGAGCGCGCAGTGCATCCGGCTCGGCACGACCGATGTGAAGATCGCCCTGGGCCTCGCGCTCGGCGGCATCCCCGCGGTTCTCGCCGCGGCGTTCATCGTCAAGGGCCTGTCGGTCGAGCTGCTGCGCTGGCTGGTCATCGTCGTGGTGGTTTATGCCGCGATGGTCATGCTGCGCGCTGCCCTGGCGCGGCGCGGCGATGGGGACGAGATGCTGGAACGGGCGGAGGCGCTTTGACTTGCGCGTCAGTGCGCGGCGCCAGGCGGCGTATGTAGCTCGGGATCGGCGCCATGCGCGATGGCGCGGACTTGGTCGTCGCTCAGTCTGTCGATCTGCAGCGCCGCGGGCTGGGCCAGATCGAAGCCGGCGACCTCGGCCGCATGCGCCGCCACCCAGTCGCGATACAACGCCATGATCCGCGCATTGGCCGCGCCGTGCGAGGTGTCGCGGGCCAGCTCCGCACCGAGAATGCCCGACAAAGCATTGCGCGGCAGATCGCTGTAACCGATCTCCGACAGTTTGCCGCGATACTCCAGCTCGGGCGCCGACAGTTCCCGCGCGCCGGCATAGCCGATCTCGTCGAGCACATGCCGCCCCTCGTGCAGGATGATGCTGCTCTCGATGTCGAAATTCCACCACCGCCGCCGGAAGGCCGTAGCGAAATGCGCCGGGTCGGGGTCGGCCGCCCGCACCTGGGCGGTAACCTGGTCGATCGCCTGCAACTCCAGCCGTCGCCCGAGCCCCGGCAGCGGAACGGGATCATCGCCCTTGATCCGCCGCTCGTCCGACGCCGCCATCTCGGTGCTCTCGGCCAGCGCCCTGGTTCGGGCCGTGCCCGGGATCGCCACCACAAGGGCGCGCAACACGCCCTGCGCGTAGAGCGGGCGCACCTGATGGATGACGTCGCCGCCGCTCGCCCAGCCGCCAGGGCCGATCCCCACGTCCCAAAGCCAGGCCGAGAAGGAATTCTCGATCATGTTGTCGAGAGCGATGAAACGGATCACACCCTGGCGGCCCCCCTGCACCACCGTTCGCTTGTCGTCCTGGACGGCGTGGCCGCAGATCAGCCCCGACACGCCGTTGATCACACCGGTCTGGCCGCGCAGCCCCCATAGTTTCTCGAGCGCGGGCCAGGGATCG
>NZ_JAQGLG010000175.1 GCF_028292965.1 Sphingomonas bacterium | reverse complement strand
ACATCACGCTACTGGCCCGACGCGCCTCTTCGTGAAGCTCGTCGTCGATTTTCACAATGCCCATTGAGCCCTCAGTACACGATTGGAATATACGAACCATATATGGTTCATATTCTCACGGTCAATGCGCCGATAGCGAAACTTGCAGCGTCCGGGGATTAACGGTGGCGTGACGCAATCGCGCGCTATGCATCCACCGCCGCGCTCTCGCCGAGCGCCACCATGTCGTGCGCGTTCTAGGCGGCCTGGAACCCCGCCGCCACGTCTTCGGGCCGGTGCATCTCAGCCATCCCGGCGCTGTCCGGCGATGAAGGCGACCAGATTGTCGCACGTCTGGCTGGTGCCGTTGGCGACGCCGAGCTTGATATAGTGTTCGAGATGATCGGCCGAGGTGCACACGATCTCGACCGTCATCCGCGTGCCGCCATCGACCTCGTCCAGCAGCACCCGACCGATCGCGTCCATTGCCTCGAACTCAAGCCGCTCAGGCGGGTTTATGGTCAGATAGGTGCCGGTAAAGGCCATATGCGCATGGCTGGGCGCGACGAACCGGAAGCTGCCGCCGGGGCGCAAGTCCATTTCGCACACCGTCAGATGTTCGCCGCCGGCATCCCACCAGCAAGCCAGCTGCTCCGGCGTTGTCCAGGCTTCGAACACCATCTCGCGCGGCGCCGAAAAGGCGCGCACGAACCGGAGCGCGTGGTTGGCGCGGTCGATGTCGAAACCGGTGGGGGCTTGTGCGGTGGCGGTGGCGGGCATGGTCATTTCTCCTGTTGCATTCTGGCGGTGAGATGTTGGTCGAGATTGTCGAAGCGACGCTCCCACAGCGTGCGGAACGGCTCGATCCAGTCGGCGATATCCTTCACCCGCGCCGCGTTCAGGCGGCGGGGGCGGCGCTGAGCATGGCGCGCGGTCTCGATCAGCCCCGCTGTCTCCAGCACCTTGAGATGCTTGGAAATGGTCGGCTGGCTGAGCGAGAACGGCTGCGCAAGTTCGGAGACGTCCGCCTCGCCCAGCGCGAGCCGGGCAAGGATGGCGCGACGGGTCGGGTCGCTCAGCGCCGCGAAGACCGAATCGAGATGTTGTTGCTGCATAGCCATTTATCTATATAGATATATGGCAATATAAGAGTCAAGGGCCTGCCCGTGCGAATGAATGCTCGCACTCCCCTCCCTGGCAAAAGAGGGGTTGGAGTGGGTCGGCCCCAAGGGACACCTGACAAAATTGCGGGCGGAGTCCGACGTCTCCGCTTCGGTACAAAGCGGATACCGGCATGCGAATTTTGTCATGCGCACCCGGCGCACCGACCGCACAGCCTGATTCAACCGCGCGCGCCGAGCCATTATCTGCCACACCCATGCCAGCAGGACGCCCTTCGCCGTACAAACCGGAATTCGCCCGCATCGCCGAGCGGCTGTGCCGCAACGGCGCGACCGATATCGAGGTTGCCGATATTCTGGGCATCTCGGTACGCACCTTCTACCGCTGGTGTCTGCTCCACGACGAGTTCACCGCCGCCGTACGCGTCGGCAAGGACGCCGCCGACGACCGCGTCGAGCGCGCCCTCTATCAGCGGGCTGTGGGTTACGATTACACCGCCGAGAAAATCGTCACCACACGCGACGGCGGCCCGGTCGCCATACCCTACACGATGCACATCCCCGCCGATGTCCGCGCCGCGCTCCACTGGCTCGCCATCCGCCGCCCCAAACCCTGGGCGCGCGTGCCCGAGCCCGACACCGATATCGCGCAGATCATCGCCGAACGACGGCAGCAGGTCGCACAGGAAAGCAGGCAACAGGCGGTCGAAAACGCGACCCGCTTCAGGGTCGCCGTCGAAGCCGAGGTCACCCGACGGCTCGCCGCGCCATGAAATCCCGCACGCCCGATTGCCTGCCGCCGACCCCTCGGGCAAGGAGCGCCGCAGCGGCCGCATCGTTGCGCCGCGCGTGCGGAGTCCCCAGCCCTTGGCCCGGAAGTTTCTCTATGTCGTCGCTGCGCTGATCATGTTCGGAGTCGCCGGCCTCTTCGCCTATCGCCTGTTCGGCGACCAGATGATGCGCTTCGCCTTCGTGCCGACCAGCGCGTTCGAGGCGATGCCGACCCTGCCCGGCAACGCCTATGGCGACGCGAAGATGTGGATCGCCCGACCCGACAAGCCCGGCAATCCGGGCCTGTGGACGCCGGCCGGCTACACGCCGGCGGCAGCGCCCGAGGCGGCTGTGTTCTTCATCCACCCGACCTCCTATCTCGTCCGCACCCATTGGAATGCGCCGCTCGACGACGCGGAGGCCAACAACCGCGCCGCTTTCTTCACCAAGGGCCAGGCCAGCGCGTTCAACGAGGTCGGCGCGATCTGGGCGCCACGTTACCGCCAGGCCGCGTTCGGCGCCTTCCTCACCGATCAGCCCGAGGCGACCAAGGCGATCGACCTTGCCTATCGCGACGTGCTGCTCGCCTTCGACCAGTTCCTTGCCCAGGCCGGCGACCGTCCGATCATCCTTGCCGGGCACAGCCAGGGCTCGATGCACCTTGTCCGCCTGCTGCATGACCGCATCGCCGGCACCCCGCTCGCGAAGCGCATCGTCGCGGCCTATGTCATCGGCTGGCCGGTCTCGCGCACCGCCGATCTGCCTGCGCTCGGCCTGCCCGAATGCACCGCGGCCGATCAGGCCGGCTGCATCCTGTCATGGCAAAGCTATGCCGAACCCGCCGATCCCAGCGCCACGTTCGACCGCTTCGATGCCACCACCGGCCTGACCGGAAGCCCACGCAAAGGCAGCGCGGTGATCTGCACCAACCCGCTCACCGGCACACCCGATGCCAAGGCGCCGGCCAGCGCCAATCTCGGCACGCTCGTCCCCAATGCCGATCTGTCGAGCGCGACCATGACGGCCCATGCCATCGCCGCGCGCTGCGACGGCCGCGGCATCCTGCTGATCGGCGAGCCGGTATCGATGGGCGGCTATGCGCTGCCCGGCAACAATTACCATGTCTATGACTACAGCCTGTTCTGGGCCAATGTCCGCGCCGACGCCGCCCGACGGCTGGCGGCGTTCAAGGCCGCGCAATGATCACCACCGACCGCGTCCCCTTCCGTGAGGTCCTGCCGGGTGGCGGGCGTCTCATGGGTCTAGACGTCGGCACCAAGACGATCGGCGTCGCCTTGTGCGACGCGGGGTGGAGCTTCGCCAGCCCGGCCGAACTGATCCGCCGCACCAAATTCCAGAAGGACAAGCTCGCTCTCATCGCGATCATCGCCGCCCAGCAGGTCAAGGGCATCGTCATCGGTCTGCCGCTCAATCTCGACGGCAGCGAGAGCCCGCGCAGCCAGTCGAGCCGCGCCTTTGCCCGCAACCTGCTCGATCTCGACCTGCCGATCTTCCTGCAGGACGAACGCTGGTCGACCGTTGCCGTCACCCGCACCCTGATCGAGCAGGACGCCAGCCGCGCCAAACGCGCCGAGCTGGTCGACAAGATGGCCGCCGCCTATATCCTGCAAGGCGCGATCGATGCGCTGGTGGCGCTGGGATGAGCAGCGCCGCACCCTCCCTCCCCGTTCGTGGGGTTGGAATGGGCCGGGCCTCGCCATCCCTTCCCGTTCGTTTCGAGCGAAGTCGAGAAACCGACACTAGCGCCACGCTGATGCTTCTCGACTACGCTCGAAGCGAACGGAGGTTGGGGTACGGGTCAGGCTCAAACCGGTTTGGCGGGATGAAGCCCCTGCACCGCCGCGCCCAGCGCCTTGTGCCGCTCGGTCCCGGCGCGACGCAGCACTTCGCGCGGCGAGTTGAAATAGGCCATCGGCGTCATCCCCATGAACGCCTTGAAGTCGCGGTTGAAATGCGCCTGGTCGTAATAGGCGCCGTCGATCACCTCGCTCAGCGGCCGGTCGAGATGGTCGCGTACCGCGCCCAGCGTGCGCAGGAAGCGCTGCCGCGCCAGCAGGCGCACGGGGGTAAAACCGAACACCCGCATGCACAGCCGGTTGAGCGTGCGTCGCTCGACCCCGACTTGCGCGGCGAAATCGCCGACATCCTCGATCTCGCCCGCGACCAGCACGGCATGCGCGCGGCGCGTCAGTTCCTCGCGGGTGCTCGATCGCGCCGCGCGGCGGGTCAGCAACGCGTCGAGATAGGCGACGCGGTCCAACTCGGTCGCGCACGCCGCGAGCTTACTGCAGATCTTCATGCCGTCGACCCCCAGCGCATTGCCAAGCGGCAGGATGCGATTGGCCACACGTCCTGCATCGCCCCCGACCAGCCGCAGCCAGCCGAGCGGGGTCAGTCCGATACCGAGCGTCGAGCCGCCACTAGTCGAAAAGCGCCGCCCACGATCGGTCGGGCCGAACAGGGTCGCGTTGGGTGCGGTGATGAGATCGTCGCTGTGGAAATCCTCGAATTCCCAGATGCCGGCAAAACCGAAACGGATATTGGCCCATTCCGGGTGCAGGCTGTCATGCAGCGGCCCCGGCGCATCGACGATGTAATAAGAGGTGACGAGATCGCGCAGCGGCGGCGCGGCGATGTGAAAGCGCACTGCCGGAACGACATGCTCCGTCCCCGAAATAGGCGCTTCGGCAAACATTCTGGTGCGACCCCCCGCTTGGCGCGCATCATCCACCGAAACCCTGCGCGAGCAACAATAATCTCCTACGGGCGACCCACGAAAAAGATGCACGGCTTGCGCCCCGCGCTCCACACCGTTAGGCGAGCGCTTTAATGTCAGCTTCCGATCATCGCCCCGCCACCCTGATCCAGGGCGGTGCCGTTTTCCCGCATCGGCACCTTATCGGTATCGGCGGCCTGCAGCCGCACGAGATCACCTTCCTGCTCGACGAGGCCGAACGCTGGGTCGAGGCCAACCGCGCCCATGCCGCGCCCGACAAGCGGCTCGCGGGGCTCACGCTGATCAACGCTTTCTTCGAGAATTCGACCCGCACGCTGCTGTCGTTCGAGATCGCCGGCAAGCGCCTCGGCGCCGATGTGGTCAACATGCATGCGGCGCAAAGCTCGGTGAAGAAGGGCGAGACGCTGATCGACACGGCGATGACCCTCAACGCGATGCGCGCCGACATGATCGTCATCCGCCACATGGCCTCGGGCGCAGTGCGGCTGATCGCCGACAAGGTCGATTGCCCGGTGCTCAATGCCGGCGACGGGCAGCACGAGCACCCGACGCAAGCCCTGCTCGACGCCCTTACCATTCGCCGCCGGCGTGGCTCGGTGGCGGGGCAGCGCGTGGTGATCTGCGGGGACCTGCTGCACAGCCGCGTGGCGCGCTCCAACATCCTCGCCTTGACGACGCTCGCCGCCGAGGTCCGCGTCTGCGCGCCTTCGACCCTGATGCCGGCCGGGATCGAACGCATGGGCGTTACGCCCTTCACCGACTTCGACGCCGCGCTCGACGGCTGCGACGTGGTGATGATGCTGCGCCTGCAGAATGAGCGGATGAGCGGCGGCTTCGTCCCCTCCAACCGCGAGTTCCATCTGCGCTACGGCCTGACGCTCGAACGCCTCGCCAGGGCCAAGCCCGATGCCCTCGTCATGCACCCCGGCCCGATGAACCGCGGGGTCGAGATCGACTCCGCCGTCGCCGACCATGTCGCCCAGTCCGCCATCACCGAGCAGGTCGAGATGGGCGTCGCGGTGCGCATGGCGTGCCTGGACGTGCTGACCCGTCGGGCCCGCGGCGTGGAGGGCTGGGCATGACCCCCACCCTCGCCTTCCTCAACGCCCAACTGGTCTGCCCAACCGGCGGCGTATCGCGCGGCGGCCTGCTGGTCCGCGACGGCGTGATCGCCGCGACCGGCATCTTCGATGTTCCGCATGGCATCGAGACGATCGATTGCCAGGGCAAGATGCTCGCCCCGGCGATCGTCGACCTCGGCGTGTTCACGGTCGATCGGGCGGCATGCCATGCCGGTGGCATCGTCCGCATCGGCCTGATGCCCGACCAATCGCCGGTGCTCGACGACCCCGGCATCGTCCAGCGCGCCGCGCTGATCGGCAAGCCCGGGCTGTGGATCCATCCCATCGCCGCCGCGACCAAGGGCCTGGCCGGCCACGACCTCGCCGAAATGGCGATCAATCGCGCCGCCGGAGCGAAGGCCGTCGGCACCGGTGAGAAGTGGATCGCGGACTCGGGCGTGATGCGCAAGGTGCTGGCCTATGCCGGCGATCTCGGCCTGACCGTGGTGTCGCATGCCGAGGACGGCGGTGCGTCAGGCAACGCCGTCGCCACTGCCGGCGAGACCGCGACCCGCATGGGCCTGCCCTCAGCGCCCGCCATCGCCGAGGCCCTGGCCATCGCGCGCGACCTTATGCTCGCCGAGGATACCGGCGCCGCGCTCCATTTTCGCCAGGTCACGACAGCGACCGGCTTCGACCTGATCCGCGCCGCCAAGCGCCGCAGTGTGCGCGTGACCTGCGGTATTACCCCGGCCCATCTGTTCCTGTCGGATATCGCGATGAGCGACTTCCGCACCTTCGCCCACCTCTCGCCGCCGCTGCGCAGCGAAGACGATCGCCGCGCCGCAATCGAAGCCGCGCGCGACGGCACGATCGACGTGATCTGCTCGGGGCACGACCCACGCGGGCCGGAGGAAAAGCGCCTGCCCTTCGCCGATTCGGCTGCCGGCATGGCCGGCGCGGCAACCTTGCTCGCGCTGTCGCTCGGGCTGGTCCGCGACGAGGTGATCCCGATCGAGCGGCTGTTCGCCCTGCTCGCCGCCAATCCGGCAAAGGTGCTGGGGGTGGAAACAGGCACGCTGGCACCCGGCGCGCCGGCCGATCTGATGCTGCTCGATCCGGAAACGTCGTGGATGATCGACGCCGACAACATGCCCGGTCGCGCCGGCAACACGCCGTTCGACGGGCTGCCGGTACAGGGCAAGGTGCGCCGCCTGTTCAAGGGCGGCGCGTCACTCGTCTGATTATTTGGCCTTGATCCAGGCGGCGGTCTGCTCGCCGGCACCGGCGCGGACGAAGCAATTGCCGCCCTTGGCACGGTAGGAAGAACACATCGCATCGGCCTGACCGCGCGAGAACCCGCCGACCGAGACGCGGTAGAAGGTCCCGGCCTTGGAGGTGACGTTCATCCCGTGCGGGGTCTGCCCGGCGAAGCTCGAGGCGATACGGCCCCATTTGTCATGGGCGACCGCGACACTGGGATAGGCGCCGATCTGGACGAAGAAATTGCCCTTGGCAGGCACCACGACCGGCCGCATCGGCACCGAGGCGACGGCGGCCAGTGCCACCGGGCGAGCCGGTGCCTTGACCGCAACGGCGCGGACCGGGGCTGCCGGGAGTGCCTGGACGACCTCGGCATGCGGGCCGAACTGGATGGAGGCGACCGCCAGCGACGGGGCCGCGGTGACCGCGACATCGGCAACCTGCGGCTGGACGACATCGGCGACGACCGGCGACTGGCCGGGCATATGCGCATCGATCGGGTCGGCCGCAGCGACGGTCATCGGCGCGGGCGCATTGAGTGCGAGCGCGACAGGCTGGCCGCCATCGGCGATCGGGGTCACGCCGAGCAGGCTGGCGACCTGGTCGGAGGCCGATTTGGGACGCGCAAAGGAAGCCCATTGCATGATGCGCTGATCGACATCGGCCGGCGCGAGATCGACCGAGATCATCGACTTGGCTTCCTGCCAGCGACCGGCGAGCGCCAGCGCAAGGGCGAGGTTCTGGCGGACTTTTGTGTCGGCACCGGGGGTGCGGACCGCGGCGGTCAGCACCTCGACGGCACCCGAGGGGTCACCGGCCAGCGCCATGGCAAGACCACGGTCGCTCGGGTTGATCGTCCCGGCATGGGCCGAAAGGGTCTTGCGGGCGCCGTCCCAGTCGCCGGTCGCGATCTGCGCCAGCGAGAGGTTGAGCGCAGCCTTGCCGTTATCGGGCGAAAGGGTCAGCGCATCGCCGAAGGCATCGCGCGCCGAGATGAAACGGCCGGCCTTCAGGTAGGTCTGGCCGAGCACGACGCGGTAATCGGAAACCTGCGGACGCAACGAAACCGCGGTCTCGGCAAACGAGACAGCGGCGGCGTATTTGCCCTTGGCGAGGAAGTCCTGCGCCTTGTGAGCGCTGGCCAAAGCCTGTTTCTCGACCTTGGTCTCGTTGCGCGCGCCGGCATAGGCCAGGCTCGCGCCGCCAAGCGTCAATACCGACAGCCCCAGAGTGATGGCAGCCCGGGTCTTCATGGTGTTTCCCCCCAACAGGTCAACGTCGTGCCTTGGGCGGCGGGAGCTGACTGACCAGCGCGCCGACCTCGGGCAGTGAATTCAGGAACGCGTCGAGTGCCTCGGTGACGAGGATCTGCGCGGAACGATGGCAGAGCGCGCTGGCGATACGCAGGCGCAGATGGCGGTCATGATCGAGGCGCAGCGTGAAGGCGGCCTTGCCCCGCTTGGTCTTGGCCGCGGTCTCGCGGTCGAGCCGGCTCGCGGTGGCGACCGATACCGGGCGCACGACCTCGGCATGAGGAACGGGCGCCTCGACGACGGGCTCGGCATGAGCGACGGACGCAGTCAGCGGCGCGTACGTCCCCTCCTGCTCCGGCTCATACTCTTCCTCATAGTCCTCGACCTCTTGAGAGGCCTCGACCTGCGGTTCTACCGTCGGCTCGTAAGCCTGCGGCACCTGCGGGGCGAATTCCTCCTGGAGCTGTTCGAGCTGGCGCAGGACCGGCGGCACGGCCGCGACGTGCGGCGGGTGCGGCTCGTCATGGCCCATGTCGTTCCAGCCAAGGTCATCCTGCTGCCCGGGGATGGCGCCGAAGCCGCCATAGCCCTGCGGCCGCATGGCCGGGCGCGCCTGGCCCTTGCGGGCAAGCAGGCCCGACGAAAGCGACGCCAGCGGTTTGGATCCGGTGATCGACATCGCTCAGCTCACCACCCGGCGGCCAAAGCCACCCTGGGCCGAACGCGCGGCACCGAAGCCGCTCGGCGCGGCGGGTGCCGCGAACACCGTGCGGCGGAAGTTCTTTTCGAGGCGGTCGGAGATGTAACCCCACAGCGCCTGGATCTCCTGCGCCGACTTGCCGTTGCCATCGACTTCCATGACGGTGCGGCCGTCGATCATCGAGGCGGCGAAATCGGTGCGGTGATGGACGGTGATCGGGGCGACGGTGCCGTGCTGCGACAGCGCGACGGCGGCCTCCGAGGTGATGCTGGCGCGCGGGGTGGCGCCGTTAACGACGAACAGCAACGGCTTGCCGGCGCGCTCGCACAGATCGACCGTGGCGCCGACGGCGCGCAGATCGTGCGGGCTGGGCCGGGTCGGGATGACGATCAGTTCGGCGACCGCGATGACGCTCTGGATCGCCATGGTGATGGCCGGCGGCGTATCGATCATCGCCAGGCGGAAGCCCTGCTGGCGCAGCACCTCCAGATCGGCGGCGAGCCGCGCGACCGTGGTCTGGGCGAAGGCCGGATATTCGGTCTGCCGCTCGTTCCACCAATCGGACAGCGACCCTTGCGGATCGATATCGATCAGCACGACCGGCCCGGCACCGGCCAGCTGCGCCTGGACGGCGAGATGTCCGGATAGCGTGGTCTTGCCCGACCCGCCCTTTTGAGATGCCATCGCAAGGATGCGCATTGTTGCCCCTAATATCCCGTTGTTCGGGAGGGGAAATGGCATGTCACCCGTCAAGAACAGGTTAACGCGCCCTCAGCATCCGGCCCAAAGCGGCACGGCATGGCTAACGAAATCTTTGCCAAATGCGCGTTACGCGGCATGATCCTTCCAAGTAGCGTAGCGGGACGGGGCCAAATGATGCGTAACCTGATGCGAAGAACGACTCTGACGACGGCGCTGGCCGCGGCTCTGATCGGGCTGGCGGGCGCCTTGCCGGCGACGGCCGATGTGAAGGCCGGGGTCGATGCGTGGAGCCGCGGCGAGTATAAGAAGGCGGTCGATATCTGGCGCGTCGACGCCAATGCGGGCGATGCCGATGCCTGTTTCAACATGGGCCAAGCCTATCGCCTCGGGCGCGGCGTGCCGGTCGACCTGCCGATGGCGGAGGCCTGGTTTCGCAAGGCCGCGCTGCAGGGTCATGTCGAGGCGATCACCAATTACGGCCTGACCCTGTTCGACGAGGGCAAGCGTGGCGACGCGGTGCCGTGGCTGGAGAAATCCGTCGCCCGCGGCGAGCCGCGCGCGCAGATGGTGCTCGGCACGATGCTGTTCAACGGCGACGGCGTGCCCAAGGACTGGCCCCGCGCCTATGCCCTGCTGGTGCGCTCCTCAGCCTCGGGCCTGCCGCGTGCGGCGCAGGTGCAGGCACAGATGGACGATTATATCCCGCTCGACCAGCGCCAGCAGGGCCTGGTGCTGGCGCGGCAATATGAGGCCGCGGCACAGCGCCCCGAACTGCCGCCGGAGATTGCCGGCACGGGCACCAGCGGCGGGATGCGCGGGACCGAGCTGCCGCCTTCCTCCTATGACCAGAATGCCGGGCAGCAGCCGGCGATCGTGCCGGCGCGGCCGGGCCGGCCCGCGCCGGTGGTGACACAGGTGCCGCCAGCGACGCGGCCTGTGCCGCCGAGCCGCCCAGTACCGACGGAAACGCCAGCCGCCCGGCCGCCCGTCGCGGTCGCGGCGCGTGGCGGCGGGTGGAAGCTGCTGCTCGGCGCCTATCGCGACGAGAACAATCCGCACAATCTGTGGCGCAAGATCGAGAGCCGCGGCGTGGTGCCGGGGTTGCAGGCGTCTTTCCCCAAGCGCGGCGAACTGACGTTGCTGGTGGCCGGACCGCTGGCGTCGAGCGCGGACGCGACGCGGGCGTGCGGGGCGATCAAGGCGGCGATCCCGGGGACGGCGTGCGTGACTTCGGCACCTTAACGGATTGGCCCGGCACCCGGCTCGTCTGGCGGAG
>NZ_JAQGLG010000141.1 GCF_028292965.1 Sphingomonas bacterium | reverse complement strand
CGCGGACGCGATCCCGACCACCCCCCGCATCTCGCCAAGGTGACCGAAACGGTATGACCCGCACCGCGCTCACCAATGCCCGCGTGCTGCTGCCCTCGGGCCTGCGCGACGATATCTGCGTCGTGATCGGCGATGGCGAGATCTGCGCCTTGTCATCCGCCCCGCCGGACGATGCGATGATCGTCGATCTCGGCGGCAAGTTGCTGCTCCCCGGCTTCATCGACACCCAGGTCAATGGCGGCGGCGGCGCGCTGTTCAACGACGATCCCAGCGTCGAGACGATCCGCACCATCGCGACGACGCATGCGCGTTACGGCACCACCGGTCTGTTGCCGACGCTGATCAGCGACGATCTGGCAGTGGTCGAGCGCGGCATCCGCGCGGTCGATGCGGCGATCGAGGCCGGTGTGCCGGGCGTGTTCGGCCTCCATATCGAGGGCCCGTTTCTGAGTGCGACGCGGCGCGGCATCCATAGCGAAGCCAAGCTGCAATTGCTGCAGGACGAGCATCTCGACCTGCTGACCTCGGCGAAGCACGGCAAGACCCTCGTCACCCTTGCACCAGAATGCGCGACGCCGGCGCAGATCGCTCAACTCGTCGCGAGCGGCGTGATCGTCGCCGCCGGCCATTCGGATGCGTCCTATGAAGTGGTGCGCGCGGCGATCGACGCCGGCCTCACCGGCTTCACCCATTTGTTCAACGCCATGTCGCAACTGGCCAACCGCGCGCCCGGCATGGTCGGCGCGGCGCTGGAGGACGATGCGACCTTTGCCGGAATCATCGCCGACGGCCATCACCTCCACCCCGCGACGCTGCGAGTCGCGGTGCGGGCCAAGGGCGCGCACCGGCTGATGCTGGTGACCGACGCCATGCCGAGCGTCGGCACCGACTCGCCCAGTTTCATGCTGCAGGGGCGTGAGATCTGGCGCGACGGCAACACACTGCACGGCAGCGACGGCGTGCTCGCCGGATCGACGCTGACCATGGCCGGCGCGCTCAGGGGAATGATCGAGCAAGGACGCGTGCCGCTGCGCGAGGCGGCGGCGATGGCATCGGCCACCCCGGCGGCCTTTCTCGGCATCGGCGATCGTACCGGCATCATCGCCGCCGGGATGCGCGCCGATCTCGTGCTGATCGATCGGGAGTTCACGGTCCACGAAACGTGGATCGGCGGTGAGGTCAGCACCGCCGCCGCGCGGACCTAACGCGCCATCATCTGCGCGATCTGGCGGCGCAGCCGTTCTTTGCTGTCCTCACCCAGATCACCGCGAATGCCGCGCCTCGCGCCCGGTATATGATCCGGGGGCGGGCCGAACACGACATGGTCGAACATCGCCCGCCATGCATCGCGCTGATTCTGCGGCAGGCCGGAAAAGGTCAGCAAGGCATGGATCATCGCGTCGATCGGCGCGAGGCCTGGTTGTGGCGGCGGTGCCTCGTTCCACCAGTAATTGACCAGGATGCTGATCGGATCGAGAGAACGGACGTGATGCCACCACATATGCGGGATAAACAACGCGTCGCCCGGCGCAAGCTCGGCGACACGGGCATGCGCCATCGCCTCCGCCGCCAGCGGGAAACGATCCAGGTCCGGCTCGTCGGGATCGAACAGGCTTACCGGCGTGCCTGCGGGGGTGAATTCGAACGGTCCGATATAGAGATTGGCGACCTGCTCGGGCGGGAACAGCGTGAAGCGGCGACGCCCCGCCATCACCACGGCGATGTTGCTCGTCATGTCGTGATGCGTCGCGACACGCACGCGGTTGCCGATCCATATCCGCGGCGCAACATCAGCGGGCACGGTGTCGACACGGTTCTCGCTGGTGAACCCCGGCAGGACCTCGTCAACCGCCACCGCCTGGGCCGCGATGGTCGGTGGATCGGATTCGCACGCGACGTGGCGCAATCGTTCGAACAATGTCGCGAGCGTATCAGGTTCGCGTGTGAAGGTCAGCGCGGCCAGGTCGGGCGTATAGGACAACCAGCCCTTGGCGGCGGGTGGGGCCACCGCGACGTTGATCGCGCCACCTTGATCGAAACGCGAAAGATAGGCGGCCGGATCCGCGGCCTGTACCGCCGGCCAGTCGGCGGCAAGCCCGCGAAAGATCGCCGGCGTGGACCGCGTCCGCAAGTCGGTCATGGCGGACGGCGCGATTTCTTCGACGGTCGACAGGCTCATGCCTTGACTATGCACCGGCCGGCGGCGGCGCGGCAACAGCCGGGACGATCAGCGCGGACGGAGATCGCGAACGCGGCTCGCCTTGCCGGTCGATCGTGCCAGCGAAGCTGCCGGGGCGATCCGGGTGTGCGCGGAGATGCCGATCACGTCTTTGATATAGGCCGAGAGCAACTTCCCCTGCGCCGCTTGCTCGTCGGGCGCCACGCCGATCCGCGCCTCGACATGGATCGTCACCTCATCCATGCGGCCGGGCCGGCTGATCTCGATCAGGAAATGCGGTGCGAGGCCGGGGCATTTCAGCACCTGCTCCTCGACCTGGCTGGGGAAGACGTTGACCCCACGGATGATCAGCATGTCGTCCGAGCGGCCGGTGATCTTGGCCATGCGCCGCATCGGCGTATGCACGCCCGGCAGCAGCCGCGTCAGGTCGCGCGTGCGGTAACGGATGATCGGCAGCGCCTGCTTGGTCAGCGAGGTGAACACCAGCTCGCCCTCCGCGCCGTCGGGCAGGACCTCGCCGGTCGCGGGGTCGACGATCTCGGCGAGGAAATGGTCCTCCCAGATGGTCGGCCCGGAATCGCCGGCAAATTCCTGCGCGACGCCCGGGCCCATCACTTCGGACAGGCCGTAGATGTCGCTCGCCTGGATGTCGAAGGCCTGCTCGATCTCGCGGCGCATGCTTTCCGTCCAGGGTTCGGCGCCGAAGATACCGTAGCGCAGCGACGAGCTTCGCGGATCGATGCCCTGGCGGCGGAACTCGTCGAGAATCGAGAGCATATAGCTCGGCGTGATCATGATGATCTCGGGCTTGAAGTCGCAGATCAGCTGGACCTGCTTCTCGGTCTGCCCGCCCGACATGGGGATCACCGTGCAGCCCAGCGCCTCGGCGCCGTAGTGCGCCCCCAACCCGCCGGTGAACAGGCCATAGCCATAGGCGATATGGACTTTCATGCCCGGCCGTCCGCCCGCCGCATGGATGCTGCGCGCGACCAGCGCGGACCAGATGCGGATATCCTCCTCGGTATAACCGACCACGGTCGGCTTGCCCGTGGTCCCCGACGAGGCATGGATGCGCGACACCTGTTCGATCGGCACGGCGAACATGCCGAAGGGATAGGTCGCGCGCAGATCCGCCTTGGTGGTGAAAGGGAAGCGCGCAAGGTCGTCGAGCGAACGCAAATCCGCCGGTGTGACACCCGCCGCATCGAACGCTGCGCGGTAGTGCGGCGAATTGTCATAGGCGTGGCCCAGCGACCAGCGGAGCCGCTCGAGCTGTAGCGCACGCAAGTCGGCGATGTTCGCGGGACCGTAATCGATGGTGATCATGCCGCTCTCTTCTTCATCTTCATAATGCGACCGGCAGCGTTTCGAGGCCCCTGAAACGCACGCGCCGCTGGCGCACGGCCGGCCCCGACAGACGGAAATGCGCGATCCGTCGCCGCCATGCGGAAAGCGCGATGCGCGCCTCCAACCGCGCGAGACTCAGCCCCGCGCATTGATGGCTACCTGCGCCGAAGGCGAGATGCCGGTTGGGCTCGCGCCGCGGATCGAAACGGTCGGGCTCGGCAAAGATTTCCGGATCGCGATTGGCCGCGCCGATCACCAGGGTGAGCAAGGTCCCCTCGGCAATCGCCACCCCGCCCAGCCGCGTGTCGCGCGTCGCGCGGCGATTGCCGAGCTGGTTGGGGCTTTCGAAGCGCAACACCTCTTCGACGAAGCGCGCCTCGTCCGGTTCGCTGTGCATGCGCGCTTCTTCGTTCGTCGCGATGAGATGTAGTGCATTGCCGATGAGATTGCTGGTCGTCTCGTGACCGGCATTGAGCAGGAAGATGGCATTGTGGATGAGTTCGCCGGCGCTCAGCTCGGTGCCGTCCGCGTCGCTGGCGATCAGCCGGGTGAGCAAATCGCTCTCCGGGTCACGCGGTGTGCGGCGACGCTCCACGATCAGGTCGCCGAGATAGGCGGCGAAGGCGGCCACCGCCGCATTGCCGCGTGCGATGCGGTCCGTATCGGGCGCGGGTTCGAGCGCGCCGAGAATGGCCAGCGACCAGCCGCGCAACGGGTGTCGATCAGCCTCGGGCACGCCAAGCATATCGCCGATCACGCGCACCGGAATCGCCGCCGCATAGTCGGCGATCGCATCGCCCCCATGACCCCTGACAAAATTATCCAACAACCGGTCGCAATAAGCCTCCAGCCCCTCGCCCAGCGCTGCCACCGCGCGCGGCGTCAGCGCACCGACCAGCCGCCGGCGGACGCGACCATGATAAGGGTCGTCGCTGAACACGAGACTGGTCGTGTGATGCTCGAACAACGGCCCGTCACCGAAGCGCGGGGCGAACTCGGCTTTCTTGTCCGAACTGAAAGTGGCCGTGTCGCGATAGATCGTCGCGAGATCGGCATACCGTGTCAGCAGCAGCGAGCCATCGCCCGCCACCGCGATCGGCGCCGCCACGCGCAGCGCGCGGTAGTGCGGATAGGGATCGTCGAAGAAACCGTCCGGCGGATCGGCCAGGCGCAGGATCGCGTCCGCATCGTCGATGACGGCAGACCTGGTCATACCGCCCCGCTGATCCAGTCCCATATCGCGCCGGGATCGTCGACCATCGCATTGTGCCCGACGCCATCGATGCGGCGCGCGGCCGGGTCCAGCGCGCGCAACTGTTCCACGGAAACCATCATGTCATTCTCGCCGCAAGCGAGGTGAACCGGGCAGGGCACGGCCGCGATCAGTTCCGCCATTGGCGGGCGCGAGACGGCGAACACGGTCTGGTCCAGCGCGGTGCGCCATTGGTCACCCTCGCGCACCGTGCCCCGCTCCAGCAGCGGCGAGGCCGGGTCGCACTCAAGCCCGCACTGGCGGCGATGCTGCTCGCGCGCCTCCGCCTCGTGCTCGAACAGCTTTGGTTGCCGCTGCGACAACGCCGTCAGGCGCTCCAGCTCGGCATCGGTCCAGGCGGCCTTGATGGCCAGGCCGAACACACGATCCACCCGGACCTGCCCGCTACCGGCTAGCGTCAGCGCGATCACCCCGCCCATGGAATGACCGAGCAGCGTGACCGAGGAGGCCCCGCTGCGCTCGATCAGACCGGCGATATCGGCAGCATAATCGCTCGCTGCATAAGAGGCACCCGGCGCCGATCCGCCATGGCCGCGCAGATCGGGTGCGATCCAGCGGCCCGGCCAGCGGCGCGGCGCCTGCTCCAGCATCGGCGCCCAGACCCGCGCCGTCGTGGCAAGGCCGTGGATCAGGACGAGCAGCGCGTCACCCTTGCCGCCGCGCTCGAAGGCTATCCCGTCGCTCCGTTCGATCTCCATCGCCCGATCAGACCGCGTTCATCGTCAGCAGATCGTAGGTCGCGACCGTCTCGTCTTGCGCATCGGTCACCAGCACGGCCCAGCGCACCTCGCCATATTCGGGATTGCGCTGCGCCTTGGACTTGACGGTGAGCGCCACCTTGATCGCCTCGCCCGGCGACAACGGCTTGAGGAAGCGCAGATTATCCAGCCCGTAATTGGCCAGCACCGGACCCGGCGCGGGATCGACGAACAGCCCGGCGGCAAAGGACAGGATCAGATAGCCATGCGCGACGCGTCCGGGGAAGAACGGGTTCGCCGCCGCCGCTTCCTCGTCCATGTGCGCGTAGAAGGTGTCGCCGGTGAATTCGGCGAAATGCTCGATATCCTCCAGCGTCACGGTGCGCGATGCGGTGTTCAGCGTATAACCGATATCGAGCTCGCCGAAGCGCAGGCGGAAGGGATGCACCGCACCGGTCTGCTGGGGCGCACCGGGCAGCCAGCGATTGACGATCGCCGCGATGGTGCGCGGCGAACCCTGCAGGGCGCTGCGCTGCATATAATGCTTCACGCCGCGGATGCCGCCCATCTCCTCGCCGCCGCCGGCGCGGCCGGGGCCGCCATGGATCAGCATCGGTAGCGGCGAACCGTGACCGGTCGATTCACGCGCGCAGTCGCGATCGATCAGCACGACGCGGCCGTGATAGGCCCCGGCGCCGAGCACGAACTGCCGCGCGACCGCCGGATCATAGGTGAAGAAGGACAAGGCCAGCGAGCCCTTGCCGCGGTTGGCCAATGCGATCGCGTCGTCGAGATCCTTGTACGGCATCAAGGTCGACACCGGGCCGAACGGCTCCACATCGTGGATCAGCTTCGCCGACCAGGGATCGTCGCTGCGGAACAGCAGCGGCGAGATGAACGCCCCCTGCCCCGCATCGTCGCCCTTCGCATCGACGCTCTCGATATCGCCGAACACCAGCCGCGCCTCGCTGGCCAGTTCACGTGCCTTGGCGCGCACGTCCTGCAACTGGGCGAGGCTGGCGAGCGCGCCCATGGTCACGCCCTCGATCTGCGGATCGCCGACCACGATCTCGGCGAGCTTCTCGCTGAGCGCGGCCTCGACCGCGTCGAGCGTCGCGGCCGGCACGAAGGCGCGGCGGATCGCGGTGCATTTCTGTCCCGCCTTGGTCGTCATCTCCCTGACGACCTCCTTCACGAACAGGTCGAACTCGGGCGTGCCGGGTGCCGCGTCGGGGCCGAGCACCGTGGCGTTGAGCGAATCGCGTTCGGCAACGAAGCGCACCGCCTCGCGCGCGATCACCGGATGCGATTGCAGCTTCTGCGCGGTGTCGGCCGAACCCGTGAAGGACACGACATCCTGGCAGGTCAGGTGATCGAGCAGATCGCCGGTCGACCCCATGATGAGCTGCAGCGCACCCGCCGGCAGCACGCCAGCCTCGATCATGATGCGGAACGCCGCTTCCGCGACATAGCCCGAGGCCGAGGCCGGCTTGACGATCGCCGGCACACCGGCAAGCAGCGCCGGTCCGAGCTTTTCGAGCATGCCCCAGACGGGGAAGTTGAACGCGTTGATATGCACCGCCGCGCCCTGCAGCGAGGTGTAGACATGCTGGCCGACAAAGGTGCCGCGCTTGCCGATCGGTTCGACATCGCCATCGATCAGGATGACGTCGTCGGGCAGTTCGCGCCGCCCCTTGGACGAGGTGACGAACAACGTGCCGGCGCCACCCTCGATATCGATCCAGCTGTCGCTCCGCGTCGCGCCGGTCGCCCATGAGAGGGCGTACAGCTCCTCCTTGCGCGCCATGATCGCCTCGGCCAGCGCCTTGATCATGCGCGCGCGGGCATGGAAGGTCATCGCCCGCAGCGCGGGGCCACCGACGGTGCGCGCATGATCGAGCATCGCACCGAAATCGAGGCCCTGGCTGCCTGTCTCCGCAACCACCTCACCGGTGATTGCCGAACGCAGCGGCACGGCACCACCGGTCGCGGCGACCCACTGATCGGCCGCATAGTTGAGAAGCGTCGTCGTCATGTCGAACCTCGTGAAGGTAAAAAGAAGGGGTCAGCGACCCGTGAAGTTCGGGCTGCGCTTGGCCATGAAGGCCGCCACGCCCTCCTGATAATCGGCACTCTGCCCGAGCTCGCGCATCAGGTCGCGCTCGATCAACAGCTCATCCTCGAGCGACTTGAGCGAGGAAGCGCGAATGGCGTGCTTGGTCGCGGCGAGACCACGCGTCGGCCCCTTGGCGAAGCGTACCGCCAGCGCCGAGGCCTCGGCATCGAGCGCATCGTCGTCGACGCATTTCCAGATCATGCCCCAGGCTTCGGCCTTCTCGGCCGATAGCGGCTCGCCGGTCAAAGCGAGGCCGAGCGCGCGGGCCTGGCCGATCAGCCGCGGCAGCACCCAGGTGCCGCCCGAATCCGGGATCAGCCCGATATTGGCAAAGGACTGGATAAACTTCGCGCTGCGCGCCGCGAAGACGATGTCGCAGGCCAGCGCGATATTGGCCCCCGCCCCGGCCGCGACACCGTTGACCGCACAGATCGTCGGCTTGTCGAGCGAGGTCAGCCGCCGGATCAACGGGCCGTAATAACGGTCGATCGAATCACCAAGATCGACGGGCTTCGCGCCCGGCGCGACCGCGCGGTCGGACAGATCCTGCCCGGCGCAGAAACCGCGTCCGGCGCCGGTGAGCAGCACGGCGCGCACGTCGCCATCATCGGCGGCGATGGCCAGCGCTTCGGCCACCTCGCCATGCATGATGGTGTTGAAGCTGTTCAGCCGATCGGGGCGGTTCAGCGTCAGCCGCGCGACGCCTTCGGCCCGTTCGAAGATGATCGTTCCATAGGCCAAGGCAGCACTCTCTCCGTCCTCAATAATTAATAGACTGCCCGGTCAGACATTTATTGGCAAGCGTAAAATGGCGCGCTACGAACGCGGCATGGAGATTCGATCCGACACCCCGATTGACGCCGAAAGCGACGCGCTGGCGCGCCAGGTTGCCGAGCAATTGATAGCCAAGGAGGGTACCGCACCGGCCTGGGGTCTCATCTTGGAGGAGGCGCGTGCCGGTTATGCCCGGGTGCGCATGAAGGTGCGCGCCGACATGCTCAACGGGCACGGCACGGCGCATGGCGGGATGATCTTCGCGCTGGCGGACTCGGCTTTCGCCTATGCCTGCAATTCGCACAACCGGGCCGCCATGGCGCAGGGGGCGTCGATCCTGTTCCTCGGCCCGGCCCAGGTCGGCGAGGACCTGATCGCCGAAGCGCGCGAGACCGCGCTGGCCGGGCGCAGCGGTTCCTATACGATCGAGGTGCGCGCCGGGGACGGGCGCATCGTCGCACAACTTCAATGCCTGTCGCGCACCGTCGGCGGCCCCATCGTGACGAACGAGGAAGATGACCATGGCTGACGCCTATATCTGCGACGCAATCCGCACCCCGATCGGCCGTTATGGCGGCGCGCTCGCCTCGGTACGTGCCGATGATCTGGCGGCGATTCCGCTCCGCGCGCTGGCCGAGCGCAACCCCGGCATCGACTGGTCGGCGCTCGACGACGTGATCATGGGCTGTGCCAACCAGGCCGGCGAGGACAATCGCAATGTCGCGCGCATGGCGGCGCTGCTCGGCGGGCTGGGCGAGAGCGCGCCGGGCACGACGATCAACCGGTTGTGCGGCTCCGGCCTCGACGCGGTGGCGATGGCAGCGCGCGCAATCAAGGCGGGCGATGCCGACCTGATCGTCGCCGGCGGGGTCGAAAGCATGAGCCGCGCGCCCTTCGTGATGCCCAAGGCCGAGAGCGCCTTCAGCCGCGCCAATGCGGTCTATGACACGACGATCGGCTGGCGCTTCGTCAACGGCAAGCTGAAGGCCGAGTTCGGGATCGATTCGATGCCGGAAACCGCCGAGAATGTCGCGGACGAGTTCGGCATCTCGCGCGAGGATCAGGATCGCTTCGCCGCCGAGAGCCAGCGCCGCGCCGCCGCCGCGCAGGCGTCGGGACGTTTCGATGCCGAGATCGTGCCCGTCACCATCCCGCAGAAGAAGGGCGACGCGCTCATCGTCTCACGCGACGAGCATCCGCGCGAAACCAGCGCCGAGGCGCTCGGCAAGCTGAAGCCGATCGTCCGACCGAACGGCACGGTCACTGCCGGCAACGCGTCGGGTGTCAATGACGGCGCGGCTGCGCTGATCATCGCCAGCGCTGCGGCGGTCGAGAAGCATGGGCTGACGGCCCGTGCGCGCATCCTCGGTGGCGGTGTGGCGGGCGTGCCGCCGCGCATCATGGGCATCGGCCCTGCCCCGGCCAGCGAGAAGCTGCTCGCACGGCTCGGCCTCACGGTCGCCGATATCGACCTGATCGAGCTCAACGAAGCCTTTGCCAGCCAGGGCCTCGCGGTGCTGCGCCGGCTCGGCCTCGCCGACGATGCGGCGCACGTGAACCCGAATGGCGGCGCGATCGCATTGGGCCACCCGCTCGGCATGTCGGGCGCGCGACTCGCGCTGACCGCGACGGAGGAGCTGATGCGTAGCGGCGGCAAGCGCGCTTTGTGCACCATGTGCATCGGGGTGGGCCAAGGTATCGCGCTGGTCATCGAACGCGTTTGAAGAAATTGGTTGACCGAACGGTCAGCTAATTATAAAGTTCTCCCGCAACTAGGGAAATGTCCGATGTACACGACCGAACTTGGCAAGACCGACGCGAAGGCAGCGACCCCGATCAACGCCGAAGATCCGGCGCTGATCGCGGCGTTCGAGGCGCGCGTCGCGGCGGACGAATTCATCGAGCCCAAGGACTGGATGCCCGAGGCCTATCGCCGCACTTTGGTGCGACAAATCTCGCAGCATGCGCATAGCGAGATCGTCGGCATGCTGCCCGAGGGCAACTGGATCTCCCGCGCCCCCTCTCTACGCCGCAAGGCTGTGCTGCTCGCCAAGGTGCAGGACGAGGCGGGCCATGGCCTGTATCTCTATTGCGCCGCCGAGACGCTCGGCACGAGCCGCGACCAGATGATCGAGGCGCTGCATGCCGGCAAGGCCAAGTACAGCACGATCTTCAACTATCCGACGCTTACCTGGGCGGACATCGGCGCGATCGGCTGGCTGGTCGATGGTGCCGCGATCATGAACCAGGTGCCGTTGCAGCGCACCTCCTATGGCCCCTATGCCCGGGCGATGGTCAAGGTGTGCAAGGAGGAGAGTTTCCACCAGCGCCAAGGCTATGAGATCATGATCGCCATGGCCAATGGCACGCCGGAGCAGCGCGCCATGGCGCAGGATGCGCTCAACCGCTGGTGGTGGCCGTCACTGATGATGTTCGGCCCGCCGGACGAGAATTCGCCCAATTCGGCGCAGAGCTTCCGCTGGCGTATCAAGCGCGACAGCAACGACGAGCTGCGCCAGAAGTTCGTCGATATCAGCGTGCCGCAGGCGGAGTTTCTCGGCCTCACCGTGCCCGATCCCGATCTCGTCTGGAACGAGGCGCGCGGCGCCTATGATTTCGGCGCGGTCGACTGGGAGGAATTCTATGCGGTGGTGCGCGGCGAAGGGCCGGTCGCCAAGGAACGCATGAAGGCGCGCCGCGCCGCCTGGGACGAAGGCGCCTGGGTTCGCGAAGCCGCCGATGCCCATGAAGCCAAGCGCGTCGCGCGGCTTGCGGCCTGAACAGGAAGAGAAACGATGAGCCGCGATTGGCCCCTTTGGGAAGTGTTCATCCGCTCGAAGGGCGGCTTGTCCCACAAGCATGTCGGATCGGTCCACGCGCCCGATTCCGAGCTCGCGCTGCGCCATGCGCGCGACGTCTATACCCGCCGGCAAGAGGGCATCAGCCTGTGGGTGGTGCGGTCGAGCGATATCGTCGCGTCAGATCCGGCACAGGACGGACCGATGTTCGAACCCGCCGAGAGCAAGATCTATCGCCACCCGACCTTCTACGACATCCCGGACGTCGTGACGCACATATGACCGCGACGCTTTCCACCGCCGCACCCGCGACGCGCGACGAAGCGCTGTTCGAATATGCGCTGCGCCTCGGCGACGACAGCCTGATCCTCGGCCAGCGGCTCGGCGAATGGTGCGGCCATGCGCCGGCGCTGGAGGTCGATCTCAGCCTGGCCAATTTCGCGCTCGACCTGGTCGGCCAGGCGATCCTGTTCCTCGGCATCGCCGGCACCGTCGAGGGCACGGGCCGCGACGCCGACCGCCTCGCCTTTCACCGCGACGTGCTGGCCTTCCGCAACTGCCTGCTGGTCGAGCAGCCCAATGGCGACTTTGCGCGGACGATGGCGCGCCAGTTCCTGTTCTCGACGATGCAGGTCGCGCTGTTCGACGCGCTTGCCCATTCGACCGAGCCGCGCCTCGCCGAAATCGCCGCCAAGGCGGTCAAGGAAGTGCGCTATCATGCCGAGCTGTCCGCCGACTGGGTGATCCGGCTCGGTGATGGCACCGATGAGAGCCATGAGCGCATGGTCGATGGGTTCGACTGGTGCTGGCGCTTCGTCGAAGAGATGTTCGACATGGACGAGACCGAGCTGGCGCTGGCGGCCGAGGGCATCGCGGTCGATCGCGCCACTTTGCGCGCAGACTTCGACGCGCGGGTCGAGGAAGTATTGCGCGAAGCGACGTTGCCGCTGCCCGCTTATCCCCGCGCGGTACGCGGTGGGCGACGCGGCCATCACAGCGAGCATCTCGGCCATCTGCTGGCGCCGATGCAGTATCTGCCGCGCACCTATCCGGATGCCGTCTGGTAGGACATGGCCATAGCCGTGCCACTGGATGCAGGCGCCGAGGACCGGATCAGGGCAATTCTCGACACCGTGCTGGACCCTGAGATTCCGGTCGTCTCGGTGGTCGATCTCGGCATCGTGCGCGGGGTGTGCACCGATCCGCCGGCGGTGCTGATCACGCCGACCTATACCGGCTGCCCGGCGACGGTCGCGATCGAGATGGCGATACGTGCGGCGCTCGACGAAGGCGGCTTCGGTGCGGTCGCAATCGAGACCCAGCTATCGCCGGCCTGGACCACCGACTGGATCACCGAGCGCGGCCGCGAACAGCTCAAGGCTTACGGCATCGCCCCACCCCCGCGCGGCGCGCCCTCGCCTTCGTTGCGCAGCACCGATGTGGTCGAATGCCCGCGCTGCGGCTCGACCGAGACCGTCGAGGTCAGCCGCTTCGGCTCGACGCCGTGCAAGGCGCAGTGGCGCTGCACCGACTGCCTCGAACCGTTCGACCGTTTCAAATGTCACTGAGGGGACGCCCATGTCGGCCGCATTCCATTCGCTGAAGATCGCATACGTGCGGCGCGAGATCGACGACGCGGTATCGCTGCGCTTCGAGCTTCCCGAAGGCTTGCGGGAGGCCTTTCGCTTCGTGCCCGGCCAGCACCTGACGCTGCGCACCCACATCGATGGCGAGGAAGTCCGGCGCAACTATTCGCTTTGTGTCGCGCCGCACGAGGACGAGCTGCGGGTCGCGATCAAGCAGATCAATGGCGGCCTGTTCTCGACCTGGGCAAACCAGACGCTCGCCGCCGGCGACACGCTGGATGTGATGGCGCCGCATGGCAGCTTCACCTGGACCTTCGATCCGGCGCGCAGCGCGACCTATGTAGGCTTCGCCGGCGGATCGGGGATCACCCCGGTGCTGTCGCTGCTCAAGACCTCGCTCGTCGCCGAGCCGCACAGCAGCTTCACCCTGCTCTACGGCAATCGCGCCTCGGGCTCGATCATGTTTCTGGAGGAACTGGCCGCGCTCAAGAACCGCTTCATGGACCGGCTGCAAATTTACCACTTCCTCGAGGATGAGGGCGAGGACGAGTTCGACCTGTTCAACGGCCGCCTCGACGGCGCCAAGATCAGGCAGGTGCTCGCCTCGCTGGTCGACCCCGAGACGATCGACGCCGCGTTCATCTGCGGACCCGGCCCGATGATGGAAGCGGTCGAGCAGGGCCTGATCGAGGCCGGCGTGCCAACCGACCGGATCCTGGTCGAGCGCTTCACGGTGGGCGAGCTATCGGCGGCGCAACTCGCTGCGGCACGCGCGGTCGAACAGAAAGCCGAGGGGCTCAAGGTTCAGGTCAAACTCGAAGGCCGTCGCCGCACCATCGCCTTCGACGCGAGCAAGGGCAGCATCCTCGAAAACGCCCGTGCCGCCGGCACGCCCGCGCCGTTCGCCTGCAAGGCCGGCGTCTGCGCGACGTGCCGGGCGCGGCTGATCAGCGGGGAAGTGACGATGAAGGCCAATTACGGCCTCAGCGCCGACGAGGTCGCGCAGGGTTATGTGCTGACCTGCCAGGCCGTCCCGCTGACCGACGACGTGGTGCTGGATTACGACGCCTGAGTGCTTCTTCTAGCCCCTCGCTTCAGGGGATAGCCTCACCTCCTCGACCGTCACCCTGAACTTGTTTCAGGGTCCATGCGCGATCAATTGCCACAGGAGCGGCGCTCTTGGATCGATTGACCGCGCATGGATGCTGAAACAAGTTCAGCATGACGACTTAATTTGGCAACCATCGCCGAACAGGGGAGACCAAAGAACGAGGCTACCCGCGCCGCGCCTTGATCGGCGCGAGGATACGGTCGAGCGCCATATCGGCGAATTCGTCTGCGGAGACCGGACCGGCCGGATCGAACCAGGTGTGGGTCCAGTTGATCATACCGAACAGCAGCATCGTCTGAGCGCGCGCGAGAACGGCGTCCCCGGCCAGCACCGGATGGATCGCCTCAAGCAGCTTCTGCACGGCGTCGAGCACGCCGCGCTGCTTGTCGATGATGATCTTGCGCCTGTCGACCGGCAGATTGCCGAGCTCGTTGAGCAGCACCTTCTGGCGATCCGCCGCGCCAATATAATGGCGCATGAAGCTGTGGATCAGCGCGCTGAGCAGCTCGGTCGGCGCGGCCTCGTGCGACAGAACCTGATCGACATCCTGCACCAACTGGTCGAGGTGCGAGACCATCACGCCGTAGAGCACGTCCTCCTTGGACGGGTAATAATGATAGATCAGCGACTTGCTTGTCTCGCACGCCGCGGCGAGATCGGACACCGACGCACCGGTGAAGCCCATACGGGCGAACAGATGCGCCGCCTTGTCGAGGATCGCTTCCCTGCGCTGCTCGTAATCCGCCGCCTGTGTGCGCGCCATGCCAGCCCCATCTTCCCGCCACCGAACGCTCGGTCGGTCTTTGGGACTAACAGGCTCGTCCGCCGCGTCAATCTTCCAGCGGCCAGCCCTCGATCAGCTCGACGAAGCGCGACAACCAGCTGTTGGTCTGATGGCCATCGACCACCCGGTGATCGATCGTCAGCGAGACATAGCAGAGCGGGCGGATCTGGATCGTGTCGATGCCCCCTGCCTCACGCACCACGACACGTTTCTCCAGCTTGCCCACGCCGAGGATCGCCGATTGCGGCTGCGCGATGATGATCGGTGTGGCGAACAGCGACCCCGACACGCCATGGTTGGAGATGGTGAAGGTGCCGCCGCGCATGTCCGGCGGGGTCAACTTGCCATCGCGGGCACGGGCGATCAGGTCGGTCAGCCGCTTCGCGATGCCGAGCAGCGACAATTGCTGAACCTGGCCGACGACCGGCACGACAAGGCCCTTTTCGCCCAGCGCGGTGCCCACGCCGATATTGATGTCCTCATAGATATCGAGGCGATCGTCGTACCAGCGGCTGTTGATCGCCGGCGCGACCTTCATCGCCTCGGCACTGGCGGCGATGACATAGGCCGTGAAGGTGAGGTTCGCGCCGGCCTTCTGGAACGCGCTCTTGTGCTTCGCCCGGTGCGCCATGATCGCACTGAAATCGCATTCGAACACGCCGGTGACATGCGGTGCCACCGTCACCGAGTTGAGCATGTTCTGCGCGATGGCGAGACGCATCCGGTCGTGCGGCACGCTGCGGACATTGCCGGTGGCGGGTGATGTGGTCGAGGCGACGGGCGCTGGCGAGGGAGCCGCTGGCGCACGATCGCGCTCCGACAGATAGTGATCAACGTCCGCGCGCGTGATGCGCCCATCGCGGCCGGTGCCGCTCACAGCCGACACATCGATATCATGCTGGCGCACGGCGCGCCGGACGGCGGGCGACAGGCGGGCTTCGCCGAAGGACGTCGGTGGCGCGCCCTCAGTCACCGGCGCCGGCGCCGGCGCGGTCGACTCCGCGACCTCGGCCTGCGCGACCCGCAGCCGGCCGAGGATTGCACCCGGCACTGCCTCGGCATCGGTATCGAGCAGGATCACATCAAGGATGCCATCCCCGGGCGAGGGGACTTCCTGCGTGACCTTGTCGGTTTCCAGTTCGACCAGCGGATCGTTGAGCGCGACGCGGTCGCCCGGTTTTTTCAGCCAGCTGCGCACGATCGCCTTGGTGCCTTCCTGTTCGAAGGGGACGAGAATATCGATCACGGTGCTACCCTCTCAAAAGCCGACGAGTTCGTCGATCTTGGCGCGGATGCGCTCGACCGACGGCACTGCCCAGTCGAGCAGCACCGGATTATGCGGGCTCGGAATGTCCGGCATGGTGACCCGCGCGACGGGCGCATCGAGATCCATGAAGGCCTCGTCCGCGACAACCGCGGCGATCTCCGCGCCGAAGCCCGCCGTGCGCAGGTCCTCATGCACGATCAGGCAGCGCCGCGTGCGGCGCACCGAGGCGAGCACCGCCTCGCTGTCCCATGGCATCAGCGTGCGCAGGTCGATCACGTCGGCCGAGCGCCCTTCCGCCGCTTCCTCGCAGCGCGGCACCATCGCGCCCCAGGTGACGATCGTGATGTCGTCGCCGGATACCGTGGTCTTGGCACGGCCGAAGGGCAGCGCATAATCGTCACCCGGATAAGCGCGGCGTGCCCAGGCGAAGTCGAGCATCGAACGATGCTCGAAGAACAGCACCGGATCGTTGCCGCGCAGCGACGTGCGCAACAGGCCGACCGCATCCTCGGCATTGGAGGGCACAGCGACCTTCCAGCCGGGCTGGTGGACGAAGGCAACCTCGTTGGTCTGGCTGTGCCACGGATCGCCGCATTTGAAGAAGCCGCCCGGCACGCGCAGCACCATCGGCGCGGCGAAGCGGTTGTTGGTGCGCCAGCGCATCGTGCCGCAATCGTTGATCTGCTCGGTCGCCGGCTCGGCATATTTGCGGAACTGGATTTCGGGCACCGGCATCAGCCCGGCGAGCGCCATGCCGACCGCGCGGCCGACAATGCCTTCTTCCGACAGGCTGGTGTCGAACACGCGCTCGAACCCGAACTTCTCCTGTAGACCCAGCGTGACGGCATGGACGCCGCCCTTGGGGCCGATATCCTCGCCGAACAGCACGACCCGCGGGTTGACCTCCAGTTCATGCTCCAGCGTGCGGCGGATCGCGGTGACCATGTTGATCCGCTGGCCGGCGGGTTGCGGCACATCCGTCGTGTCGGGCGCGACGTAGCCATGGTTCCACTGCCCGCCCTCGGTCTGCAGTGCGCCTTCGAAGAACACATTGCGCATCACGCTTTCGGGATCGGCGACGCCGCGCGCCTCGGCGCGTTCGCGCGCCGCTTCTGCATCGTCGTCGGCGCGCTGCTCGATCTCCGCCCACTGCTCCTCGCTGAGCAACGCCGGGACGAGATAGGACTTCAGCTTCGGCAGCGGGTCGCGCGCCCATTCGGACGCGACGAAGTCGTCCGACTTGTAAGTTTGCGTGTCCTGGAAGCTGTGGCCCTGGAGCCGCGGCACGGTGAGGCGCAGCAAGGCTGGTGTGCGCTCCTCGCGAACATGGCGCGTCGCGGCATCGATCAGGCGCGCTGCCTCGGCCGGCTCGGTGCCGTCGCCCGAGAAGATGGTCAGTCCGCTCCAGCTGGCGAGGTTGGCGGCGATGTCGCCGCCGGGCGTCTGGAACGTTCCCGGCACCGAGATGCCGTAACCATTGTCCTCGATATAGAAGAGCATCGGCAATTGCTGCGTGGTCGCGATCGTCAGCGCCGACCAGAAGCCGTTGGACGCGACCGAACCGTCGCCGCCGAGCACGACCGCGATCGCCTTGTCGTACGCCGGGTCCTTTAGCACGGTCCGATGATATTCGATCGCCTGCGCCCAGCCCGCGGTGGGGGTATATTGCGCACCGACGCCGCCGCACATCGGCAGCGCCGAAGCGCCGTGCGGGTTGGGATAATTGAACACCACACCGATATCGCGACCGTCGGAATAACCCCCTGCCCGCCCCATCGCCGAGCCCAGCGCGTCCGCCACATCGACGCCAAGCGACAGCAGCATCGGGCGCGAGCGGTAATAGCCGCACGTCGCGTCGACCGGGTTGTCGAGGCGGCAGCCGAGCAGCACCTGGCCGAGATCATGGCCGCGCGCCGAGAATTGGTAGAGTATCTTCTTCTCCGGGACGAGGCGCGTCTCCTCCATCTTGTCCAGCGCGCGCGACAGCGAGACGAGATAGGCGACGCGCGGCCAGTCGACCGACTCATCGGGGGCGTTGCGCAGGTCGGGCTTCAGAGCGGTCTGTGCCATGTTATTTTCCGGATCAGCGGAGCGACGCGAGCGCGTCGACGAAGGGGGCCAGTGTTTCAGGCATCAGCCCAAGGACATTGATACGCCCCGAAGACGGCATGTAGATACCGCGCGTTTCGCACAACCTGGCGACATCGGCGGGGCTGAGCGGCAGCGTCGAGAACATGCCACGCTGACGCGCAAGCGGCGCCAGCATTGGGTCGGCTTCGGCGAGAAGCTGGCGCATCTGGACGATGCGGTCTTGCATCTCGGCCAGTTCTGCCCGCCAGTCGGCGGTGAGCGCCGCATCTTCGAGGATCACGCGAACGATCGCCGCGCCATGATCCGGCGGCATCGACCAGTTGGCGCGGGTCAGCGAAAGCAGGTTGGACTGGACGATCTTCGCCTGCGCGGCCGACGATGACAGCGCGTAGAGCGCGCCGACACGCTCGCGATAAAGGCCGAAATTCTTGTCGCAGCTATAGGCGACCAGCCCTTCGCCGACGGTATCGAGCACGATCCGCAGACCGCCTGCATCTTCCTCAAGCCCGTCGCCAAGGCCCTGATAAGCGAAATCGATCAGCGGCAAGACGCCGCGATCACGCAACAGCCTGGCGATCTCGGCCCATTGCTCCACGTCGAAATCGGCGCCAGTCGGGTTGTGGCAGCAGCCGTGCAGCAGGGCGACATCGCCCGGCGCGGCGTGGCTGAGCGCGTCGAACAGGCGGCTGATCGTCAGCCGCTGGGTCGCGACGTCGAAATGATCGTAGCCGACCATTTCGAGCCCGGCGGCCTTGAGGATCGGCGGGTGGTTCGGCCAGGTCGGGTTGCCGACCCAGATGCGGGCATCGGGGCGGGCCCGGGCGATGAGTTCGGCCGCCACGCGCAAGGCGCCGGTGCCGCCGACTGTCTGCAGGCCGGACAAGCGATCGGCATAGGCATTCCGACCGAAAATGATCGGCTTCAGCGCGTCGAAAAAGCCGATGTCACCTTCCGCGCCGAGATAGGCCTTGCTCTCCTGCTCATCCAGCAGGCGGCGCTCAGCCTCCTTCACCGCGCGGAACACCGGGGTTCGCCCCTGATCGTCGCGATAGACGCCGACGCCGACGTCGATCTTGTTGGTCCGCGGGTCGCTGCGAAACGCCCGGATCAGCGCGAGCAGCGGGTCGGGCGGCTGCTGCGACAGCACGCCGAGGATTTCGCTGTCGGTCCGCTCGATGATCTGCTCGTCGTGCATTGTCGTCACCCCTGTCAGTGGGACTTGTTTAGACCGCCTCGCCCGCAAATGCTTTTCAAAACACCCGCCATTTGCCATGATCGTGATAGATTTGCACCAGAAAGGCCCCGCGCATGAGTGATTTCGATCAAGCGAAGCGACTCGATGCGCTCGACCGCAAGATTCTGCGGGTCGTGCAGCGCGAGGGGGACATCAGTCAGGCGGATCTGGCGGAGCGCGTGTCCACCTCGCCCGCCTCATGCTGGCGGCGCCTCAAGGCGCTGGAGGAAGATGGCATCCTGCGCGAGACCGTCCGCCTGGTCGATCCCGTCAAGGTCGGCAAGGGGCTCGATGTTATCTGCCAGGTACGCATGAAATCCCATGCCGGCGACGCGCGACGCCATTTCGAGCAGTTCGCGCTCGCCCATGACAAGGTCATGGAATGCTATTCCATGTCCGGGGAGTGGGATTATCTCGTTCGGGTGATCGTGCACGATGTGCGCGAATATGAGGAGTTCCTGATGCGCGAATTGCTCGCCCAGGATTCGGTCGCCAGCTCGGCCTCGCACTTTGCGCTGAAGCGCGTGAAATCCACTACCGAAGTGCCTGTATAACTTGCTAGTGTTTCGCGACGCACGCCGAGGGAAAGGGCCAGATGAGCGAGATCAGGCGCCTCGGCGTGTTGCTGAAACAGCCGGCACGCGCGCTGCGTTATGCGCGGCTGGCGGGCAATGCCCCGCCGATCCTGTGCGCGAGCATTGGCCGGGTCGGATCGACCCTGTCATGGGACGCGTTGATCCGCAGCCGCGCGCGCGCCATGCTTGGTGCCTACCACCCGACCGACTGGCGGCGGATCAGTGCGATGCGCTGGAATCTGAAGGGCGCGCGACTGAAGGCTGGCCGGGTCTACAAGACGCATGACTTCCCCGATGATCTCGCACTCGACCGGCCGATGCGGATCCTGTTCCTGTTCGGCCGCCCCTCCGATGTGGTGCTGTCGGTGTTGCGGTGCCGCGAGACCGAGGGTGCGGCGTGGATCGCGGACCATCTGCGCCACATGCACAGCAGTGGGAGCCTCGACGAGATTCTCGATCATGACGTGCTGCGGATCGAGGAACAGATCGATGCATGGTTTGCCCTGCGCGGCGCGGATATCCTGTGCCTGAAATATGACGCGCTGTGGGAACGGCGCGACATGCTTAGCGACTTTGTCGGGTTCGACGTCGCGCTGCCGGCACGGAAAGCGCGTGACGTCGTCGATCTCGGCTCCGATCTCGTGGCGAGGGTGCGTGGCGCCTATGCCCGGCTCGACGCCAAGGTGGATGCGTTGCCCGATCATCAACTGATCCGCCAAGCCGTTTAGCGTCGGCAAGTATCGCGCAAGTCATGCGATGGGGCACCGCACAGAATAGAGCGCATTTTGCGAGCCTCCATGGGCGCGTTTTCGGGAAATGGCTCTGCTTCGCGGTCAAAGACACTGCATAATATTGCTGCTCGAATCCAGCATCGGCAACCAGCGCATTACAAGGAATTCTGTGCCGAAGACGTGGTGGATGACTGGGCATCTTCTTGGCCAATTATGCGAATAGGGCCGTGTTTTTCCACATCTCGACTGCCGCGGAAAACCGCACGGATAGCGAGAATCCAACACGGGATAGTGTTTGGTGTCGACGATGAGAATGAGCAGACGCGCAACCTGCGGGCGCGCGTCGGCAGAGATCATGGACCATCGTCGCGAAAATTGAAGCGACTCTAGCGGCGATCTATCGCGCCATCACCGCAGGGTGCCGGATCGGCTTTGAACCGCGCGATTGCCCGACGGATCGTGTCGAGCCGCTGTCGCGCGGCCGGATGATCGGGCGCGCGCAACAGGGCATCGGCCAGCTTGTCGCGCCACAGACCCTCGCGGAACGCCAGTGCGTCGTCGAGGGCGTAGCCGGCGCAGCCGGCGATCGGCACGCTCAGTTGGTCGGCTTCGAGCTCGGCCGCACGGGTGAGGCTGGCGCTGCGACCGAAATAGCGCGCCAGGCCGTGATGCGCACCGTCGCGATCGAGGCGGGCGCGATGGTGGAGGATGTTATGGGCCAGTTCGTGCGCGAGCACGATCGCCAGCGCGGCGTCATCCGCCGCGCGCTCGACATAGGCGCTGGTGATCTCGACCTCGTGCCCATCGGCCTCGGCCGAGAGGCGTGGTGACGGGTCGATCCAGAACTGGGTGGCGCAGCCGCGATCGGCGACGAAGGTGATGGTCTGCCGCCTATCGTCCCGCTCGATATCGATGCTGATCATCGGTCCGGCGCCCTGCTCCATCGCCCGCGCGGTCGCTTCGACCCGGGCTGTCGCGTCAGCGGTTGTCGCGGGCACGGCGTGACCGTTGACGGCGAAGATCGCGTCGCCCGCGCGCAGGCCCGCTGCCTCGGCACGACTGCCATGCGCGACGACCAGCACGGCGAGCCCGTCGCCGAGCCCGAAGGTGACGCGTGCCCGGTCACGGCTCACCGCGCCATATTGCTCGATGCCGTGCAGGACGAAACCGGAAAGCGGCACGTGTTCGGCGCAGAACGGCGCGGCGGCGCGTGCCAGACGATAGCCGATATCCGCGACGCGCTGGTCGAGATCGCGCAGTGCCAGCAGGTCGCGATCCGGCAGGCGGGCGTCGTCGGTGGCGGATGTGGCGGCAGCCGTCATCGCTATCATGACCAGCCCGAGCAATAGCCTCATTGCTGCTCAAGCTCGGCAAGGGCGTCGCGATAAATCTCTTCGAGCCGCGCGCCGTTGGTCGGGGGATCATAGCGTTCAGCGGCAACCGCTCTGGCCGCTTCGCCCATCCGCGTCGAGGCGGCGGGGTCGGTCATCATGGCCTCGATCGTGGTTGCCAGCGCGGCGGGGTCGCCGGGCGCAACGAGGCGGCCGGTCACACCGTCCTCGACCAGTTCGGCGAGCGAGCCGATGCGCGAGGCGATGACCGGCGTCGCGCGGGCGAAGCCCTCGAGCAGCGTCATCGGGAACCCCTCATACCAGAGTGACGGCATGACCAGCAGCGCGGCGCGCGCCATGGCCGCGCGCGCAGCCTCGCCGGATATGGCGCCGGTGAAGGCGACATTGCCGGGTGCTGCGGCGCGCCACCGGATATCGTCGCCGCCGCCGACGATCGTGAAGCGCCGATGCGGCAAGGCGCGTGCGGCGTTGAGCAGGATATCGATGCCCTTTTCCGGGCTGAGGCGGCCGACGAACAGGATGCCTTCGCGCGTTTCTGGCGGTAGGGCGGCGGCAATCGGTTGGATGAAATTCGGCTTGATGACGAGGCGGTCGGCAGTAAGCCCGCCTTCGATCAGCTTGGCGCGGGCGAATGCGGTGAGCGCGATCAGTCGTGTGCCGGGCCAATCCCAGATGCCACTCCGGCGGATCACCTGCTGCATCGCCACCACGGCCGCCGACCCGATGACGGACCCGCGATAGCAGCGGTGGCGCAGCGCCGGCCAGCCGACCCGCCCGATACAGCTTTCGCACACCCGCCCGGCGCGCATCAGCAGGCCGTTGGCGCAGATCGCGCGGTAATTGTGCAGCGTCTGGACGACCGCCGCGCCGGCATCGCGCGCGCCGTCGATCACGCTCGGCGACAGCAGGGGAAAGAAGTTGTGGACGTGCACCACCTCGGCGCCGGTACGCTCGACCAGATGTTGTGCCCAGCGACGGCGCGCCGGGCGCCAGGCCGTGCCGAGCGCCGCGCCCGCCCTCGCTGCCGGGCCGGCGATGTCGGCATTGTCGACCTCGACCAGCGTCACGTCATGGCCGCGACCACGTAGCAAGGCGACTTCGGCGGCGACCGCGACATCCTCGCCCCCCGCTATCCGGTACCGGTTGTGCAGGACGAGGACGCGCATGTCAGCCGTCGCCGGCGGGCCGGGCGGAGACCATATGGGTGGAGAGCAGCGCAAACACCGCGAGGCAGTTGAACGAGATGAGGAAGAAATTCTCCGCCGTCATGGCGATGACCATGAACAACAGCACCGCGATGGCGGCGTTGCCGCTGCGCCCGAGGCGGATCAGCATGACCAGCAGCACGACCAGCCCGACAATGCCGAAATCGTAGAGCCAGCTGAGATATTCGTCATGCGCGAGCTGGAGGCCGGGGGCGAGCGAGCGGGCGGAGGACACCATGTTCTCGACCGCGCCGGCGCCGTGGCCGAGCAGCTGCTCGCGCAAGCCGCTGCGGTCGAAGTCGCGGATGATCAGGTCGTAGATCGCGGCGCGGCCGACGCTGAGATATTCGGCGTCGTAGCCGCGCACCAGATTGGTCGCGATGAAGCCGAACAGGTCGCTGAGATAGAAAGCGAATATCGCAACCATTGGCACGGTGACGAGCAGGATACGCCGCAACAAAGGCGCCGCCCGATCACGCCGCACCCACATCACCGCGAGCACGAGTAATGCTACGACCAGCCCGGCGCCCATGGCATTGCGCTTGAAGAAGAAGACGCAGGCGATGCCGGCCAGCGCAGCGAGCGTGAGGCGCGACGAGGCCACCAGCCACACCGCGACGGCGCCGAACGCCACGCTGAGGATCGATTCATTGGGGGAATCGGTGGTGAACAGGCCGCCCGCCTCAACCTGGCTGGTCTGGGTGGTGTAGACCAGCGCCACGACGAACAAAGCGGCGAGAAATGGGACCATCTGCCGCCCCGTCGTATAGTAGCGGAACACGCCGGGCGCCATGCACACCAACGGCAGGCCGATCTTGCGCAGCGCGTAGAGATCGTTGTTCCCGTTGAGCAATACGCTGAGGACGCCCAGCGCGGCATAGGCCAGCATGAACATCACCAGTTCGCGGTTGATCTCGGGCAGGCGGCGCTTGATCAATATCGCGATCGCCGCCGCCGCCGCGGTAATCACCACCGGGAAAATCGGGGCGAAGATGCGATCGTCGTCGGTCAGCCGGGTGAAGAAGAACACGATGGTGACGAGGTAGGGCGCGCCGAACACCCAGAAGTTGAGCACCGGCCGTGCGGCATCGCCGGCCACCGGCGCGGATTCCGGCAACGCCATGGCGGGCTCGATCACCGTCACGGCGGTCATTTCGCGCCCTCGGTGAGGATCAGCCAGGCGAAACGTGGCGCCAGCAGGAGATAACGACGCCATAGCCGTCCCGGCTCGGACAGCAGCCTGTGCAGCCATTCGAGCGTGGCGCACTGCATCCAGCGCGGCGCACGCCCGACCTCGCCGGTAACGAAATCGAACGCCGCGCCTACACCGATCAGCGTCATACCAGGCAGCGCGCGATGATGGCGGTGCATCCAGCGTTCCTGTTTGGGCGTGCTGAGGCCCACCCACACCATATCGGCGCGCGCGGCGACGATCGCTGCGAGCGCCTCCGCCATGGTCGCGTCATCGACCTCGCCGAACGGCGGCGAGGCGCAGCCAGCGACCACCAGGCCGGGGAAGCGGCGCGCCAGCGTAGCAGCCATCCGCTCGGCGACGCCCGGTTTACCGACGTAGAAATAGTGCCGAAGCGCGGTACCGCGTCCGGCATCGACCAGCGCCTCGACCAGATCGGTGCCGGCGACGCGGCCGATCGCGCGGTGCCCGCGCCAGCGCGCGACATGGACCAGCGGCATGCCGTCGGGCAGGTTCATCGCAGCATCGCGGTGGATCGCGCGCAGGTCGGGATCGCGCCGCGCCAACATGATGCCATGCGCGTCGCGCAGGCAGATATAGCCGCCTTCGCGGGCCGCGACGCGTTGCAAAAGGTGCGCGGTGGCGCCGGCGAGATCGGTGATCGCGATGGGCGTGCCGAGGATATCGGTGCTCGTCATGCCGGACGCCCTGCGAGCGTGTGCCGCGCGCTTTGCGACAAGGCCGCGACGATAAGAAACGCCGCGCCGGCCGCGAACACGCTGAAGGTCGGCACGGGTGCCAGGAAGCGCGTCGCCAGCAGCGCGGCGACACCGGCGACCAATACCGACGCGATGACGCGGTGCGCGAGCCACACGCCATCGAGCACGAGATAGGCGATCGCCGCGAAGCAGCGATAGAAGGTGATCGCACCGAACAGCGCGAACAACGGCAGGAGCAGGCCGACGTCCCCGGGCGGTTCGAGGTGCAGCCAGTGTCGCGCATAATAGGGGCCGATCACGCTCAACCCGATAGTCATGCCGATCAGCGCGACGGCGCCCGCGGCATAGGCTGCCTTGATCGCGTCGCGCTGGCGCCGGTCGCCCGCCCCGGCCCATTTCAGGCGGATGAAGCCGCCGAGCGGCACGAGGATCATCAGCAGCGGCGTCAGGCACATCTGGAACAAGCGGTTCTGCGTCGCGAACCAGGCGGTGACCGAGGCGGTGGAGGTCGCCTGGAGATAGATCACCACCACGCCGAGCGCGCCCATCACCAGCCCTTCGGCAGCGCCGAACGACAGGCCGGCACGCAACATGCCACGCGGGTCCGCCGCCCGACCGCGCAGCAGATAGGGCCGGGCGCGCAGCAGCAGCACGCCATTGGTGATGCTCGCCAACGTGATCGGGGCATGGAACACCGTCGCGGCGAGCAAGACATGGTGCCGGAACGCCGGCACCAGCAGGATCAGCGAATACCAGGCGACCTGGAGGCTGAGCGCGAGGCCGGCGGTCCAGTAATGTTCATTATAGGCCAGCCGGGCATTGTCGAACGTGCCGTTGCACATCCCCTGCACGATCGGCAGCAGGGCCACGCAGACTAACGCAGCGCCATTGCCGCGCGCGATCATGATGATCGTCGCCAGCGCGATCATGGCGAAGCCAAGCGAGAAATTGACGATCGCCAGGCTGAGAAAGGCCGAGGCCTCACCTTCATGGTCGCCGCGCGAGGCGGCGTCGCCGATCATGCGGACGCCGAAGATGCCATTGCCGGCCATCGGGATGGTGCCCAGGCCGCCCAGCGCGAGCGCGGCGAACATCGCGGCATAGCGTTCCTGCCCGAGCCCGGTGATCAGCAGCGGCAGGACGAGGAACACCATCGCCAGGCTGGGGATGCGCGTCAGCATGTTGGCGCCGAGCGACCAGGCCAGCTTGCGCCGCTCGCGATCGGCGAAGAAGGCGCTCATGCCGCAAGCTCGGTCAGGCCGGCGGCGTCGGTGATATGATAGACCGGGATGGCGGCATCGGCCGGGCTGTCGCGGCGCAACGGCTGGGCGTGCCAGATCGCCGGCATGTTGCCGAGGAACACCGCCCAGCGCGAAAAGGTCGAGTGCGAGCCGACGAGCAGTGCCGCCCCGGCCATGGCCAGCAATTCATTGGCATCGTCGATCGACCGCGCCCGGCTGACATGATCAAACGCGAGCAAGGGCGCCAGTTCGGCATCGCTGCCATCCGAGAAGATTCTGACCGGCAAATCCGGGCGCAGCGCGCGCAGCCGACGGATCACCGCCAGATACCAGTCGAGCGGCAGGCGGGTATTGGGTGTGCCGCTGGGGTCGGCAATGCCTGTCGGCACCGGATCGAAATCGCCCAGCCGGACATGGACCGCGATATAGCGCCCCACGCCCCAGTTCATCGGCTCCGCTGGCGGATGGCGCATGATCTCGACCAGCCGCCGCCGCAAATGCACGCGATGCGGCTGCAAATCGGTAAAGCTGAAATCGTCGCTGCGCAGCACGATCAGCGGGCGGCGGGTGACGGGTGGTGCGCTGTCGGCGCGCGCGAGGCGATGTTCGGCGAAGGGAAGCAGCGTGGCGAGCATCGCAGCCTTGGCGACGCCGGCCAGTTCGTCCGGATGCGGCGCAAACATGCGGTGATAATGCCGGATCCGCCCGTCGCCGCGCAGTTTAGCGTTGATCGGCAGCGACCGCCATGACGGCGCGATGACACGCCGGCCCTCGCGCCCGGCGAGCAACACGGCGCGGCAATAGGCGAACAGGCAATTGCCCAGCCCGGCGCCGTTGATGCGCAGATGGCCGAGATCGAGCGGCGCGGGCAGCGACGGATAGATCATGCCAGCCCGTTCGTCTCGGAGCGCAGCACGAAGGCCACCATGGCGCGATAGGTCGCGGCCGACGCACCCAGGCCGCGACCTTTCATCGCGGTACGTCCGGCCTCGGACAATCGGCGCCATGCGGCGGCATCATCGAGCAATTGCGCAGCGGCTTGCGCCCAATGCTCGACGTCCAGCGGCAGGACGCGCCCTGTCACCTGATCGACCACCAGATCGTCGGCGGCGCCGACATCGGGCGAGACCAGGCAAGGCGTGCCGCATTGCATCGCCTCGTTGCACACCAGCCCCCAAGGCTCGCGCCATGACGGCAGCAGCAGCAGCCGGGCATCGCAGAAGACCGCCTGAATCTCGTCCCACGGCACCGTCTCGTCGTGGCGGAAGGTGATGCCCGCCTCGGTCAGCGTGGCGATCATCGCCTGCTGGTCCGGCCCGGCACCGACGACCCGCACCCGCAGGCCGGGCCGGATGCGGTTGAGCCGTGCCGCGACCTCGGCAAAGAAGCCGGCGTTCTTCACCGCGTCGCTGATCTCGGCGACCCATAACAGGTCATAGCCGCGCGATGCCATGTCGGGTGCTGCATTGGGGCCATCCCAAGCCGGCACCAGCGGCATGCGGAAGATGCGGCGCTCGTCGATCCCGGCGTCGCGGAAGAAGGCCGCACCCTTGGCGCCGCAGGTCAGCACGGCGCGGCAGTGACGCAGCAGCATCGGGCGGAACAGGCGGTGATAGACGCTCATCGGCATATCGCCCGCGCCGCCATCGACACGCAGCGCGATCGGCGTGCGCGTCAGGCGCGCCCAGAGCAGACCGAGCAGCATCGACGGGTAGAAGCCGTTCAGCACCAGCAGGCGCGGGCGCAGCCGCGAGAGCGTGCGAAAGATGCCGCGGTTGAGATGGGCGTAGCGGCGCGGCCCGACCTCGACCGTCACGCCGCGCAGGACCTCATGATGAAAGCCACTCTCACCGGCGAGCCGCCAGTGGCGATTGCGCTCGCTGAGCGTGCAGGACACCACCGCGAGGCCGAGCCCATCGGCGCTGAGCCGGTCGAACAGGCGCCTTGTGTACGGCGTCACCATATTGTTGAACTCGACCGCGTCGATCGCATCTGGCGTTCGCGTGGCCATCATCCCGCCGGCCGGATCGCGACATTGCCGATCATGATGGTGGCACCGACCGGCGTGCCACCACGGGCGCGGATCACCAGATCCTGGCGCGCGCAGTCGGCCGGGACGTCGATCGTGGTGGCGAGGCGCAGCCGGTCGCTGCCGAGCGGATGCAAAACGGGAGCGTCGGGCGTCAATGCGGCGCCGCGCCCCGGACAGCTGGCAGTGACCGCGAAGCCGGCAAGGTCGCGCTCGCCCTGCGCGGCGATGTCCATGGACAACGCGTAGCGTCCGGGTGCCAGCGCGAGCGCCTGGGTCGCCAATGTCGCCGTTGCGCCGGCATCGCTGCGCGCGCGCAGGACCGCACCATCGGCCGCCGGCTCGACCGTTGCCAACGCGGTCGCATCGGGATCGATGGCCCATTCGAAACGCGGCACCGACAGGGCGCCGCGATGCGCCAGCGCCACCGCGAAACGCCCGTCATAGGCCAGATTGCCCGGCCGAAGCCCGGCGCGCGGCGCGCGGGCATGCCACAGATCATAGGCCGCCCCGATCTGCCCCAGTTCGAGCAGCCGCTCGACCAGCGGGAACACTTCGAGATCGCTGACCGGGCGCGGCGTGCGATCGAGCTCACCGATCAGCGCGATCACGCCGGGCAGTTCGGCCGGCGCGCTGCGGCGGAAGTCGAGGAACATCAGCCCGCGCCAGTCGGGCTGGTCGCTAAGCCGAACAATCAGGCTGCGGCGAAAGGCGCCGTTGCCGACCATGGCGCGGAAGGCGGCAAAGACCTGGTCGCGCACCGTGGCGCGGCGCACCAGCGCATCGGCGCGCTGCATCGCGCTGTCGTTATCGCCGCCGTACAGCGCCATCTGCATGATCCAGAGCTGGGTGGCATTGTCGCGCCATCCGCCCAGCGCCGCGGCGTTCATCGCGCGCAGGCCCGCATCTTCCCGGCCAAGCGCCAGCTCGGCCATGCCGGCGACGCGGATCGCGCGGGTCTGGATTGGCGACAGGCGCAGCGCCCGATCGGCCAGCGCACGCGCGCCGGCATAGTCTTTGGCGAAGTAGAACTGCTGCGCGCTGAGCGACAGGCGATCGGCGTCGGGCGCCACCCGCGCGGCACCGGCATCATCGCCGGCGAGCGCCATGCCGGCCGCTACGCCATTGGCCAGCACGAGCCACATCAGGCCCGCCGCCGCCAACAGGACAAGGCCGCGCCCGACCATCCCTGTCAGAACCGGTCCGACACCAGCCGCGGCAACCAGCGTCGCGGCCGCCCGCCATATTCATAGCTGTAGCCGTAGCTGCCGTAGCCGGCGGCGCGCGGGTTGAACATGGTCAACACCAGGCCGAGCACCTTGCCGCGCGCGCCCTGCAACCGGCGCAGCGCGGCGCGGGCGCGACCGCGATGCGACTGGCTCGCGTCGACCAGGAACACCACCCCATCGACCGCGCCGGCGAGCAGCGGCGCATCGGCCAGGCCGAGCACCGGCGGCCCGTCGATCACCACCAGATCGTAGCGGTCGGAGAAATGCTCGATCGCGGCGCGGGCCGGCGCGCGGCCGTAAAGATCAGCGGGGTTGGGCGGCAGCGATCCGCTCGATAGGAAGCTGAGATTGGGCACGTCGAGCTCGATTACATGGTCGCCGAGCTTCGCGGTGCCGTTGAGGATGTTGGAGAAACCCGGCCCCGGCTCGATACCGAGCAGACGCGCGAGCGAGGGTTTGCGCAGATCGCCATCGACCAGCAGCACGCGCTTGCCGACATGGGCGAAGCTGCGCGCAATGGCGTAGGATGTGGTGCTCTTGCCCTCGCCGCCCTGGCTCGACGTGACCAGTAGGCGGCGCGGTGCCCCGCCCTCGCCGGCAAATTCGAGCGCGGTGCGCAGCGAGGAATAGGCCTCGGACAGGCTGGAGCGCTGGTTCTCCAGCATGTCGATCGGCGAGGCGGCGATGCGCGGCACGGTGCCAAGCAGCGGCAGGCCGAGCTTGCTCTCGGCATCGTCCGGGGTGCGCACCGCATCGTCGAGCGCCTCGCGCAGGAACACCAGACCTGCGGCCGTGATCACGCCAAGGAACAGCGACAGCAACAGATTGAGCAACGGCTTGGGCCAGGCCGGGTTGATCGCCGGCTCGGCGGTATCGACCACCGAGATGTTGTTGGCGGTGACCCCGGCGGCGGCGCCGACTTCCTTGTAGCGTTGCAGCATCGCATCATACATTTCGCGATTGGTGTCGACCTCGCGGCGCAGGATGCCATAGCGCACGCCGCGATCCTGTTCGGACAATGTGTTGGCGCGCAGGCCCCGGATATCGCCCTGTACTGCCCGTTCCTGGCGCGCGGCGACCTCATAGGTTTCGCGGATCGAGTCGCGGATCGACCCGGCGAGCTTCGCGATCTGGTCGTTGGTCTCGTCGAGCTGCGCCTTGGCCTGGCGCACCGTGGGATAATCGGGAAGCCGGGTCTCCAACTCCTTCTGGTAATTGGAGGCGAGTTCGGCGCGGCTGCGCATCAGTTCCTGGATCGCCTGATTGCCGAGCACCTCGGGCAGCTGCATCGGCGATACACCGCGACTGCGTTCCCAGCGCTGCTGCGAGCGGAGGCGTTCGGCCGTCGCGGCGCTCAGCGTATCGTTCATCGTCACCAGGCTGGAGGTGACCAGCGACCGGGCGCGCTCGCCGGGCGCGCCGGGGGCCGGGCCGGTATCGATCAGCCCGGCACCGCGTGCATAAAGGATCACGGCGCGCTCGGATGCTTCGAGCTTGGTCTTGGCCTGGCCGAGCTGTCCTTCGAGGAAATCGCGCGCATAGGAGGATGCACGGAAGCGCCGCTCGAGATTGTCGGTGATCAGCGCCTCGGCATAGGCATTGGCGACGCGCGCCGAGAGGTCGCGATCGCGGCTGCTGAACGAGATCGACGCCACGCGCGAGAAGCGCGGCAGCGAGATCTGCTGGTTGTTGCGCAGCGTCGTGATGACCTTCTCGCGCAGCTTGCGCGCCTGTTCGGCCGGCGTACCTTTGGGCACGACCTTCACCCCCATCGCATCGAGGAACGTCGTGCCGCGGAACAGCTGCAACCGATCGGCGACGCGGATCGCCAGCGAGCGGCTGGTGAGGATGTCGACCTGGGTCTGCAGGAAGCGCTCGGCATCGGCGATATTGGCCTCGCCCGGCTGCAGCTCCTCGTTCTTGAGCACGCGGGTCGATTGCTGTTCGAGTTGCAGCGAGGCGGTGGCGCGGAAGATCGGCGTGGCGAGCACCGTCAGCAGGATCGCGCCGAACACGAACAGCAGGATGCAGGCGATGATCAGCCAGCGGTTGCGGCGCAGCACATGTTTCAGGCGCTCGACATCAAGCTCGCGCCGGCCGCCGCTGCGCTGCCCGGGAGTGGGCGATGGCGCGAGCGCCACCGCGTTCGCCTGCCCGTCCGCTGCCAATATCAGATCCCTGAACATGCCATCCCCGCTTTCAGAAGTTGTTGAAGGCGCCGAACACGCCGAGCACGGGCAAGGCGACAAGCATGTCGCGGAACACGCCCTTGCCGGTCGAGAAGGGCACCACGACCACGTCGTTGCCGAGAATCTGCGGGTCGGGCATCACGCCGCGGCGGATCTGGTTGATGTCGAACACCGCATATTGGCGCTGGTTGTTGATGGTGCGGAAGATCACCACGCGACCGAGCCGCGCGGTGCGGTTCGGTCCCTTGGCCAAGGCGAGCGCCTGGAGCAACGTTACCTCGCCCTTCAATTCGAACACGCCGGCCTGGGTCACCGAACCTTCGACCGTGACCTTTTGGGACACGGCGGAGGCGACCAGCACCGAGACCTGCGGATCGCGCAGGTAACGTTTGGCCAGGCGGGTCTGGATCTCGCTGGCCAGTGCGCCCGAGCTCAGACCTGCGGCGTGCACGCTGCCGATCAGCGGCAGCAGGATGTTGCCGCTGGCATCGACCTCGACATGGTCGAGCGTCAGGTCGCGTTCCTGGAAGGTGTTGATGCTCAGCGTATCGCCCGGGCCGATGCGATAATCCTGCACGCTGGCTTCGGGATTGGGCGCGGGGAAGTGGAGATAGGCGTCCTGGGTCGGCGCGCCGGCCGAGGTCGAGGTGCAGCCCGCAAGCGCAAGGGGCAACAGGGCGGATGCGGCAAGGGCTGTCAGTTTCATCCTCGATGCTCCGATTCGGTGATGTGGCGCGCGCCGGGCTCCGCCGGCGGTGCGGTGTCCTCGGCAAGCGGCAGGGGATGGCTGGCCGCGTTGATGACGAGGCACAGCAGGACGAAGACGGTGGAGAGCGCTTCGGTGCGCAGCGGGTAATCGACCGCCGAATGGATCAGCAGCAGCGCCACGCCGGCGAGCGCGAACCAGCCGGCACGGCCGGCGGGTGCGCGGGCGATGCGGCGGGTCTGCACGCCGAGCCAGGCGAAGAAGGCGAGCATGATGGCCAAGGCCACGGCGCCACCTTCGATCAGCAATTGCAGGTAATCGTCATGCGCGGCGTTGATCAGCAGCGGGGTCACGCTGCCGAGGCTTTCGATCTGTTGATAGCTCAGCGCGAAGGTGCCGAAACCGCCACCGACCGGCCACAGGCTGCGCGCAACATACCAGGCGTCGGGCCAGATGGCATAGCGCAGGTCGTCGCTCGCGCCGAGCCGGGCGAGCGGTTGCCCGACCAGCAGCCAGCCGATCGCGATGACGGCGATCGCGCCGAGTGCGACCAACGGCGCGTGGCGACGGGTCCGACGACCGGCGCGACGTTCCGCCAGCGACAATGTGATGGCGACGACGGCGGTGGGTACGAACAGACTGCCGCCGGTGCGCGAGCCGGTCGCGGCGACACCGGCGCCGAACATGATCACCGCGGCACAGGCGATGGCGAAGCGATGGCGCCGGATACCGTCCTGCGCGGGTGCGAGGAAATAGAGCGCGATGCCGGCGGACAGCGCGCCGAGGCACAGCAGGTCCGCCTGGTGGTTACGGTTGGAGAACAAGCCCGTCGAGACGAGCTCGCGCTGATCGCCATAGAGATAGAGGCTGCTGTCGATCCCGACGATCATCTGCAGCCAGCCGAGCATCAGCGAGACGCCGGCCAGCGCCAGCATAAGCAGCACCAGGCCGCGCAGCGCCGCGCGATCGAGCAGCAGCCCGACCGTCAGCATGCCGGCCGCCGGCAACAGCATGAACGCCGATTGCAGTGTCGCCTGCGGATCCTGGCTCAGCGGGTGCCATGGCGAGCCGCCGGGGCCGGCGGCGAGCATCGCGGCGCCGACCTCGCGGCCGGGCAGGGCCGACCACAGAGCGTAAGGAAGAGGTATGATCTGGACGACGACCAGCGCCAGCATCGCTGCGGCGATCGCCAGCATCGCGCGGGCGCCCGGGGCAGCGACGACCGCGCGCCAATGCCATGCGGCATAGGCCAGCGCGACCACGCCGAGCGCCTGGGGCATCGCCTGGACGAAGGTGAGAAAGACGCTCTGGCCGCCGAACAGCAGCGCACTCGCCAACAACCCGGCCGCCAGTCGCACGCTATGGCGCGCGTCGATCGCGGCGTCGGACTGCGCCGCGCTACCTAGCGCGCGCATTAACATGGCAGGCAGCAAAAAGGACGCGACGGCCTGGTCGTCGCGCCCCTTCCTTGTCGCAGGTCAGCCTTTAGCGGCTGGCGTTCGAATCCTGCTTGGTTGCCAGATAGACCAGCGCGCCAAGCCCCACGGCCGCACCGAGCACGATCGGAATGGTGCTGCCGTCCTTGTTCGAATCGTGCAGTTTCGGCGTGGCGCGGCTGACCTTCAGCGCCGTCTTGCTGATCGGGCGCGCCTGGGCGGCGCGTACCGTTTCGGCCGCAAAGGCGATCGACGAGGAGCACAGCGCCATCGCCGCCGCGCCCAATGTGATGATCCGTATCTTCATCCCAGACCTCCGTGAAAGCGCGACGAGTTTGCCCGACGACCCTGTCGAAGGCAAATCCCGCCGCTGAACTGGAGTCGTCACGACTCCATATGATGCGCGCCCGATCTTTCGACCCATTGGCCCGCGAGCGGCGGACGGACCAAGATGCTGAGGGTTCAGAACGCGTTGTCATGGATCAACACGCGAAAAGTACGGCCGATGATGGCGAGGTCCCGCCAGATCGACCAGGATTGCAGATAAGCGAGATCGGAATTTACCCGGCTGGCGAGCGCGTCCGCGCCGCTGATCGAGCCGCGATGGCCGCGCACTTGGGCCAGCCCGGTCATGCCGGGTTTGACCGCGTGGCGATCCCAGTAGCGCTGCTCCAGATCCCAGAACAACGCATCCTCGGCGCGCGATTCGAGCGCGTGCGGGCGCGGCCCGACCACGCTCATCTCGCCGCGCAGCACGTTGAAGATCTGCGGCAGTTCGTCGAGACTGGTGCGGCGGATGAAACGCCCGACGCGCGTCACGCGATCGTCGCCGCGCGCGGTCGACACAATACCGTCGCGGTCGCCCGCCTGCTCACACATGCTGCGGAACTTGTACATGGCGAACAGCCGGTTGCCCTGGCCGATGCGGCGCTGGACGAACAGGACCGGCCCGGCGCTTTCCAGTCGCACCGCCAGTGCGACCAGCAGCATCAGCACCATCGTCACGGGCAGCGTGGCGAATATGATCGCCAGGTCGAGCAAACGCTTGAGCACGCGGTCGCCCTGGCCGAGATGGCCGAGCGACACGATCGTCGTGGTGTGCCCATCATAGGCGTTGATGCCGAGCGCGTGCATCGCATCGAGCTCGGGCATGATCACCTCGACGTTCACGCCGGTGCCACGCAACACGCTCGACCAGAGCCGCCGCCGTTCGGGCGGACAGGCGACGATCACCCGGTCGGTGGCGGCGATGCGCCAGCCGAGCGCGTCGAGCATCGTGGGGTCGTCGCGCCGTGGCGTCAGGCCGAGCAGGGCCGCGTCGAGGATCACGGTATCGGGTGCGGCGGAGACGGAGACGCCGTCCATGATGATCGTCTCGTGCAGAATCGAATGCGGGAACCAGCGCCGCGACAGGCGCGCGAACTCGCCACGCGCCGCGGCCAGGCTCACCAAGCCGAACAGGATCGACAAGGCCAGCGCGACGCGTGACAGGTCCAGCCCGGTGCGCAGGTAGAAGGCCGCGCCGAGGATCAGGCCCATGGCGATGAGGAACGACATCACGGCGCGGTTGCGGCCCAGGGCCATCTTGTCATGGACCGCCTCGCCGAGCCGGAAGGCATGGCCATTGGCCGCGACGACGAGATAGATCGGCACGATCACCGCCATCAGCCGGCCAAGCTCGAACCCCAGCCCGGTGCCGAAGCGCAGCAATGTCGCCGCAGCGACCCCGGCGAAGATCGCCCCCAGATCGAAGCCGATCAGCAGGATGCCGCAGCGCCAGCGCAGGCGGCGCTTCTCGTTGGCGGCCGGCATATCGACGCGCAGTGTGGCCCGGTCGTGCTGGGCGACTGAGAGGTAGTTCATGCCACCCCTCCCGCCGTCGCCTGGCCGCAAGGCGTCGGCACGTCGCGCGAGGCGCGCTTCGCTGCCGCGGCATAGAACGCGCGGAACCGCTTGGCAGTGAAATCGGCATCCTCGCTAATGGCGCGTTCCTGCGCGGCGCGGGCCAGCCGCAGCCTCATGCCCTCGTCGTCGCTCAGCTGCACGATCGCATCGGCCAGCGCGACGTCATCGCCGACCGGCACGGCGAGCGCCGCGTCGGGCGCGAAATCGGCGATATGCCCGACCGCGGTGCCGACCGTCGGCACGCCGGCAACCGCCGCCTCCAGGGCGACGATCGGCGCACCTTCGTGGCGCGAGCTCATCACCAAGAGGTCGGCGCGCTCGAACCAGGGCCGCAGCCGGTCGTGCGGCAGTGCCTCGTGGAAACGCACCTGGGCGGCGAGGCCCTGGGCGGCGCTGCGGCGCTGGATCGCGCCGCCGAGCGTGTCGCAGCCGATGATATCGAGTTCGAACGGCACGCCGAGATACCGCAACCGCGTCATCGCGCCGAGCAATGTCGCCTGGTCCTTCACCGCGTTGAGACTGGCAACGTGGAGCAGCCGGATCGGGCTGGACCGGTGGCGACGGCGCGGCGGCCGCGGCGGCCAGCGGTCGAGCGCGACGCCGAGCGTGACCGGCTCGACGGCGATGCGCGCGGCCGCGGCCTGTTCGCTCATCGCGATGCTCGGCGTGGTGATCGCCACAGCGGCCCATAAGGCGATGCGCAGCTTGAGCCGCGCCGCGAATGTCGCGTGCGTCCGTTCCGGCCCGGAGCCGAGATGGGAGATGTCCTGGCCCGGCAGCGTCAGGATCATCGGCACGCGCAACCACCACGATGCGAGCGCGCCGACAAAGCCGGCTGGCGCCGCCCAGAAGGCATGCAGCATGTCGAAACGCCCGCTGCGATGTTCGTCACGCAGCATCGCGAGCAGCATGCGGTACGACCGCCAGCTGCCGGCATTGTGCACCGTCGCGCCGAGCAGTGGCCAGTTGCCGGGCGTCGTCTCCTGGCGGAAGGTGAAGATGTGGACTTCGTCGCCGGCGCGCACGAGGCGCTCGATCAGCCATAGCAGGCACGGGATAACCCGCTCGGTCCCGCTGCGGTCGACGCCGCCCGGGGTGATGATCGCGATCTTCATGACCGTGCGTCCGCCGCGACGATCGCGCGATAGGCGGCCATCAACTGCGCGCCGATCGCGTCGAAGGCGAGATGGCGTTCGAAATGCGCGCGCACCGCGGCGCGGGCCCGCTCACGCGGGCGCCGCGCCTGGTCGATGATCGCCGCGGCCAGCGCCTCGGCATCACCGACGGGCACCAGGGCACCGACCGCGCCGTCGCCGGTCAGCGCGCGAAACGAGGGGATATCGCTGACCACCGGCGTCGCGCCGCACGCCATCGCCTCGAGCAAGGCATAGCCCGAGCCCTCGCGCCGGCTGGTCGACACGAACAGATCGGCGGCGCGGCACAAGGTCTCGACGCCCGCATGCGGCACGGTGCCCAGCAGGTGGACATGTGCCGCGAGGCGCTCGTCGGCCTGCAACAGCGCCTCTACTTCGGGCAGCAGGGCCGTACCGACAAAGGCACACCACAGCTGCAGGTCGGGCAGCGTGGCGAGCGCGATGCGCACCGCGCGCAGCAGCGTCAGCGGGTCCTTGTTGGCGTCGAGATGCCCGATCCACAGCAAAGCGGGCGCACCGTGCACCCCGCTGTCGCACCGCGCCATGATGCGATCGCCCGGCGTGAAATGGCTCGACGATTCCGGCACCGCGAACCGTTTGGCCGAAGCGGGAAGCTGGCGTTCGCGCAGAAACGGCTCGGCCTGTGCCCGCGCGGTGAAGGCGATGCCGGCGACCTTTTCATGGCCCCAGCGGCGGAACCGCGCGCTGCGCCCCTCGGCCCGGCTGGCATGGTCCTGCAGCAGCACCGGCGCCCCGGCCGCGCAGGCGGCACGGACGTGGAAGGGAAAATCGAGCCCGTTGAAATGCACCACATCGGGCCGCTCGCGCCGGATCGCAGCGCCGATCCGCCACGGCATGATCCCCGCCCCGTTGCCGCGCCGCCAGCGCGGTTCGGCGATGAACCGATAGGTAACGCCACGCTGCTGATATTCCCCCGAAAAATGGCTCGCCTGGAGCACGGTGACCTCGGCGCCGGCGCGCGCGGCGGCATCCGCCACGGCGGACAGGGTCGGCCATGCCGCGAGCAGATCGGCCGGCGCGCGCCGCGCCGCATCGATCACGCAGTTCACATGGACGACGCGCATCGTCAGCGATCCCCGCGCAACAAGGGGAGACTGTCGGCGAGCAGCGCGATCGCCTCGTCGGGTCGGTCGGACAGTGTCAGCGACCAGATGCCGCACCTGGCCAATGCCGCGACCGCTGCCGCGATCTCGTCGGTGAGCAGGTCGAAGCCGGGTTCCAGCGTGGCAAAGGCGCTGGGCGCGTCGTTCGGGTCGACCGGCTCGAGCCTGACCGCGTCACCGAAACGCAACAGGCAAAGAACGGCATTTTCGGCGGCGCGCGGCGCGCGCTGGCGGCACAGCGCCACCGCCCGCTTCTCCTTGCCGTTGCGCAGGCGAACGACCTGATCGAATTCGGGCGCATCATGCGCGAAGAGATGGACAGGGCGCGGCAACCCCCACACATCCGGTCGCGCGCCGGCCGCGACGAAAACGATGTCGTCGGACAGGGCTGCGAAGCCGGCGCGGTGCGCGGCGAGCGTCAGGCAGCTCTTGCCCGAACCGCTCGGGCCCGCGAGCAGCACCGCGAGATCGTCAATGATGAACCCGGCGGCATGAAGCGGCGCCCGGCCGCGCCGTGTGACCAGAAACAACAGCAGTGGTTCGAGCGCCGTGTCGCGCAGCTGGTCGAGATCGTCGCGCAATTCCGGCGAGACGCGGCACCATCCCCGTCCGCGCGCCGCATCGGCCCGGGCGGTAAAGCTCGGGCCATCGATTGTCATGCGCATGCCGTCGACGTGCGGGGGTGACGACAGCGATCCGATCAGCGTCGGATCGACGACCAGCGAAAGGTCGAGTGGCACGGCGTGGCTTGCCGGAACCGGCGACGCGTCGCAAATGCCGGCCAGCACGGCGAGCAGGACGGCGTCATCGCTCCGCACCGTCAGCGGAATCCCGAACAGCGAGAGATGCGCGATGTGGCTTGGACCGGAGGCCGGAACGGGACGCGCCACCGGATGCCACGCATCGGCCGCCAGACGGCCGAACGCGTTCTCCATCAAAGGCTCCCCATTCCACGCCGTTGCGATGACGCCCTCCCTGCACCAGCGGTTGCCTGCGTTGGTGGCGCGCCAAGCGGGAAAGGTTCATCGCAACGATCCGGCTTGGCGCGAAAATACCCGCCATGCTTGAACCTCCCCGCCCCGGCTCCGCACTAACCGGGGTCGGCGGCTGCCGACCGGGCGCTCGGGGAGTCTGGCGCCTGATGCGGCCGGCGAGGCAGGCGGGGTGCGACGTGATCCTCATTGCTCATTCCTTTTTCCTCGGGCGGGACGCCAAGCAATCCGATCGCCAGAAACCCTATCCGCCGCTGGCGACGTTGCTTGCCGCGGCGATCCTCCGCGGGCGGGGTCATGAGGTGGCTCTGTTCGATGCGACCTTCGAACCCGACACCAGCGCGTTCGAAGCGGCGCTCGATCGCGTCCGGCCGGCGACCGTCCTGCTGATCGAGGACAATTTCAATTTCCTGACCAAGATGTGCACCGAGGTCCGCCGCGGCGATGCACTCGCGATGATCGCGGCCGCCCGGCGCCATGGTTGTCGGGTCGCGGTCAATGGGCCCGACGCCTCGGATCATCCCGAACTCTATCTCGCCGCCGGCGCCGATGCCGTGCTGGCAGGTGAGGGTGAACTGGGCGTGGTCGACCTCGTCGCCTGCTTCCAGGGACACGACGCGGCGCTCGACCAGGTGCCGGGGCTGACCATCGCCGATCCGGTCACCGGGCACCGCGCGACCCGGCCGCGGGCGCGGCTCGAAGACCTCGACGCGCTGCCGCTACCGGCCTGGGATCTCATCGATGTCGCCGCCTATCGCGGCAGCTGGAACGCGGCGCATGGATATCTGTCATGGAATGTCGCGGCCTCGCGCGGCTGCCCCTATCAGTGCAACTGGTGCGCCAAGCCGACCTTCGGGCGCCGCTATACCCAGCGCTCGCCCGCCAATGTCGCGGCCGAGCTGGAGCGGTTGAAGGCCGAAGTCGCGCCCGACCATATCTGGTTCGCCGACGACATTTTCGGCATGACGGTGCAGTGGATCGCCGATTTCGCCGGCGAGCTGAAACGCCGCGACGCGCGCATCCCCTTCATGATGCAGTCGCGCGCCAATCTGATCGACCCGCCCATTGCCGAGGCGTTGCGCGCGGCGGGCGCGGAAGAGGTGTGGCTCGGCATCGAGTCCGGCTCGCAGCGCATCCTCAATGCGATGGACAAGGGCACGCGGGTCGAGACCGCCCGGCTCGCCACGCGCGCGCTGCGCCAGCACGGCATCCGCGTCGGCTGGTTCCTGCAGCTCGGTTATCCGGGCGAGGATTGGGACGACATCATGCTGACCCGCGACCTGGTGCGCGACGAAGCGCCGGACGAGATCGGGGTGTCGGTTTCCTATCCCCTGCCCGGCACCGTGTTTCACGACCGCGTCGTCGCCGAACTCGGCACGCGCCGCAACTGGCGCGACACCGACGAACTGGCGATGCTGTTCCAGGGCACGTTCGTCACTGCCTTTTACCGCATGGTGCGCGATGCGCTTCATGCCGAGGCGGCGAACGGCGCGACCGACGAACGCCTATGGCGCGATCTTGCGCGGCGCGCGGCGACGCACCGCTCGGCGGCGCCGCTGCGCGTGGTAATGTCGGCATGACCAGCATCGCCGGCGCCGAGCTGACGCCGGCCGGGGCGGCGTTCGATGCGGTTGCGGAGAGTTTCGACGCGCGCTTCGGCGAGTGGCTGAGCGTCACCGCACAACGCGCCGCGGTACGCGCGGCGCTCCTTGATGCCTTTCCCGCCGGTGCCCGGCTGCTCGAGATCGGCGGCGGAACCGGCGTCGATGCCGCCTGGCTGCTAGCGCGTGGCCGGAGCGTGCTGCTGACCGATGCCGCGCCGGCGATGGTGCGCGCGGCGCGGGCGAAGCTCGGCCCTGCGTCTGCGGAAATGCTCGCTGCCGAGCAACTCGATCAACTCGCCACGCGGGGCGAGAACTTCGATGGCGCCTTTTCCAATTTCGCCGCACTCAATTGCGTCATCGATCTGGCGCCCGTCGGCGAGGCATTGGCGCGGCTGGTAGAGCCGGGCGGGAAAGCGGTGTTGGTCGTGTTCGGTTGCTGCTGCCCCGGCGAGATGGTGGTCGAGGGGCTGCGCGGCCGGTTCGGCAACATGTTCCGCCGCCGCCATCGCGGTGCCGTGCCGGCGCGGCTGAGCGGCCGCCACTTCACGGTGCGTTATCATCGCCGGCGCGACATGGTGCGTGCGCTCAGCCCGTGGTTCGCGCTGGTGCGCACGACCGGGGTCGGGATCTTCGTGCCGCCCAGCGCGGCGGAGCCATGGATTTCCGCGCACCCACGCCTGCTCGCCTTGCTCCAACGGATCGATCGCATCGTCGCGTGGCCCTTGTGGTTTTTCGGTGACCACATCCTGTTCGCGTTCGAACGCAGGCCCGAGGTCGCAGCGCCATGAGCATTGCCCAGCCTGAAGCGCTCGACCGGTTCCGCCGTGATTATGGCGCGCACCGCGCCGCCGAAGGACGCGGCTATAGCGGCGAGGAACTGCTCTGCCTGCCCTATTTGACGCGCGGGCGCTGGGCGAAACAATGGGCGGTGCGGACGCGCAGCTTCGATGCGTTCGTCGCGCGGGTCGTCGTGCCGCTGCGCCGCGCCGCCGGGCGGCCGTTGCAGGTGCTCGATCTCGGCGCTGGCAATGGCTGGCTCAGCTACCGCCTCGCGCTTGCCGGTGACGATTGCATCGCGATCGACATCCGCGACGACGATATCGACGGGCTCGGTGCGGCGGCGGCGCTGCAACGCCACGCGTCGTTTACCTGTGTGCCGGCGTCGTTCGATGCGTTGCCGGTCGCCGAGGACGCTGCGGACCTCGCGGTGTTCAACGCCGCGCTGCATTATGCGACCGATCTGGAAGCGACGCTGCGCGAGGCGGCAAGGACGGTGCGTGCCGGTGGCCAGCTGGTGATCCTCGACTCGCCTTTCTATGCCCGGGCGGCGGACGGCGCGGCGATGGTGGCGGAAAAACATGCCCAGTCCGAGAGCCGGTTCGGTGCCCGTGCGGACACGCTGCTTGCCTTGCCGTTTATCGAATATCTCACGCCGGACCGACTGGCCATCGCCTCGGCCCCGCTGGGCCTGATCTGGCGCCGCCGGCGCGTGCGTTACCCCCTGTGGTACGAAGCGCGCCCGCTGCTCGCGCGGCTACGCGGCCAGCGACGCCCGTCCCGCTTCGACCTGTGGACGGCGCGCGTCGCGTGATCGTCTTCGTCAATCCGCGCGCCACGCGGCCGGGCAACCGCCGCTTTCCGCTCAGCCTGATGGCGGTCGGCGCGGCGCTGCCCGAAGACGTTTCGTGGGAGATCGTCGACGGCAACCGCCCGGGAATCGACCCGCTCGCCGAGATCGACGCGCTCGTCGCGGCGCATGCCGATGGCACCGACCCGGTTCGGCTGATCGCGCTGACGGTGATGCCCGGACCGCAACTGGTCAGCGCGGTGCCGTTGTCGAAAGCGCTCAAGGCGCGGCATCCCGATATCGCGATCGTGTGGGGCGGCAATTTCGGCAGCCTCTATGCCGCGCCGGTGCTCAACGCGCCCTATGTCGACTGGCTGATCCGCGGCCAGGGCGAACAGACCTTTATCGACCTGCTGGCGGTGCTCGACGGCAAGCGCGACCCCCATGACGTTCCCGGCCTGGCATTTCGCGAGGCCGACGGCACACACCATATCGGGCCCGAGCGCATCTGGGTCGGACCGGCGGAACTGCCCGACCCGCCCTATCACAAGATCGATGTCGCCGATTATCTCCAGCCGACCTTTCTCGGGCGACGTTCGGGGGTCTATCAGGCATCGATCGGCTGCCCCTATGCGTGCAGCTTCTGCGGCGTCATTTCGGTGTTCGGACGGCGCGAGAAGGTCCAGCCGGCGGCGCGTACCGCCGCGCATCTCGCTTATCTGGTACGCAACCACGGGATGGATGCGGTTCACTTCTACGTCTACAACTTCTTCCTCAACGACGCACAGGCACGCGAGATCGCTGACGCGTTTCTGCCGCTCGGCATCCGCTGGTGGTGCGAGGCACGGGTCGATGCGCTCGAACGCTTTTCCGACGACACCTGGCGGGCGCTCAAGGCGGCCGGCCTGACGATGATCTTCTGCGGCGCGGAATCCGGCTCCGATGCAGTGCTGCGCAAGATGAACAAGGGCATCACCACCAACCAGATCAGGGCCGCCGCCGCCAAGACCCGCCAGCACGGTATCATCCCGGAATTCTCCTTCGTGTTCGGTGACCCGGATTCACCGGAGGAGGAGATCGCCAACACGCTCGCCTTCATCCGCGAGTTGAAGACGATCAACCCGGCAATGGAGTTGATCAGCTATTTCTACACCCCCACGCCGCAGCGCGACGCGACCTATGGCAATGTCGATCCGCTGACCGGCACGCCGGCCTCGCTGGAGGACTGGATTACGCCGGAATGGGTCGACTGGATGACCCATGAAAACCCCAACACGCCGTGGATGGACCGGCGATTGAAGGCACAGGTCGAGAATTTCGAGCTGGTGCTGAAGAGCCGCTTCCCCTCGGTCCATGACAAGCGCACGCGGCCCTGGGGAAAGACGGTCGGGCAATGGCTCGCGCGGCGGCGCTGGGCGGCGGGCGATTATGCCGACCCGCACTTGCTGCGCCGGATCCGCCGCCTCGCGCAGCACACGCCCGACGACCGCCAGGCTTATGGCCATTTGCGCCCGGTGGGTGCGGCATGACCGCCCTGCCCGCCCGTGACGCTTACCGCTTATGGGCGCCGACCTATGTCGCCGAGACGGCGATCACCGCGCTGGAATGCGGGCTGGTCGATGCGCTGACGCCGCCGCTGCACGGCCTGCGTTTGCTCGATGCCGGGTGCGGCACCGGGCGGCGCTTGCGCGATTGCGGGGCTGCCTCGGCCGTCGGGGTCGATCTGTCGCCCGAAATGCTCGACGCCGGCGATGCCGCGGACGACCCGACGATCAGCCTGCTGGTCGGTGACGTGCGCACCTTGCCGCTGCCCGATGCGGCGTTCGACGTAAGCTGGTGCCGGCTGGTGATAGGTCATCTGCCGATCTGCGCGCCGGCCTATGCCGAACTGGGGCGCGTCACCGCACCGGGCGGCACGGTGATCGTCAGCGACTTCCATCCCCGCGCCCACGAGGCCGGCCATCGCCGCACCTTCCGCAGCGAGGGCGTGGTCCATGAAATCGAGCATTATATCCACACGCTGCCCGACCACCGGGCGGCGGCGAGTGCTGTGGGTCTCCGCCTGGTGAAAATCCGCGAGGCACCGATCGGCCCCGAGGTGCGCCTCTTTTACGAGCGCGCCGATCGCATGGCGCTGTACGATGAGCATGTCGGCCTGCCGGTCGTGCTCGCGCTCACCTTTCGGCGGGAGGGCTGAGATGCGCCTGCTGATCATCGACGACTACGGCCGCGTCGCGATCGAGGATGGTCTGATCGTCGTGCCCGACGGCTCCTTCGATGCGACGCTGGATTATCGCGGCACGAGGGTTCGTCCGGGACTGATCAACGCCCATGACCATCTTCACCGCAATCACTATGGCCGGCTTGGCACGCCGCCCTATGCCAATGCCTATCGCTGGGCGGAGGACATCCAGCAAAGCTGCGCCGGCAAGATCGCGCTCGGCCGGCTGTGGCCGCGGCGAGCGGCCCTGCTCGAGGGCGCGTGGAAGAACCTCTTCGCCGGCGTCACCACGGTGGTCCATCACGATCCGTGGGAAGGCGACTTCGGCCGTGACTTCCCGATCCGGGTAGCCCGCGTCGCCAGCGCTGATTCACTTGGCATGTCGGGCGTGCCTAAGATCGCCGGGGCGCCGTTGGCCCTGCACGTTGCCGAGGGGGTGGACAGAGCGGCGGCCGAAGAAGTCCGTATCCTCGATTGCGCCGGTTTGCTTGGCCCGGGCCTGATTGGCGTGCACGGCGTCGGCATGGACGCCGACGGCATGGCCCGTTGGCGCGCCGCCGGCGCGGCCCTGTGCTGGTGCCCCTCCTCCAACCTGTTCCTGTTCGGCCGCACCGCACCGGCCGAGTTGTTCGTCGGCGGCGTCGACATCCTGCTCGGCAGCGACTCGCTGCTGACCGGAGCTGGCGATCTGCTCGACGAATTGCTCGTCGCGCGCCGCCTCGGTTTGCTGAGCGACGAGCGCCTCGACGCGGCGGTGGGCACGACGGCCGCGATGCGGCTCGGCCTGCCGCCCCCCGACCTCATCCCCGGCAGCCTCGCGGACCTGATCGTCCTGTCGCGCCCGCTCGGCGAAGCGGCGGCGGCTGATGTCGAACTGGTGATGGTGGGCGGTCAGCCGCGTGTCGCCAGCCCCGAACTCGCCGCGGCCCTCGCGCCGCTCTTCCCCGGCGGGCGCCTCGTACTGCGCGGCGCGCTGCGCCGCTGGGTGTGGGCCGAGATCCGTGACGAGACCGACCTTCACCGTGATGCCGACGAACCCGGCGCGCTGGTCGCCACCAGCCGCCGGCATTGAACAAGGGAGCGAAGAAATGCGTAGCTTTGTAAGAGATCGCCGCAACATTGTTCACGCCTCGTGCCTGGCGCTCTGCGCCGTCTGGGCAACCCCGGTTTGGGCGCAGGCCGCGCCCGCCGGGCCGGCCGATCGGGCGCAACCCGCAACCCCGCCAGCAGCGCCGGACGCGGCCCCGGCCGAGGCTGACTCATCCTCCGGCACCGATATCTTCTCGAAGAACACCATCACCGTCTTGCTCGACGCCCGGCTGGTCGCCGCCGATGGCGAGCGCTCGTTCGCCGATGGCGGGTTCGGCAAGACGCGTTTCTCGGGCGGATCGAACGGCGATCTGCGCGCCCGGGCGCTGCCGGTGGAAGCCGATCTGATCTGGCAGCCGCGCTTCACCAATTCGCTTAGCGCCACCGTCTCGGGCGCGTGGCAACGCGATCAGGAAAACGGCTTCGACCTGCTCGAATCCTTCGTCACCTTCAATCCGTCGAGCAGCGGCAATCTGCGCTTCTCGGCCAAGGCCGGGCTCTACTGGCCGGAGATTTCGCTCGAGCACGCCACCGGCGGTGCGTGGAGCACGGTCTACACCCTCACCCCGTCGGCGATTAACAGCTGGGTCGGGGAGGAGGTCAAGGTCGTCGGCACCGAAGCCACCGCCTCGCTCAGTCTCGGCGAGCACCAGGTTTCGGCCACCGCCGGCCTGTTCGGCTTCGACGACACGTCAGGTACCCTGCTGTCGTTCCGCGGCTGGGCGCTGCACGACGAGAAGGCGACAGCGTTCGGCCATTTCCCGCTGCCGCCGTTCAATCAGTTCATCAACAACATCCAATCCAGCGAGACTCGCTC
>NZ_JAQGLG010000088.1 GCF_028292965.1 Sphingomonas bacterium | reverse complement strand
AGGAGATCAACCTCCATTTCACCGGCGATTTCCACGCCATCACCTCGGCACACAATCTGCTCGCCGCAATGATCGACAACCATGTCCATTGGGGCAATGCGCTCGATATCGATGTGCGGCGCATCGTGTGGCGGCGCGTGCTCGACATGAACGACCGGGCGCTGCGCGACATCGCCCAGTCGCTTGGCGGGCCGGCCAATGGTTTCCCGCGCGAATCCGGCTTCGACATCACGGTCGCCTCCGAGGTGATGGCGATCCTGTGCCTCGCCAACGACCTGGAGGATCTCGAAACCCGGCTCGGGCGCATCGTCGTCGCCTATACGCGCGACCGGCGACCGGTCACCGCGCGCGATCTCAAGGCCGATGGCGCGATGACGGTGCTGCTCGCCCAGGCGATCAAGCCCAATCTGGTCCAGACGCTGGAGGGCAATCCGGCGCTGATCCATGGCGGCCCGTTCGCCAATATCGCTCATGGCTGCAATTCGGTGATCGCCACCCGCGCCGCGCTCGGCCTGGCCGACTATGTCGTGACCGAGGCCGGCTTCGGCGCCGATCTGGGTGCGGAGAAGTTCTTCGACATCAAATGCCGCCAGGCCGGGCTCAAGCCGGCGGCGGTGGTGATCGTCGCGACGGTGCGCGCGCTCAAGATGAACGGCGGCGTGGCCAAGGCCGATCTCGGCCGGCCGGATCATGAGGCGGTGCGGCGTGGTGGCGTCAACCTGTCACGCCATATCGAGAATATCCGCCAGTTCGGCGTGCCCGTCATCGTCGCGGTCAACCATTTCGACGGCGATACGGCCGAGGAATGTGACGTCATCCGTGAGATCGCCGCGGCGCAAGGCACCGAGGCGGTGATGTGCACGCATTGGGCCGATGGCGGCGCCGGCGCCGAGGCGCTGGCGGAGCGTGTCGCCGACTTGTGCGATCACGGCACCGCGCAATTCGCGCCGCTCTACGACGATAATCTCTCGCTGTTCGACAAGATCAATACCGTCGCGACCCGCATCTACCGCGCCGAAGCGGCGATCGCCGAGCCCTCGATCCACCGCCAGCTCGAACGCTGGCAGGCGGCCGGCTATGGCCGACTGCCGGTGTGCATGGCCAAGACGCAGTACAGCTTCTCGACCGACCCGGCCAAGCTCGGCGCGCCGACCGGCCATGTCGTCGATGTGCGCGAGGTCCGGCTCGCCGCCGGTGCCGGCTTCGTGGTGGCGATCTGCGGCGAGATCATGACCATGCCGGGCCTGCCACGCGTGCCGGCGGCGGAGAATATCCGCATCGTCGATGGGGTGATCGACGGGCTGTTCTGAGCGAGTCGTCACCTGTTCCACCTGCTTTAGCAGGTGACGTTTTTTTGCAACGCCTCCGTCTCGCGCGCGGTTTCCGAAATAATGAGCCATCCCGGTAACTTGGGAAAATATCTTCGTGGCTGATCACAACCATGAAATCCAAATTAACAGGTGGCGAGCAGGACGATGAACAGGTGACATCCACCTGCTAGCAGGTGAACCTTGCCTTCAAATCACAATGAGAAACAGCGGTACGACACGCATTGCGCGCCGTTCGCTCTCACCTTGCGATCATTCACGACGACGTTGAATCGACCTGGCGCGGCCCGATCGGTGCGAAGTGAATTGAAAGGTCCGTTTGAGCATCATCTTCCGTCACCCCGGACTCGTTCGGCGCCTATTCCGTTCAAACAAAGTACCACCCCGGCGAAGGCGGGGCCCAGTTGGGAAGGCAGAAGTAACAAGGCGCAACGCCCGTTTACCACCGTTCCCCACTGGGCCCCGGCCTTCGCCGGGGTGACCTCTCTTTTCCTTGTTTGAACGGCATAAGCGCCGACTTGTTCCGGGGTCCACGGCCCCGCAAGAGGGGCGGCCTGTTCTCTGGCGGAAGGGTGGATGCCGGAACGAGTCCGGCATGACGGATTTTTGATGCGCGACGCGCTTGGCAATTATCGTTTCAATAGTTTGACCGTCGATGCTGGCGCCTATGGGGTGTGACCCAAGGTTCCGACGCCTCGTAGCTCAGGCCGCCTTGCGCTGCTTGGCGAGCTTCTTGAGCACCATGTCACGCTTGAGGCGTGAGATATGGTCGATGAACAGCACGCCGTTGAGATGGTCGATCTCGTGCTGGATGCAGGTCGACAGCAAGCCGTCCATCTCCTGCTCATGCGCCTTGCCGTCGGCGTCGAGCCACTTCACCTTGCAACGCGCCGGGCGCTCGACCTCGGCATATTGTTCGGGGATCGACAGGCAGCCTTCATTGTAGCTGGCCAGCTCGTCGCTCAGCCACAGCAGTTCGGGATTGACGAAGGCGAGCGGCTGGCGCGCGGGCTTGGCTTCCTCGCCCTCGCCTTCCGGCTCCTGCAGGTCGATGACGACGATGCGGCGTTCGATGCCGACCTGTGTCGCGGCGAGGCCGATGCCGCGCGCGTCGTACATGGTGTCGAACATATCGTTGATCGTGTCGCGCACGCCCTCATCGACGGTGTCGACGGGCTTGGCGACGGCGCGCAGGCCGGGATGCGGCACTTCGAGGATTTCCAGCAGGCTCATGGCCGCGAGCTAGGAAAGAGCGCGCGCGCCGTCAAGCGATGGCGGCAAGCCGTAGTGGGTCAGTTTGAATTTAGAGCGCTAGCCAGACCCCAACGACCGTGCCGATCCATAAGAGCACCGCGCAGATACTGGTAACGGTAAGGAGCAAAGCGAACTGTCGCGGCTTTTCGGCGCGATGGGTCGATTTTCCGTAGCCGCCCTTGATGATTCCAGTGCGCCACGCGTTGTAAGAAACCCACGTCAAAAACGCGCCGAGGGCGATCCCAGAGACCGTGATGATAAAGAAGTCTTTCAAGCCACTAGCTTCTTGTACGGACCGCGCGCCTTTGGAGCCGCCTCTGCATTCTCTACCAGCTTGGGGACATCCGCAATCTTCCCGGTCGATCCGACACGCCCCTTGAGATCGGCGGGACGGCCGCGCAGATTCTTCCATGAAGCAAATGGCGTATCCCACCTGACCCCACTATCCATCAAGCGACAGGTCGCCTTGCGCGCAACGCCTGGGCCAAAGTCCCCTCGTCGAGATAATCCAGTTCGCCCCCGACCGGCAGCCCATGGGCCAGTTGGGTGACGCGTACCGGGAAGCGCTCGATGCGGTCGGCGATGTAATGCGCCGTCGTCTGGCCCTCCAGCGTGGCGTTCATCGCCAGCACGACCTCGTCGATGCCGCCGGCCTCGATCCTCCGCACCAGCGAATCGATCGTCAGATCCTCGGGTCGCACGCCCTCCAGCGCCGACAGCCGGCCCCCAAGCACGTGGAAACGCCCCGGGAACAGGCGCGAGCGGTCGAGCGCCCACAGATCGGCCACTTCCTCCACCACGCACAGCGCGCGGGCGTCGCGGCGCGGATCGGCGCAGACCCCGCACGGATCGGTGGTGTCGACGTTGCCGCAGATGGTGCAGGTCGCGAGTCGCTGTTCGACCGCGGTCAGCGCGGCGAGCAAAGGCCCCAGCGCCGCCTCGCGTTTCTTGAGCAGATGCAGGACGGCGCGGCGCGCGGATCGCGGGCCGAGGCCGGGGAGCCGCGCCAGCGCCTGGGTCAATGCTTCGATCTCGGGAGATGCCATGTGGAACAGATAGGGGGTTGCGCACCCCTCTGCCAAGCGGCGAGAGAGGCGCCATGCGGATCGTCTTCATGGGAACCCCCGACTTCGCCGTCCCGGTGCTGCAGGCGCTGGTCGATCACGGTCATGACGTCGCAGCGGTCTATTGCCAGCCGCCGCGCCGTGCGGGACGTGGCAAGGCGCTTTCGCCCTCCCCTGTGCAGCGCCGCGCCGAGGCGCTCGGGCTGGAGGTGCGCACCCCGGTGACGTTGCGCGACGAGGGCGAACAGCTGCGGTTTGCCACGCTGCGCGCCGATGTTGGCGTCGTGGCGGCGTACGGCCTGATCCTGCCGCGCGCTGTGCTAGACGCGCCGCGCCATGGCTGCCTGAACGTCCATGGCTCGCTGCTGCCGCGCTGGCGTGGCGCCGCGCCGATCCAGCGGGCGATCCTTGCTGGCGATGTCGAGACCGGCGTCGATATCATGCAGATGGAGGCCGGGCTCGACACCGGCCCGATCCGCCTCGAGGAAAGCACGCCGATCGCCGGCAAGACCGCGGGCGACCTTACCGCCGAGTTGAGCGCGATGGGCGCGCGGCTGATGGTAACGGTGCTGGCCGATCTCGCCGCCTGTCCGCCGCTGGCGCAGGCGGAAGAGGGCGTCACCTATGCGAGCAAGGTCGACAAGGCCGAGGCGAAGATCGACTTCGCCAACCCCGCGATCGCGATCGAGCGACAGGTGCGGGCCTTCAATCCGGCACCGGGGGCGTTTTTCGAGATCAACGGCGAGCGTATTCGCGTGCTTTCCGCCGTGGTCGAGCCCGGTTCGGGCGCTCCAGGAACCGTGATCGACGATGGCCTCGGCATTGCCACGGGTGACGGCGTGATCCGCCCGACCTCGCTGCAGCGCGCCGGGCGTGGCGTCATGACGTCAGCCGAGCTGTTGCGCGGCTTTGCCCTGCCCGCCGGCACGCAACTCGCGTGACCCGCTTTGCGCTGACGATCGAATATGACGGCCGCCCTTTCATGGGCTGGCAGCGCCAGTCGCATGGCCCCAGCGTGCAGGAGGCAATCGAGATCGCGGTGCAGAAGACCACCGGCGAGCAGGTTGCGGTTCACGCGGCCGGGCGGACCGACGCGGGTGTCCACGCCACCGCTATGCGGGCGCATGTCGATATCGCGCGGCCGATCACGGCATTTCGGCTGAGCGAGGCGCTCAACGCGCTGGTTCGCCCGGCGCCGATCGCGATCCTCGCCTGCGAGATCGTGCCCGATGACTGGCATGCGCGCTTTTCCTGCTTGGAGCGGCATTACGAATATCGCATCGTCACGCGCCGAGCGCCGCTGACTTTCGAGGCGGGGCTCGCCTGGCGGCTCGCCACCCCGCTCGATGGTGACGCCATGGCGGCGGGTGCCGCGCGGCTCGTCGGCCGGCACGACTTCACCACCTTTCGCTCGGCGCATTGCCAAGCCGACAGCCCCTTGCGCACGCTCGACCGGCTCGATGTTGAGCAGGAAGGCGATCGGATCACCGTCTACGCCTCGGCTCGGTCGTTCCTGCATCATCAGGTGCGTTCGATGGTCGGCTGTCTCGCGCTGGTCGGCCAAGGTAAGTGGACGCCGGATGATATGGCCGCGGCGCTCGCCGCGCGCGACCGTGCCGCGCTCGGCTTCAATGCGCCGCCCGACGGGCTTTATTTCGTTGGCGCCGACTACCCGGCGCTCAACGGCATGAATTTCGATTCCCGGCCTTGAAGCAACAATTTTACAGCGTTTTGCATGCCCAATCCGTCATGCCGGACTTGTTCCGGCATCCACCCCTCCGCCAGAGAATAGACCGCTTCTCGTGCGGGCCGGTGGACCCCGGAACAAGTCCGGGGTGACGGAAAAGGAAGAATCTGGCGATGCCGTCGTTGGAAAGCGATACCAAGCCCGCATTCAGCTAGCGGCTGAAGCGCGCGGCCAGCTCGACATGGGTCGACCAGCGGAACTGGCCGACCGGCTGGATCCAGTCGAGCGTGTAGCCGCCCTGACATAGAATCTCGGCATCGCGCGCGAACGTACCGGGATTGCAGGAAACATAGGCGATCACCGGCGTCGTTGCCGCGGCAAGGTTCAGCACCTGTTCGCGTGCGCCGGCGCGGGGCGGATCGAGCACGATTGCGGCGAAGCGGCTGCTTTCCTCGGTCGTCAGCGGCCGACGGAACAGGTCGCGGTGGTCGGCGAAGATCTGGCGCCCCGCCAGCGCCGCCGCGGATTTGAGCGCCGCTATCGGGTCGCGCGCGCCTTCCGCGGCATAGACCCGCCCCGGCAGCGCCAGAGCGAAGGTGCCGAGCCCGGCGAATAGATCGGCCACCGGCCCCGCGCTACCGAGCGCTAGCCGAACGGCATCGACCAGCGCCGCCTCGCCTTCGCGCGTCGCCTGAAGGAAGGCGGCGTAGGGCAGCGGGACCGGCACGCCGCCCAGGGTGATGGTGACGGGTTCAGGCTCCCAGCGATTTTCAGGGCCCATGCCGTTGTCGATCGCGATGCGGGCAACGCGATTGCGCTGCGCGAAGGCGGTGATCGCCTCCGCGGCCGCCAAACCTTCGGCAGCGATGCCCTCGATCAGCAGGTCCGGTCCCTGATCGGCCTCGGCGAGGTGCAGACGCACGCGGCGCTTCGGCTTCATCATGCCGCCCAGCAGTTTGCGCAGCGGCGCGACCAGCGCGAACAGCGTGGGCGTCAGGACCCAGCATTCCTCGAGATCGACCAGCGCATGGCTAGCGCCCTCGCTGAACCCGATCCGCACGCGCCCGCCGATCATCTCGCCCTGGAGGGCAGCGCGGCGGCGTGTGCGGGGCGGCGAGAGCAGCGGCGGGCGGATGTCGGTGCTCAGCGAATGCGCGGCGAGGGCGCCGGCGATTCGATCGGTGATGAAACCGGCATAACTCTCGTCATCGAGATGCTGGAGCTGACAACCGCCACAAACCGGGAAGTGACGGCATGGCGGCACGGCATGGTGCGGCCCGGGCCCAACCACGCCATCGGCGGTCAGTGTGTCGCCTGGGGCAGCGAAGGGCGCATGGCGGCCATCGCCAGTCACGCCGTCGCCACGGCCGGCGATGCGCAGGATGGTGTCGTTCATAAAGCGGCTCTGGCAGCCGTCAGCGCGAAAGCAAGGTCATCGGCGATAAAGGCGCCACCGAGACGGCGTGCTGCTTCCTGATGGAGCCAGACGCCGGCCGGCACGGACCATGCTGGATCGATTGGGCCAGCGACCATCGCTCCGATGGCTCCGGCCAGCACATCGCCTGTACCAGCGGTCGACAACCAGGGGTTGGCGCGCGAGGCGACGACGACATCCTCGTTCGGCGTTGAGATGACGGTATCCGCGCCTTTGAAAACGACGTGTGACCCCGATCGGCGCGCCGCATCGCGGGTGGCGTCGATCTTTGATCCTGCCGGCGCCCCGAACAATACCTCGAATTCACCGGCGTGAGGCGTCAACACCGCGTCGCCGCGTTCACGCAACCTCTCCAGCCGCGCCCCCGCCAGCAAATGCAGTGCATCACCGTCAATCACCAGCATATGGCCGCTGGCAAGTGCGGCATCGAGACACTGCTTCGCGCGGAGGTCCCGGCCGAGCCCCGGCCCAATCAGCACGGCGCCGATGCGCTTGTCGGCGAGTGTATCCACGGACCACGCTTTGCCCACAACCGCGCTTGGCCCATCGCACGCGGTCTGGTCGGTCAGGAGCAAGGCGTACCCTGCCCCGGCGCGCATGGCCGCCTCGGCCGCCAAGACCGCCGCACCGGGCATCGAGCCCCCAATGATGGCCACCATCCCTCGTCCATATTTGTGCGTGCTGTCGGTCGGGACGAAGGCCCCAGGCCGATAAAGCGCGCGCGCCCGGCTTTCCGTCCGCAGGCCCAGCGAGATGAGCCGGACAGTTCCCGCAATGGCAGCGGCAGGATAAAGAACATGCGCCGGTTTCATGGCGCCCAGCGCGAGCGTCAGGTGAACGGGCATTGCGCCAAGATTTGCGCCGGTGTCTGTTTCCACCCCGCTCGGCACGTCGACGGCAACGGACAGCTTTGCGTAGCCGGCAAGGCGCATCATCTGGTGTCGGAGGTCGGGTGCGATCGGCCGGGTCAGGCCAGTGCCGAACAGTGCGTCGACGACGATCGGTGCACTTTGGGCCGTCTCTATAGAAGACACCTCCCCCGTCCACGCCGACCTCGCACGTGCCGCAGCTTCCGACTGCGGCTCTCCGACGGCGGCCACGCTGACCTCAAGCCCTGCAGCACGCAATGTCCGCGCGGCCACATATCCGTCACCGCCGTTGTTGCCAGGGCCGCAAACGATGAGGATCGGCGATCCGGCGGCGAGGCGCCGCACTGCAGAAGCGACGCCCTCGCCCGCGCGGGTCATTAGCGAGTCGACCGTTTCGCCTTCCGCTATCGCGGCGGATTCCGCCGCGCGCATTTCGGCTGACGTCAGGATCATGGCGCCGTCGATCGGCGTCATGACCCGGGCGCCGCCTGGCCCTTCACCGTCGCCGGCAGGCGGTAGCGATCGCCGCCCAGCGCCACCTCGATGCTGCCCGGCCCGAGCACGGTGACGACCGCCTTTTCCGCGCCGTCCGCGGCGACCACGCCGCGTCCGTCCTTGGTCACCAGCAGGCGATGGAACGAGCCGTCGGGATGGCTGACGGTCAGGGTAAGGCCGTCGGCGCCGTTGACCCGGTCGACCGTGCAGACGCGTGCGAAATCAGCGGAGCCGTGCTGCGCGCACACGATCCGCCCGTCATTCTCGGCGTCGACGCGCTGCTTCGCCTCGACCTGCGCCAGCACATTGCCATCAGTCTTCCGCTCGCCGCAGGCGGCCAGCAGCAAGGTGAGCAAAATTACGCTAGATATCCGCGTAGACATGGGTTTCGGCGCTGGCTCCCGGGTGCGTGACCGCCCCCTTATAGGCCGGCCCGACATTCTGCGCATAGCGCCACAATGCGCCCGACTGATAGTCATGGCGACGCGGCTGCCACTTGGCGCGCCGCTCGGCGAGGATGTCGTCGGCGACGAGCAGGTCGATCGTGCCGGCCTCGGCATCGATGCGGATCGTGTCGCCCTGCTCGACCAGCGCGATCGGCCCGCCCTCGGCCGCTTCCGGGCCGACATGGCCGATGCAAAAGCCGCGCGTCGCGCCGGAGAAACGTCCGTCGGTGATCAGCGCGACCTTTTCGCCCATGCCGAGACCGTAGAGGGCCGCCGTGGTCGACAGCATCTCGCGCATGCCGGGGCCGCCCTTGGGGCCCTCATAGCGGATGACGACAACCTCGCCTTCGAGGATCTCGCGTTTCTCTACCGCGGCGAAGGCTTCCTCCTCGCATTCGAACACTCGCGCCGGGCCTTCGAACACGAGCCGCTGCATGCCGGCGACCTTCACGATCGCCCCGTCGGGCGCCAGGCTGCCGCGGAGGCCGACCACCCCGCCGGTCGGCGAGAGTGGCGCCTTGACGTCATAGATGACCTTCTGGTCGGGGTTCCACGTCACCTGGTCGATATTCTCACCCAGCGTCTTGCCCGTCACGGTCTGGCAATTGCCGTCGAGCAGGTCGTTGGCGAGCATGGTCTTCATCAGCATGTAGATGCCGCCGGCATCGTACATGTCCTTGGCGACATACTTTCCGCCAGGTTTTAGATCGGCGATATAAGGCGTTGATTTGAAAGCTTCGGCGACGTCGAACAGGTCGAACGAGATGCCCGCTTCATGGGCCATGGCGGGCAAGTGCAGGGCGCCGTTGGTCGAGCCGCCGGTCGCCGCCACCACACGCGCGGCGTTGATGAAGGCCTCGCGCGTGCAGATGTCGCGCGGGCGGATATTATCGGCGAGCAACTCCATCACCTGCGCGCCCGCCGAAACCGCGATCTGCTCGCGCGTGGAATAGGGCGCCGGCACCATGTTCGAATTGGGCAGCGACAGGCCGATCGCCTCCGCGACACAGGCCATGGTGTTGGCGGTGTATTGGCCACCGCAGGCGCCGTGGCCCGGGCAGGCGACCTTCTCGAGCTCATGCACCTCGGACAGCGGGCAGGCGCCGGCAGCGTAACGCCCGACCACCTCGAACACATCGACCACGGTGACGTCACGGTCGTGGAACCGCCCGGGCAGGATCGAGCCGCCATAGACGAAGATCGATGGGATATTGAGCCGGAGCATCGCCATCATCATGCCGGGCAGCGACTTGTCGCAGCCCGCAAAACCCACCAGCGCGTCATAGCAGTGCCCGCGCACGCTGAGCTCGACCGAATCCGCGATCACCTCGCGGCTGACCAGCGAGGATTTCATCCCCTGATGGCCCATGGCGATGCCGTCGGTCACGGTGATGGTGTTGAAACGCCGCGGCATGCCGCCGGCCTGGATCACGCCGTTCCGCGCCGCATCGGCTTGCGCATCGAGCGTGGTGTTGCAGGGCGCGCTGTCGTTGCCGGCCGAGGCGAGCGCGACGAACGGCTTGGCGATATCCTCCTCGGATAAGCCCATGGCGTAATAATAGCTGCGATGCGGGGCGCGTTCCGGGCCGACCGAGACGTGACGGCTGGGCAGGCGGGACTTGTCGAAGGAGCGTGTCATGCGCGCGCCTATGTCGCGGAAGAGCCCTTTTGCGCAAGACTATTACGTATGGTTTCCACAATCGGCGCGAGAATGTCCGACCAGCGCGCGACGCCATGATCGTCGCCGATCAGATCGTTGCGGATCTCGATCGCCAGGCTGGCGATGCCGTTGGCCTCGCCGTGGCGGTTGAGCGTCGCGTTGAGGTCGCGGCCCGAATAGGGCTCGTTGTCGCCGGTGGGGATGCCGGCGTCGCGGAACAGCGCCACGGCGAGGTCGGCGGCGCGGCGGTCGCGGTTGGACAGGATGCCGATCTCCCAGGGGCGTACGGTGCCGCCCTGTTCGAGGCAGGGCGTGAAACTGTGGATCGAGGCGAGCAAGGTCGGTCGCGCCTCGCGGATCGCGGCGGCAAGGGCGCGGTGGTACGGCCGGTGGAAGCGCGCGATGCGTTCGTCGCGGTCGGCATGGTCGTTGCCGGGGATCAGATTCCCGTCGCTGATATGCGGCATGAGCCCGGGATGATCGGGCTGGCGATGCAGATCGATCACCAGCCGCGACACGGTGGCGAGGATCGCCGGTGCGCCCAGTCGCGCGGCAAGAGCCTCGGTTACCGGGCTGGCGCCGATATCGATCGCGATATGCTTGTCGAGCAAGCGAGGATCGATGCCGAGGTCGATGCCGTCGGGCACCGCGTTGGAGGCATGGTCGCAGATCAGCAGGATGCCGCCAGCATTGCCGGGGACGAAACGCGGCTCTGTCATGCGCCACGCAAAAGGGCGACAGGGGGAAGCCTGCCGCCCTCATGGGGGGATGGCGCGCGGGGGGACCGCGGACCATCGACAGGCGCGACGCACGAAACGACGGACCTGCTCGTCGATCCATGAGCAAGAGTGGTGCCAGTCACCTTTCCCCTCCTATGGGCATGGCGCGGTGCGGTCGACCGTCCCGATACGATACGGCAAAGTGTCACGTGAGCACCGATTCGAGACACCACCAGCCGGGATGGGTAGCGCGGATCGTCGTCGCCGCCGCGTCACGCGCCGCCTCGTTGGCATAAAGTGCGAAACAGGTCGCGCCGGAACCCGACATACGCACCAGTAGCGTCTTTTCGGTGCCGTGCAGTGCTGCGAGCACCTCATCGATCGCGGGCGCCAAGGCGCGCGCCGGCGCTTCGAGGTCGTTACGTCCTGCCAAAGCACGATCAAGCGTGCCGCCGACGGGAATCGGCCCGCGATCGATCTTGTCCCAGCTGGCGAACACCTTCGCGGTCGATACCGCGACGCCGGGATTGACGAGCAGCACCGGCGTGCCGGCGACGGTGCAGAGCGGCTCGAGCAGTTCACCCCTGCCCCCGCCAAGCACCGTGACGCCAAGCAGGCACGCGGGTACGTCCGAGCCCAGGGCCGCGGCGCAATCGAACAGCCGCCGATCGTCCGGGGCTATGCCGTCGCGCCGCGCCAGCGCCCGCAGCGCCGCCGCCGCATCGGCTGAGCCGCCGCCGATCCCCGAGGCGATCGGCAAGCGCTTGTCGAGTGTGAACGCGCCTGCCGCCGTGACGCCAAACGCTGTCGCGTAAGAGCGCGCGGCGCGTAACACGAGATTGTCGTCATCGACCGTCAGATCGCCGGCAAAGGGGCCGGTGATCGCCAGCGACAAATCGCCGGGTACCAGCGTCAGCACGTCGCCCTCACACAGGAAGGCGAACAGCGTCTCGATTTCATGATAGCCGTCCGCGCGACGCGCCCGCACATGCAGCGCGAGGTTGATTTTGGCCGGTGCGGTCTCGACGATCATTGAGGGCAACAACTCGGCGCGAGCAAGACCAAATAGCAATCCGTCACCCCGGACTTGTTCCGGGGTCCACCATGCCGCAACCGCCATCGTCTCAGCTTCATACGCCATCCCTGCAGCGCCGTGGACCCCGGAACAAGTCCGGGGTGACGAAGAAGAGCATGAGGCGATGCACGGGAGCGGTCGTCAGCCGCCGCTCACATATTCGGATAGTTCGGCCCGCCGCCGCCCTCCGGCACGACCCAGTTGATGTTCTGGGTCGGGTCCTTGATGTCGCAGGTCTTGCAGTGGACGCAGTTCTGCGCGTTGATCACGAACTTCGGATCGCCTTCTTCCTGCCCGACGATCTCATACACACCCGCCGGGCAATAACGCTGCGCCGGCTCGTCATACATCGGCAGGTCGTATTTGACTGGGATATCCGGATCCTTGAGCGTCAGATGGACCGGCTGGTCTTCCTCGTGATTGGTGTTGGAGACGAACACCGAGGAGAGGCGATCGAAGGTCAGCACGCCATCGGGCTTGGGATAGGCGATCGGCTGCACCTGGTCCTTGCGCCACAGGCTCTTGTGGTCGGGATGGTGCTTCATGGTGAAGGGCAATTTGATCCCCAGATACTCGCACCACATCGCCGCGCCCGCCAGCAATGTACCGAGCGAATCGCCGAACTTCTCGACCAGCGGCAACACGTTACGGACGATCGACAGTTCCTTGCGCACCCAGCTCTTCTCGAACGCTTCCGGGTAGGCGCTCAGCTCGTCACCAGCACGCCCGGCCTGCACCGCGGCAAAGGCCGCCTCGGCCGCCATCATCGCCGATTTCATTGCCGTGTGGGTGCCCTTGATGCGCGGCACGTTGAGGAAACCGGCACTGTCGCCGATCAGTGCGCCGCCCGGGAACACCAGCTTGGGGATCGCCTGCAACCCGCCATCGCTGATCGCGCGCGCGCCGTAGGACACGCGCTTAGCACCCTTCAGTATCTCGGCGATCGCCGGATGCGTCTTCCAGCGCTGCATTTCCTGGAACGGCGACAGATAGGGGTTCGAATAATTGAGCCACGTCACGAAACCGAGCGCGACCTGGCCATTGGCCTGGTGGTACAGGAACCCCCCGCCATTGGACCCGCTCTCCGACAGCGGCCAACCCTGGGTGTGGATCACCCGGCCGGCTGCGTGAAGCTCGGGGTCGATGTCCCACAATTCCTTGATGCCGAGGCCGTAAACCTGCGGTTCCTTGCCCTTGGCCAGATCGAAGGTGCGGATCATTTCCTTTGTCAAATGACCACGGCAACCCTCGGCAAAGAAGGTATATTTCGCGTGCAGCTCGAGGCCGGGCTGATAGTCGGGCTTGTGCGTGCCGTCGCGCGCCACGCCCATATCGCCGGTCGCGACGCCCTTCACCGAACCGTCGTCGTTGAACAGGATCTCTGCCGCCGCGAAGCCCGGGAAGATCTCGACACCCAGCTCTTCCGCCTTCCCCGCCAACCATCGGCACAGATTGCCCAGGCTGCCGGTGTAGGTCTTCTTGTTGTGCATGAAGGGCGGTGTGATGATGTGCGGCATCGAGAAGCGCTTGCGCTTCGTCAGCACCCAATGCCGATTGTCGTTGACCGGCACCTCGGCGAGCGAACAATCCCTGTCACGCCAGTCCGGAATCAGCTCGTCGAGCGAACGCGGATCGATCACTGCGCCCGACAGGATGTGCGCCCCGATCTCCGAACACTTTTC
>NZ_JAQGLG010000079.1 GCF_028292965.1 Sphingomonas bacterium | reverse complement strand
AACGACGCCTTGGTGTCGCTGAGGATCGAGACGAAATCCTCCTCAGTCAGCGCCTTCAGCTCGACGCGGATCGGCAGGCGGCCCTGCAGCTCGGGCAGCAGGTCGCTCGGCTTGGCGACATGGAAGGCGCCAGAGGCGATGAACAGGATATGGTCGGTCTTCATCGGCCCATATTTGGTCGCGACCGTGGTGCCCTCGATCAGCGGCAACAGGTCGCGCTGCACGCCCTCGCGGCTGACCGAGCCGCCGCGCACGTCGCTGACCGCGATCTTGTCGATCTCATCGAGGAACACGATGCCATTGGCCTCGGCATCGGCCAGCGCAGTGCGGCTGACCTCATCCTGATCGAGGCGCTTGTCGGCCTCTTCCTCGACCAGCTTCTCCCATGCCGCGGGCACGGTCAGCTTGCGGCGCTTCATCTGGCCGCCGCCGAACGCCTTGCCCATCATCTCGCTGAGATTGATCATCTGCGCGCCGCCGCCGGGGATATCGAACGGCATGGCGGGCGCCGCCTCGAGTTCGATCTCGATCTCGGTGGTGTCGAGATGGCCGTCGCGGAAGCGCTGGCGGAACGCCTCACGCGTCGCTTCACTGGCGCCCTTGCCGGTCAGCGCGTCGAGCAGTCGGGCCATCGCGGCGTCCTCGGCCTTGTCCTTGACCGCGACGCGGCGGCGCTCCTTCTCCAGCCGCACCGCTTCCTCGACCAGGTCGCGCGCGATCTGCTCGACGTCGCGGCCGACATAACCGACCTCGGTGAACTTGGTCGCCTCGACCTTGATGAACGGCGCGTCGGCAAGCTTGGCCAGGCGGCGGCTGATCTCGGTCTTGCCGCAACCGGTCGGGCCAATCATCAGGATGTTCTTGGGGCTGACCTCATCGCGCAGATCGGCACCGAGCCGCTGGCGCCGCCAGCGATTGCGCAGCGCGACCGCGACCGCCTTTTTGGCGTCGGTCTGGCCGATGATATGCTCGTCCAGTGCGCGGACGATGGCTTTGGGGGTGAGGCTGTCGTTGTTCATCTTATTCTCACTCCCCCTCCCGCTTGCGGGAGGGGGTTGGGGGTGGGCGCCCGCTATCCGCGAGCGATATCGTTGGAGGAGAGCGCCAGCCCACCCCCTGCCCCCTCCCGCAAGCGGGAGGGGAAAGAAGAGGTCAGGTCGCGCTGTCCAGCGCCTCCACGGTCAGCCGGTCGTTGGTGTACACGCACAGCTCCGCCGCGATCGCCATCGCCTTGCGCGCGATCGTCTCGGCATCCTGCTCGTAATCGACCAGCGCGCGCGCCGCGGCGAGCGCGAAATTGCCGCCCGAACCGATCGCCGCGATGCCGGCCTCGGGCTCCAGCACATCGCCATTGCCGGTGAGGATCAGCGTCACATCCTTGTCGGCGACGATCATCATCGCCTCGAGGTTGCGGAGATATTTGTCGGTGCGCCAGTCCTTGGCCAGCTCGACCGCGGCGCGCAGCAAAGCCCCGCGATGCTGCTCCAGCTTGCGTTCCAATCGCTCGAACAGGGTGAAGGCGTCGGCCGTCGCGCCGGCGAACCCGCCGATCACCGATCCGTCACCGAGGCGGCGGACCTTTTTCGCATTGGGCTTCATCACCGTCTGGCCCTGTGTCACCTGGCCGTCTCCGGCGATGATCACGCGACCGTTTCTGCGCACGGAGAGGATGGTGGTGCCGTGCCACACCAGATCATTGTTTCCACTCATGGCGGCGATATGGGTGACCCGTTGCCGGCCGGCAAGGCATCGCCCTTGCGCGCCCCTGTCGGGATGCGGAATAAGGGACGCACAAGCGGGGGTAACAATGACGTCGAGAAACCATGCCACGGCGCAGGACCGGTCGGATCACGCGCTCGAACGCCTGGTGTTCTTCTCCGACGCGGTGTTCGCCATCGCCATCACGCTGCTGGTGATCGAACTGCACCCGCCGCATGTCGCGCCGCCCGGGGGAAATATCGCCTTCATCAACGCGCTGCTACGGATGTTCCCGAGCTTTTTCGGCTTCTTCGTGTCCTTCTGGGTGATCGCCGCCTTCTGGGCCGGGCATCACCGCGCCTTCGCGCTGGCGGGCCATTATGCGCCGTCGCTAATCATGCCCAATCTCGCTTTGCTCTGCGCGATCGTGTTCATCCCGTTCACCACCGCGTTCATGGGGACCTATATGGGCGCCGTGGTGCCGACCGCGCTGTACAATATCTCGCTGATCGTGACCGGCCTGCTCAACCTGCGGCTGATCAGGCTCGCCACCTCGCCGCCGGTGCTCGCCGACCATGCCGATCGCGCCACGGTCCTGCTGACGAGGTCACGCGGCTGGGGCGTCACATTGGGCGCGGTGTGTGCGCTGGCCATCTCGTTCGTCGATGCACGGTTCAGCCAGATGGCGCTGATGACCATTCCACTATGGATGTGGCTGTCGGCAAGCCGCGCACGCCGGCAACTGGCGCGCGAAGGCATCACCGCCTGAGCGGCGATGCCCCGACACCGATCTAGCGGCAGCTCACACTATTGCGGTCGATCGCGTTGCCCGCGACGGCACCACCTGCGGCACCAAGCAACGTCCCGAGCGTCTTCGAACCGCCCGGCGCGATGATGTTGCCGAGCACGCCACCGGCGATGCCGCCGACGATCAGCCCGGTCGTGCCATCGCTGCGGCGGCAATAATAGCGCCCGTCCTGGCCGACATAGACGCGATCATTGTCGCTCAGGCGACGCTCGCGATAGCGGGGTCCGTCGCGATAATAATGATCGGCATAATAGCCGTTATAGGCGGGGTCGGGTCGGTCATAATCATATTGGCTGTAACTGGCATCCGCATAACCCGGCCGGCCATCGTCATAGGTGTCGCACCCGGCAAGCAAGGTCGTGGCGGCAAGCGCGCCCAACATCAAGATACGCATTTCACTCTCCTCTCCTCATCCCCGCCCGGGTGAATGCGCGAAGGACCAGGATGGTTGCGCGGGAACGGCGCGCGCATCGGCGGGTTGGTGACGGGAAGGAGAAGATCATGACCACCGAACACGATATCGACCTGCCCGATCGCGCCAATCTTTCCAATCGGCACCCGGAGGGCGGCGAACAGGGCTCGCACCGCCCCACCAAGACGCAGGAGAGGCCCAATCTCTCTACCGAGCATCAGGAACCGGGTGACGCGCGTCGGCCGAGCGATCAACTCGATCGCGGACAGTCGACCGCTGAGGAAAGCGACGACAAGACCTCGCTGACCAAGAACGCCTGACCCGCGTTCAGTGCATCCGGGGCGGAGCGACGGAGACGTCGTCGGGCCAGCTCATCTCGACCACGTCGCCTTGCTCCGCGAGTGTCGGCGCGGGCATCGTCGCAGGGCGGAGCGCGTCGCGCTCGGCGGCGGGCACCGGTGCAGTCGGATCGGGGCGGAAATGTTCGGGCGCACGGCCATTCGTCCCGGGGTGCGGCTGATCGAGTCCGAGGTCGGGCGCGAGATACTCGACCGTGCCGCGCGCGGCGAGGCTGCGCCACAGGCCGAAAAGCAGGCCGCCCGCGGCAAGCAATGCTGCACCCGTGGTGGCAATCGGAAGCGCTATCGAGGAACGGGCAGCGGGCGCAGCCTTGCGTGACGATGTGCGGGCCATGAGATGTCTCCACGACTAGGGGTTCGTGGCGGTTCAACTGCCGAACCGGGGCTGCCGTTCCGATAGCTCGGGCGGGCGCCGGTCAATGATCCCCGCGCCTCAAACGCTACAGGGGAGTACGTCGCGCCCGCCGCTCGGCGGGCGCGACGTGGATATCAGTCGGCCGGCTGCAAATTGACGGCGCTGACCTTGCCGTTCTTGCCGGTTTCCAGCTCGTACGAAACCTTCTGGTCGCGATCGAGCGTGGCCATGCCGGCGCGCTCGACGGCGGTGATGTGGACGAAGGCATCGGTGCCGCCATCGTCAGGCGAGATGAAGCCATAGCCCTTGTCGGCATTGAAGAACTTGACGGTACCGATAGTCATTGGGAGATTCCTTCTTTTCCGGGGCGGGACCGACTGCCGGGCCGCCTCGTGCCGAGCAGCAGGGAAAGAAGGGGGAAGGAGCCGTGAAGCGCCGTAGACCGTCGATATGCGACTGAAGCGTCGATACTATAGCCGAAACGCATGGCGAACGCGAATCAGCGACGCCTTGCAGGGGCGGTCGGTTCCGCCGCAACCCACCGGCCGAGCAGCAAATTGGCACCGATCACGATCGCGGCAGCGACCAGTGTCGCGACCAGCCGGTCGACCAGCAGCGCCGGTTCGATCGGCCGGCCGATATCGAGCACCAGCAGGATGACGGGCGTGGCGAGCACCGCATAGGCCAGATAGTTGCGGCTGCGGGCAAGCGACGCGCCGGTGGCGAGGATGCAGATCACCACCGCCAGCGCGGCCGGCGCGGCGAGACCGGTGAGGATCATCCAGGTTAGCGCGACACCGAGCGCGGTGCCGAGTCCGCGCTGCAGGACCTTGACCGGCACCGGCTCCAGCGGGCGCTGGGTGAGCAAGGCGACGGTGAGGATGATCCAGCCATAATGATGCGCCGGCCAGGCGTGGCGCAGGGCGGAGGCAATGCCGAGGCCCAGCACGAGGCGGATCGGGAACTGCCAGCCCGCCAGCGTGCGCATGGTGCGCTGCCAATGCGCCCGGCGTTGCGCCCCGGTCACCACGCGCACCGGTTCGGCCGGTGGCGCAGCCGGCCGGCGCCGCGCGAGCAGCAGGCGGATCGCCACATTCCACAAGGCGCCGCTGCCGAAGATCAGGGCCGCCGCGGCGCGATGCTCGGCGGCGCCATCGATAAGGCTGACGCTGAGCACGAGATAGATGATGAAACGGATCGCCGCGATCGCCAGCGGCCGGCTGTAACCGCTGATCGCGGCGGCGACGCCGGCCACCGCGATCATCACGACATCGGTCCACGGCGCGCCGGCAATCAGCGTCGCCACGATCACGGCCAGCATCGCGGGCAGGATCGCGGCGCCGGGCGATGGCGGCTCGCTCGCCGCGCCGGGTTGGGCCGGCCCACCGGCGAGCAGCATCGCGCCAAGACCGATGGTGAAGCCGATCCCCGGTCTGCCGAGCGCCAGCCCGACCAGCGCGGGCACCGCCATGCCAAGCGCGGCGATGGCGACGGCGCGGGCGTCGAGCGGTTCGCCGTCCTTTTCCCAGCGCAGGGCTTCGGCGATGTGCGGGTGGCGCAGTGTCCTGGCGAGCATGGCGCCTTATTCCGCCAGCGGCCGGGGATCGTAGATGGCGCGATCGACCAGCAAGCGCAGACCGACGCGCTTGAGCGTGCCACGCACGGTGCCGCCCGTCGGACAGCAATTGCCGTCGGTCTCCTTCCATAACGGGCTGTCGACCGTCATGTGCCGCCAGTCGGGATAGACGCCCTTCCAGATCGCGCGGCCGCGCGGAACATGCGCGACAAGGCCGCTGTCGATCGCGCCGGTATCGAGCTGATGCCACGCGCCGGCTTCCTGCAGCAACACCATTTCGGCCGAATAATTGCCGGTGCCGTGGAGATAGCCGCCAAGATCGAGCAGCGTGCCGGCAGGCGACGCGATCAGCTTCGGGTCTTCGAAACCGGCATCCTCCTCGTCATGCCACACGATCGGGCGCGCGGTGGCGCCCTCGATCGCATAGACGACGACGCCGGCCGCGGTGGTCATCTCGCCATCCGTATAGACGCGGCGTTGCCAGGCGAGATGCGCGGAGGAAAGGCGGCCCGAAGCCTCGACCTTGCAGGTCCCGCTATCGGGCGCGCCGCCGTGCAGTGCCTGGCGATCGAGGCGAGCGGCACGGCGTATGCCGCGCCTCTGTCGGCAACCGCCCGACTGGTCAGCCGGGTCGCGCGATCGATCAGGGCGGTACGGAGATCGGCATTGTTTGCCGACTTGTCGCGCACCTCGGCGATCCAGTGCCGTTGGTCGTCGCGTATCGCGAAGGGTAGCGGCGCGGCGGCCAAAGCGAGGCGGTAGGCGGTGGCGACGCTTTCGTCGTCGCGCGAAAGTTGCGGGTCGGCACAGATGCGCTTCTCGGTCGCGCTGGAAGCGCGCGCGCAGTCGAAGCTCGCGGCGCAAGCGGCGGCGGGAACGAACGATACCGCGAAGAGAGCGGCAGCCAGGCCGATCCGGCAATCGATGCGCATCCTTGTCGCCCTTCCACTGTCGTCGCCGCGCAGGATAAAGCCGCGAGCCGCGCCAAGTCCATTGCCGGCAACACCTTTCGCTTGCCAGTACCGCCGCCCCGCGCCAGCGTGGCGCGATGGATGCAGGTCAATTCGTCGAGCGCGTGCGGGAACATTATGTCGCGCAGTTCCGCGCCTTTCTCGACGGGATGCGTGATGACGGCGCCCCCGGCGCGGGCGAGGTCGTGCTGCAACTCAGCCCCGACAGCGGCGCCTTCGGGCAACGCTACCGCATCGATTATGTGCGCCAGGCGGAACGGCCCGAGATCAAGGAATTCTACCCCGGCCGCTTCGTCGCCTTCGAACCCTTCACCATCGCGTTCGGTGGCGCCAAGGCGTCGTTCGAACAGCTCTACTGGAACGACGTGGCGATCCGCCATGATCTGCTGATGCTGCCCGAGATGGCGCTGGAGAAATGGTTCGAGCGCTGGTTCGACCCCGAGGAGGAGCGGCGCATTCCCGACCCGGCGCTGGCCGAGGCGGTGCATTCGGTAATCGTGCGGCCCGGGGTAATCACGGTCGATTTCGGCACTGCCGAGGCCGAGGCGCTATGGGCACTGCTCGCGTTGCTGGAAGGTGCGGGCGCGACGGGGTTCACGATCGGCGGGTCGGTGGCGGAGGTAGGCGAATGAAGTGGGCGATCGGTCTCGCAATCGTTGCGCTGGCCGCGCCGTTCGCGCTGGCGCGGCCGAAACCGGCGCCGTTGCGCTCCAACGACATCAGCGTGGTGGGCACGCACAACAGCTACAAACAGGCGATGCCGGCCGCGACCATGGCTGCGATCCGCGCGATGAGCGTGTCGATCGCGGACTCACTCGATTATGCCCATCGCCCGCTGACCGAGCAGCTCGATGCCGGGGCGCGGCAGCTGGAGATCGACGTCAATTACGATCCGGTCGGCGAGCATTATGCCAGGCGATCGACCGACCCGAAACTGATGCAGCCGGGGTTCAAGGTGCTGCACATCCCGGCGATCGACAATGCCAGCAGCTGCGTGCTGCTGCGCGAGTGCCTCGGCATCATCGCGCGCTGGTCGGCGGCGCACCCGACGCATGTGCCGATCATGCTGCTGTTCAACGCCAAGGACGAGCAGTATGCGGCGCGCGGCGGGATCGACGCGCTGCCGTTCGATGCGGCGGCCTGGGATGCGCTCGACGCCGAGATCCGCGCGGCGATGCCGGCCGGCAGCATCATCACGCCGGACGAGGTGCAGGGGCGCTACCCGACTTTGCGCGACGCGGTGCGGGCGAACCACTGGCCGACGCTCGACAAGGCGCGTGGGCGGTTCCTGTTCGTGCTCGACGAGACGCCGGAGAAGGTCGCCGCCTATCGCGGGGCGCGGCATTCGCTGGAGGGTCGGGTGTTCTTCATCAACACCGACGAGGATTCGCCGGCGGCGGCCTATCTGACGCTCAACGATCCGCTTGCCGAAGGTGAACGGATCAAGCGCGACGTGGCAGGGGGCTATCTGGTGCGCACGCGCGCCGACGCCGACACGAAAGAGGCGCGCGCGCATGATCCGCGGCGGCGCGAGGCCGCGTTCGCCAGCGGCGCGCAATATGTCTCGACCGATTATCTATGGCCCGATCAGCGCTTTGCCGGCGGATATCGGGTGACGTTGCCGGGCGGCGACGTGGCGCGGTGCAATCCGGTGCGCAAGCCGCTCGGGTGTCGGGACGGCGCTTTGGAACCGCGCGTCAAATGAGGTTGTGCTCCTGCGCACGCAGGAGCCCAGGGTTACTCAGCGCATCGATTGTGGCTCTGGGCTCCTGCGTGCGCAGGAGCACAAGGGATGATAGCCTGATCCTCTGCCCTTGCCTTGCCGGAGATGGCCATGCACCACCTGCCCGTTCGCACCCTCGTCGTCGCCGCCGCACTGCTGGCGCTCACACCCGCCCTCGCCGCGCCGGCCGGCGATACCACCGACAGCTATGGCGGCCGTGCGATGATCCTGCACGTGCCGGCGACGCTCCCCGCGTCGGGCATGCGGGCGCTGGTGATCGTGCTGCATGGCGGCATGGGCAATGCCGACCGCATCGCCGGCCAGCAGGCGGAGAGCGGCCTGAACATGGATGCGGTGGCGGACAGGCAAGGCTTCGTCGTCGCCTATCTCAACGGCACGCCGGTGACGCGCTTCATGGGCGCGAAGTTCCTCGGCTGGAATGCCGGCGGCGGGTGTTGCGGCCAGCCGGGGCAGAACGGCACCGACGACGTGGCCTATATCAGCGGGGCGGTGTCCTATCTCGCCGGCAAGTACGGCGTGGACCGCGCCAAGGTGTTCGCCATCGGCCATAGCAACGGCGCGATGATGGCGCAGCGCATGCTGTGCGAGACGCGCGTGTTCGCGGGCGTAGTGGCGATCTCCGGCCCGCTCAATCTCGACACGGCGCATTGCCCTTCGGCCAAGGGGCTGAGCGTGCTGGCGATCCACGGTGCCGACGACCGCAATGTTCCGATCGCCGGCGGCAAGGGCAGCAAGGGCCTGGCGCAGGTCGCATGGAAATCCGAGGCGCAGTCGCAGGCGGTGATGACCGCCTCGGGCGCGCATTACACGTTGCAGGTGGTGCCCGGGGCGGACCATTTTCTCGACCATATCGGCGCGAAGATCCAGCAGACCGAGGGGGTAACGATCGGCGAGAAGGCGGCGCGGGCGTTCGGGATTGGCGGAACAAGATAGGTTGCCTCTCCTTCCACCCCGGCGAAGGCCGGGGCCCAGCTACGGAACGATGGCGTGGAAGCGTCGCGCTCCCTTACATCCACCTTCCCGACTGGGCCCCGGCCTTCGCCGGGGTGGTCTTGGGAGAAGACACTGCTCAACTCATCGCATTTCGTTGCGCTGGCGTATCGCAATCCCTGAGGCCCGTTCCTAACTCAGCGCCAACACTTCCCATCCGGAGCACAAGCGCATGACCGATGCCACCGACTATACCCCGCCCAAGGTGTGGACCTGGGACAAGGCCAATGGCGGCGCCTTCGCCAGCATCAACCGGCCGATCGCCGGGGCGACGCACGACAAGGAGCTGCCGGTCGGCAAGCACCCGTTGCAGCTCTATTCGCTCGGTACGCCCAACGGGGTGAAGGTGACGGTGATGCTCGAGGAACTGCTCGCGCTCGGCCATGGAGGTGCGGAATATGACGCCTGGCTGATCAACATCAGCGAGGGTGACCAGTTCGGCAGTGAGTTCGTCGACATCAACCCCAATTCCAAGATTCCGGCGCTGCTCGACCGCAGCGGCGCAGCGCCGGTGCGGGTGTTCGAGTCCGGCTCGATCCTGGTCTATCTCGCCGAAAAGTTCGGCGCGTTCCTGCCGACCGAGCAGCCGGCGCGGGCCGAGACGCTGTCATGGCTGTTCTGGCAGATGGGTGCCGGCCCGTTCCTCGGCGGCGGGTTCGGGCATTTCTACGCCTATGCCCCGACCAAGATCGAATATGCCATCGACCGCTTCGCGATGGAGGTGAAGCGCCAGCTCGACGTGCTCGACCGGCGGCTGGGCGACAATGAGTACATCGCGGGTGCCGACTATACGATCGCCGATATGACGATCTGGCCATGGTATGGCGCGCTGGCCAAGGGCCTCGCTTATGGCGACGCGGCGACCTTCCTGTCGGTGAACGACTATAAGAACGTCCAGCGCTGGACCGACCAGATCGGCGCGCGGCCGGCGGTCAAGCGCGGGCGGATGGTCAATCGCGTGTCGGGCGACCCGGCCGACCAGCTACGCGAGCGGCATGATGCAAGCGACTTCGAGACGAAGACGCAGGACAAGGTTGAGGTCGCCGCGGAGTAACCTTCCTCCCCTCCCGCTTGCGGGAGGGGACCGAGGGGTGGGCTCGCGCGCTCCTCAAGCGATGCGTTTTCGATTCGCCGGGCGCCCACCCCCTGCCCCCTCCCGCAGGCGGGAGGGGGAAAGAAGTGGTTCAGGCGTCCACCGCCTCCCGATAGCGCTCCGCCACCACGCGGTTCGACAGCTTGCCGTCCATCGCATGGCGCGCTGCCTCGAAGGCCTCCCACTCGCCTATGTCGGCGAGCGGCGGGATGGTCACCGTCTCGCCGCGGTCGAAACCCACCAACGCCGCGTCGACCAGATCGCCGGCTTCCATCACCCATTCGGGCGGGAAGCTGTCGATGTCCTTGCCCGACCGTTCCCAGATCTCGGTGCGGGTCGCGCCGGGCAGCACCGCCTGGACACGCACGCCCTTGCCCTCGACCTGTACCGCGAGCGAATGGCTGAGGTTGAGCAGATAGGCCTTGGTGCCGCTGTAGACGCCGTCGAACATCTCCGGCGCGAGCGCGAGGACCGAGGCGATGTTGATCACGCCGCCCGTGCCGCGTGCGACAAAGGCATTGCCGGCGGCGCGCGCCAGGCGGGTCGGGGTGGTGATGTTGAGCGCGATGATGCGCTCAAGTTCGGCCGGGCTGCTATCGAGCAGGCCGCCGTTCAGCGACATGCCGGCATTGTTGACCAGCAGGGTGATCGTGTCGTCGGCCGCAAAGCGGGCCTCGACCCTGGCGACGTCGTCGGCATTGGTCAGGTCGGCGGGCAGGACGTCGATGGTGCGGCCGGTCTCGCCGTGCAGCTTGTCGGCCAGCGCGGTCATGCGGCCCGCATCGCGCGCGACGAGGATCAGATCGTAGCCGCGCCGCGCCAGCCGGTCGGCATAGACCGCACCAAGACCGGTCGAGGCGCCTGTGATCAGCGCGGTTCCCTTATGTGCATTCGTCATTGTCATTCTCCATGCGGCCGGTCCCAGCCAAGTCGCTTGCATAATGATAGGAACGTCACTATCATTGTGCAATGGACAGTGAGAAATATTGCGATGGCCCCTGCCCGATCGGCCGCGGCCTGGCCCGGATCGGCGATGCGTGGAGCATGATGGTGCTGCGCGACGCGGGGCTCGGCCTGACCCGGTTCGACCAGTTCCAGAAGAGCCTGGGCATCGCGCCGAACATCCTGACGCGGCGGCTGACCGCGCTGACGGCGAACGGCCTGCTGGAGAAACGCCGCTATTCCGAACGCCCGCCGCGGGATGAGTATGTGCTTACCAAGGCCGGGCGAGACTTCCTGCCGGTGCTCTACGCGTTCGGCGCGTGGGGCGGCAGGACGTTCGGCGGCGGGCCGGTGAGCCGGCTGCTCGATGCGGCTACCGGGGGCGAGGTGGAGCCGGTGGTGGTCGACCGAGCGACCGGGCGGCCGGTGGCGGAGATGGACCTTCGGATCGAGGTGCCGGCCTAGCACACCTCTCCGAAGGGGTGCCCGGCAGGCACCCGAGCGGCCGGCGGAACGTTGCGCTTCGTCGGCGGTTGATGGCGCCACGGGGGTTCGGAAAGGCGCGCCTGACGACGGCGATCGCCTGAACCAGGAGACTCTCTCATGAGCATATCACGATTGGCAGCCAGTGCGCTGCTGGCAGGCGCGGCACTGGCCGTGGCGGTACCGGCGGCGGCGCAGGACTATTCGCGCGACTACCCCGCGGATCAGCGCGACTATCCCGCAGACCAGCGCGATTACCCGGCTTATCAGCAGGGCTATGCGAACGATCCCGACTATCGCGACCAGCAGGAGGACATCGTCGTCGAGGGGCGCTGGGGACGGGTCCCGGACGATGTGGAGTCGCTGTCGCAGCGGGTCAGCTATGCCGATCTCGACCTGAGCTATTCCGAGGACCGGCGCGAGTTGCGTCGCCGCGTCGACGCCGCCGCGCGTTATCTGTGCGACCGGCTGGGCGAGGATGACAGCGCGACCAGCTATGTCCCGTCGTGCCGCCAGTCGGCGGTGCGCGACGCGATGCGGCGGGTCGGCACGATCGAGGCGCACTGGGCGCCGCGCGGCACGGGATGGGTGCGTCCGGCGCGCTGGCGCGAACCCGATCGCTACGCGCGGGACGACCGCTATCCGTAATCGCGCGCCTCAACCTCCCGCGGCGCACGAACCGGTCGTGGCGACGAAGCGATAGCGGATGTCCTGCGCCCGGCGGCGGCTGCGGAAGCGGGTGCTGTCGGTGTCGGCGGGGACGCAGCGATCCGAGGCCTCGTCGTACCACGCAGCGGCGGGCTTGCCGCGCAGATGGCATTGCGCGGTGTAGCTGTCCTCGCCGCGATCGGCTTGCGGACAGAGCTTGAAGCCGGCCGGAATCGTCACCGCCGGCGACCAGCCCCAACGCGGGGCGAGCAGCGACCCCGGCGACGGCACCGCCTTGACCTGCGCGGCGGCCGCGCGCCGGGCGTTGACGCGCTCGGATATGCCGGCGAGCGCAGCGTCGTACTTGCGGCCGATCCAGCCGGTCAGCGTGACGCGGTCGTTCTGCGCCGAGGCGACGATCGCCTCGTCCTCGGCCGTGAGTGCCTCACCCGCCTCGATCTTGGCGCTGATCGCGTGGAGTTGGGCGGCGCGCTGCTCGTTGCGGCGCTGCTCGATCAGCGTCTCGAGCCGGGCGAGCTCCTCGTTTTGCGGGCGATCGGCGCGCAGCCAGGCGGGCACGCCGACCGCGGCGAGCATACGCTGCGGGATCAGCATGTTGGCGCCGGCGAGCAGCAGGGCGCCGAGCGGGATGACCACGAACACCGCGCGCTCGACCCGCAGCGCGACGCGGCCGAACAGGAAGATGACCAGCACCGCGACCGGCGCCAGCACGAGGAAGGTCAGCGACGTGCCGAGCGAGCGGTCGCCCGGCGCCAGCGCGAAGAACAGCAGCGGCACGAGGAAGGCGAGGAACACGCGGCCGAGCAGCTTCGCGTACCCGAGCAGCGCATCGCGCACGCCATCGACGCCGCGCACCGCGCCGACGCCGCCGCCGATCAGCAACAGGCCGGCGATATGGACCGGGTTGAGGAAGGCGTAGAGCGCGCCGATGCCGAAGACCGCGATCAGCAGATAGTTGAGCTGCGGCAGGCCGAGGCCGCGGAACACCGCGCCGGCGACGAGGATCGCGATCATCGCGGCGATCACCAGCACCAGCCGGCGATGGACGCTCTCGACGGCCGCGCCGGCATGCTGCAGCCCCTCGGCGAGGTTGGTGCGCGTGGCACCCCACAGCGCCGCCGAGCGCTGCTTCATCGCGGCGAGCGCGCCGCCTTGCGGGTGCGGCACGACCGCGTTGCTGTTGGCGGGCGGCGGTGTCGTCGCTGGAAGCTCGGCCATGTGTCCCCCAGGGCCGGACCCCGATGGCGAAGGGGCCTGACCGGGCATTGATATGACACGGCTGGTGTGACCGCTAGGATGGACGCGACGTTTTGGTGCCTCCCCTCCCGCTTGCGGGAGGGGATTGGGGGGTGGGCTCGCGCTATCCGCCAGCGTCGCGTCCGTGATTGGCCGGGAGCCCACCCCCTGCCCCCTCCCGCAAGCGGGAGGGGGAAGATGCACATGCCACCAAACTTGGTTGATCCGCCGTTAACCAAATCTTTTCACTCTGCCCCGCAAAAGGGCCCCAACGGGCAAAATGTGTCGCCCGAGCTTCAGTTGCTCTTTGGGGGAAAATCATGACTGTCATTGGAAGTAACATCGCCGCGCTTCGTGCCGGCAACGCCAGCACCGCCGCCAACGCCATGCTGTCCCAGGCGATGCAGCGCCTGTCGACCGGCAGCCGCATCAACTCGGGCAAGGACGATGCCGCCGGTATCGCCATCGCCTCCTCGATGACCGCATCGATCCGCGGCATGAACCAGGGCATCCGCAACGCCAATGACGGCATGGCGATGGCCCAGACCGCCGATGGCGCGCTCAACGAAGTCACCAACATGCTGCAACGCATTCGCGAGCTTTCGGTGCAGTCGGCATCGGGCACCTATAGCGACAGCGATCGCAACAATCTGCAGACCGAGGTCACCGCGCTGACCACGCAGATCACCAGCATCCTGGCCAACACGCAGTTCAACAAGGTCAATCTGTTCGACGGATCGGCCGGGGCAAGCGGTTCGCTGACGATCCAGGCCGGCGCGGCAGCGGCCGACACGGTGACGATGTCGTTCGGCGCGATCGACCTGTCGGCCGCGACCGGCCTCGACATCTCCACCGCGACCGCCGCTTCGTCGGCGCTCGACACGCTCGATACCGCGCTGACCACGGTCAACACCGTGCGCGCGACGTTCGGCGCGGCGGCGAGCCAGCTGCAGTCGGTGGTCAACAATCTGTCGAACAATGTCGAGAATATGAGCCAGGCGCGCTCGGGCATCCAGGACGCCGACTTCTCGGCCGAAACCGCGGCGCTGGCCAAGGCGCAGATCCTCAGCCAAGCCTCGACCGCGATGCTCGCCCAGGCGAACCAGAGCCAGCAGGGCGTGCTCTCGCTGCTGAAGGGCGGTTGATCGGCGCGTCGCGAGACGCACTGATCTCAGCTTAAGGGAACATCATGACGGCGCGGGGAGCGATCCCCGCGCCGTTGTGCCGTGATCAGCCGGTGGCTTCGAGCGAATGCTTGAGCTGGCTCATCTCGTCATGGCCCTCGCGAACCGAGCCATAGGCGGTCAGGATCGCCGCCTTGGTCGCGGGCGACAGGTCCGCGTCCTTCAGCGCTTCCTCGAACTTGGCCTTGATATGATCCTCGCCGCGCTCGACCTCGTTGACGATCGCCTTGTCGTCCTGGCCGGTGACGGCCGATTTGAGATCGAGAAAGGCACGGTGGGCGCCGGCGAGGACGGTGCCGTCATCCTCGGGGTTGCCGTCGAGCCGCGAGACCTCCGCCTGCAGCGCGGTGACGACCTGGCGCCGCTCGCTGGCGCGGGCGGTGAACAGTGCGGCGTAGCGGGTGTTCTCGGCGTCCTTCGCCGCCTCGGTATAGCCGTCGACGCTGTCGAGCGTGGTGGCGATCAGGCCGTTGAGGGTGCGGATGTCATGATTGGTCTCGGTCATCGGGAGTCCTTTTCCAGGGGTGCGCCGGCTCAACGCCCGGCGCGCGGGTTGGGGCCATGGCGCGCAGGGTTTCTTGCGCCGATCGAGATCAAGCGGGCGATGATTCAGGCGAAATGGGCGTCAGGCGAAACGGGCTGCGGCTGAGCTGCGCCGGCGCGGTGCGCCCGTGACCCCGCCCCGAAATCGTCCAACAGGGCTCCCCTGTTTTCCCCTGTTATCCCGAAACCAAAATTTTTCGCGCGCGAATCCGCGGCTCGTTTCGTAACGTTCCCTTGCGATATCAAATGGTTGATCTCCGGCAATGCCTCCGCGATAACAGAAGCGGAACAGAGCGTGAAACAGAGACCGGAACAGGGGCGCGAACAGAGAAGAACAGGACCCGTAACAGAGGGACCCGATATCCAACATCGACGATGAGAAACAGCGCGCCACGCCGGCGCGGGCGCAACCGTGGCGGACTTGAGGATGGCCGAGATTTGCCGGTGGTTGAATCACGGCGCGCAACGTCGCAACCGAGGTGTTTACCTTGCCCGGAGCCGCCGCCCCGCGCGCATCGCCGGCCGTTCGACCAGCACCGTCAGCAGCGTGGCCAATGCCAGCGCCGCGACGAGCGCGCCGAGCTTGACCAGCGGGCTGCCGCGATCGACGCCGCCGAGCATGAAGATCGCGGCCAGTACCGGGACATGGACGAGGTACAGGCTGTAGGAGATCGCGCCGAGCCAGGCGAAGGGGCGGCGCGACAACAAGCCGCGTGTGCCGGTGCCGGCAACGATCGCCGCAGCGGCAAACCAGGGAAAGAGCGCGGCGGCGATCGGCACGATCCGCGCCGCCATCATGATCGCGAGCAGCAGCGCGATCAGGACATGGAAAACCGCCGGCCGGCGCAATGCGGGCGGGACACGCCAGTGGTCGGCGCAATGGCGCAGACACATGCCGGCGGCGAGGCCAAGAAAGGCACGCGCGGCATAGGCCCAGCCGTCGATCGCGACGATCCATGAGGTATAGGACATGCAGACGAGCAGCAGCACGAGCAGCGCCGGCGCAAAGCGGCGCACGGGCAGCCGCACGCGGTTCGCCAGGATCACCGCGAGGATGGGCAGGAACAATTCCCAAGTGACGCTCCATGCCGGGGCGTCGAGCGGATCGTGGCGCAGCGCGGGGGTGATCAGGGCGATATCCGACAGGATCATGCGCGGCGTGACGTGGAAATGGATGAAAGGCGCGGGGCGCGTCGCGATCAGCGAGAGCACGAGCATCGCCGCGAAACCGAGATAATAGAGCGGCAGCAACCGGAAGGCGCGCTTGATCGCGAAGCCGGTGGCGTCGGGGACCCCGCCGCGCATCGCATGCGTCAGGACGAAGCCGCTGAGCAGGAAGAAGAAATCCACCGAAAGCTGAAACTCGAAGCCCGGCACCACGCCGCGCGTCGCGCGTAGCATCAGCAGGTTGCCGCCATAGTGCAGGAACACGACGCTGAGCGCGAGCAAGCCGCGCAGTCCGTCGAGATCGGTGAAGTGACGCTTGTGCTCGAACCCGGCGGTAAAGGGGGCGGCCGTGGCTGACGTGTCGATCGACGATTGTTGCATGCCACCCCACCCCGCCTTGGTCGACCTGCTTTAGCCGGTCTCGCCACTGGCGGGAACCGGCGGACCAACGGTTGCTCCAGCAAATAAGGAGCAATTGCAGCGTGCACCGGAATTTCCCGGGGGCATGGCCGCCATTTTTCAGGCGGACATCACTCTATGCAGGCATTGGCGGCGGCATCGGTCGACGACAATCTCGACAGGCTGCCATAGGTGCGCAGGCTGAAGCCCGTCGGTTTGCAACGCTTGAGCTGGAAGCGCACTTTTCGCGCGCGGAAGTCGAGTGACACGCGACGGAAATTCTCCATCATATCCGTGCCGAGAAACAGCGCCGGATGCTCGTTCAGACCGAAGGCGGCAAAGGGTGGGACATCGGCAAAGGCGATGACCACGTTGCGCAGCAATATCGGCCCGATGCGTAGCTCGTCGAGATAGACCAGGGGCAATTTCATCAGCGTGCCGGTGACGTCGACCACGTCGCCGGTCTGCACTTCCTGCCCGTGCCTGCCGAACAGCTTGTGGCGCAACGCCATGTTGCCGATGGTGATTTCGGAACCGGTGTCGATCACGGCGTCAACGGCGCGTCCATTCGCGCTGGCCTGGGTGAGGATGAGCTGGCCGCGCCGCCTTCGCGCGACGACGACGATATCGCCAAAGGAACGGATTGCGGGCCGCCGCGCATCCTCGATCGTGATGAGCCGCTTCTCGAAATCCATCATCAGCCGTTGTTCGACCAGCGCGTCGATGCCGATAATGCCCTGCCCCCCGAGATCGTCCTCGCGCAGGACGGGCAGTTGCAGATCGCTGATCGTGCTGTCACCGACCTGCAGCGCGGCGACGGTGACGCGATCGACCAGGGCATTCGCGGTCATGCCGTGCAGCCTGGCAGGGTCCGTCGCGGGCAATTTCAGCGCGCGCGCGACATTGGTACCGACGACCGAGGTGTCGGCGCCGCTGTCGACCACGAAACGATAGGGGCCGTGCCCCTCGATCCTGACCGCCACCGTCATGCGACTTTCGATCTTGCGCGCGGCGATGTCGGCCCCGCCGACCGTCAGGCTGTTGTCGATCACGGCCGGCGGCAAGGGCTCGAGCGCGGTTGGGCGATTAGCGGGCGGGTCAGGCGCGGTCGGTGCGGTCTGCGCAAGACCGGGCGCCGGCATGAAAAAGCCCGCACAGGCCAGTGCCAGGGCGATGAGCAATCCGTCGCGCGCTTTGAAAGAGGCCGTCATGGCCTTAATGTACGCCCATGCGGGGCGGGACGCTATTGGGATCGATGGGTTGGTCCGCGGCGCGCGGGGGATGGACGACGCGCGAGGAACCGCCGGGGACGATCATCCCAACAAGGGGTAATCGCACGTGTCACACCTGCAACGTAATCCTGGCCCCTTAGTTTTTACGATAGCCGATTTGGCTCTCGAATTTGCCCAGGATGCTGGTCCAGAATTCGATATTGTCGATAAACAAGGCGGGCGAAACGCCGCCATCGTCGAGGTCGACATCCATCTCCAGGATGGGATCATGCTCCTTGTCGAGATAGGCGCGACCGAAGCGCTGCGTCGCGTTATATTCGTTGATCAGATCGAGCGACGGCGCCCGGTCGAAATCATAGCCGGAGTGGAATTGCACCGTCGCACACTCCTTGTGATTGGTGCAATTGTAGAAGAAGATCTGGAAGGTGGTTCCCCCGGTTTCGCTGGTGATCATCGGATCGCCAACCTTGTCGACGCCGAGCACAGCCTTGTAGCCGCCATTGAGCAACGTCCGCACGAGGCTTTGCGGGTCTTGTGGTTTGACGAGCTGCGCACTGGCAGGCGTAGCGATGATCGTCACTGCGAGCGCGGCGACGGCGAGCAATTCCCTTGCATGCATTTTACGTTCCCCCCGGGAGATACTATCACCCCGCGGAGCTTCGTCAACGAGCGGTCATGCGCCGCCTACGCCCCCGTTGAAGAGGCTTATCGCGTGCGGGCGCCGGTTCGCCGGCTCAGGCGGTCGCGGCGCGGCCGGCGTCGTCGGGAAAGGTCTTGCCCGTGCTGCGATCGAGGCCGCGCGCGGCGAGGAGGTCGACCAAGGTCGCGCCGGCCACGAAGGCGAGCGCGCCCCACACCGCCTTGTTGCGCGGCGCGTTCTTCGCCGCGACACCGAGCGCGGCAAGGTCCATCGCGTCGCCGCCGACGCGGTTCCACACATTGGTCGCCACGGCCGGCGCCGCGAGCAGGTTGACGCCGGCAAGCAGCTCGCGGCCGCCGAATGCCTTGACCAGCGCTTCGCTGCCCTGTGCATCGAGCAGGCGCGCGATGCGCCGCGCGGCGAGCAGTTCGGCCGCGCCGAGCGCGATCGAGAAAACGCCGAGGCCGAAGCCAAGCTTTTTATAATCCATGTGAATTTCCCGTCACTCGGTTGGGGTGCGGGAACGGCCGGGGTGCGGATCGGTTCCGGCGGGTTCCTGGGGATGGGGTGAACGTCGCGCGGTGGGTGCTTCCAATCAGGGGTAATGGCGCGCGGCACCGTGATGGCAATTCCCGGTCGCGATTATCCCGCGCACGGCGCGGCGTGCGGCGCCGGGTCGCAGGTGCCGGCGTCATCTGTTTTTACAGCAATGAGAAAGAACGGGGCCGACAGAGTCGGCGGTGTGGATCTGGATCTAGCAGAGCGGCGCGCGGTTTGAATCACGTTGCCGCCGGGCGCGACGAGGTGGGGTGCCGGCCGGCAAGTCCTCGCGCCGGCTTATGCTTTGCGGGGCCAAGTAACCGACCCCTTTTGACGACCGACGGGGGGTCGGCTCGATCGGCGAAGTTGGACCGGTTTTTCTCTGGCGGGCAGCTAACGCGATAGATAACCGCGAAACTCCAACATTTTTCGTCGGGCGAAACGACGCGGATTGATTGGCGCGCAACTTGGCGAGTTTTGGGGGAGCGTGGTGATTTTCAGCGGCCGATCTGTGGCGGGCGAGAGCGTGGGGGTGGTGGAATCCAACATGGCCTTCTCCTGGGCGCCGAGGGTTCGGCACGGGTGGCGATAGGCTAGCCGGTTGGGCGAGCGGTTGAATCACGGCGGCGCGGGTAGCGAGCTTAGCGGTTACTGTCCGTATTCCTGCTGGGCCGTCGAGCGCACAGTGCTGCGCCCTACCATTTACCGCCGGCGCGTTCGATCGCCGCGAGAAGCGCGCGCTTGCTCGCCGTGCGCCGCGCACCGTCGTTGCGCGGCAGATCGACGACTCCCGTCTCGCGCCGGCGCCGTTCGATATCCGCCGCAAAGGTGGCGAACGGGATGGCCCGATCAGGATCGGAGGATTGCGATGCCATATTCTCCAGCGCTTTCGTGCCTGATGCGTCGTTCCATATAGTCCAGATCGACATCTTTATGAAGGACGAGCAAACGCCGCGCTTGCTCCAGCATCGCCGGCGCGCTGCCCGACGCGAACTGGCCGACGCGATCGGCGATGATGTCCTCAACCGCAATGATCGCGGCCCGGCCTTCCTTGCCGAAATCGATCAGGACGACCCGGTCGCGATCGGCCATGCCATCGAGCAAGGTCGTACCGACCACTTCGAACCCCAGTTGCAGATCAGGATGAATCCAGCCCAAGGAAGTATGGCCGGGGCCGATCGGGCGAATGAACCCCTCGGCCGCCAAGGCGGCCTCGAAGGCATCCTGGCGCCCCGTCACCACGTCGAAATCGCCGGTATTGATCGCGCTGCCTGAGTAGAGTTCGACCGCGCCGCCGCCAACCAGCACGGGGCGCTCGTGCCCCGCGGCGACCATGCGATCGCTCGCCCGGGCAAAAGCGCGCAACGCCGCTTCGAATGCCGGGCGATAGACGCTCATACCGCCCCGGCCAGCGTCATTCCTCTTTGCCGAACAAGCGCTCGGACGCGCCCTGCGCAGCGGCTAGTCCTTCGTCGGTGAAGACGAGCGACTTCGCCTTGTTACGCGGGTCGGCGATCAGACCCTTTGCATGGAGGCGATCCGTCGCATCCCAGTCGAAGCTCTTCCAGGCGCGCGTGCCGTCGTGCAGCCCGAGGTAGAGCAGCGCCAGGGTGGCCTCGTCGATGCGTTCCAGGTCCATGGGTGGATTCAATCGAAGGCGGTGGGTGCTGTCAATCGCGCGAGTGGGTGCGGCTGGGGGGCAAATTGGGGGGTTATTGCGCGTGTCACCGGGCGGTTGAATCGCTCAAGCCTAACGAGCCGGCAATGCGGACACCCTGCTACCGAGCTCATAGCCGCGCTCGAACGGAGCGCCATCGAACTCCAGTGCGTAGATGCTGTTCGGCGCGCATTTGGCACGCGAGCCGTTTGTCCAGGCCACCGGCGTGACTCGATCCGCCGCCCGCGTCCCGGCCATCCAGGTCCGCACCCGATCAAGCGACATGTCAGGCACCATCTTTTCCGCCTTCATGTCGAGCCGGCCGACATAGGCCACCTCGCCAGCCTTTACCACGAACGCCGGCGCACCAAGGCAGAAGTTCAACTCGATCCCGCCGTTCGACATCTCCTGGATGCGCCATTTACCGGGCGGCACGGCAAAGGCCATTGTCTTGCCCTCGCCCCCGCCGGCCAGCGTGCTGGCAAAGGCGTAGAGCAGGTCAGGACCATGGTCGGCGACCGACGGTCGCGCCGCACCATCCGCCCCCACCCGGCTGAAAACGAATCCGTTACCCTGCCGCATACTGAAGCCGGTCACGTTGACGATGAAGATCGCCGCATCCGCCGGCACGCCGTCGAGCATTTCCGGCTTCACAGGCTTTTTTGACCATCTGGGGTCCAGCGCGACATTGCCCGGCTCAGCGCTTGCTTCGCCCGCTTGTTCATCCCTCTTCAGCGTCTGCGACACCGACGTTGCCAGCGCCAGCAGACTGAGCTGGCCGTTCTTTGTGTGCTGCGCATGAAGCGAGAAGTGGTTGACCGCTCCCAGTGCCGCGTCGTTGTGCCATTCGCGCACCACCGTGCCGTGAGGGTTCTCCGCCCCGATCCATGGCGCGAGGGTCGTCGCAAGCTGTTCCGCCGGGAGCAGGGAGATCTGCTTGCCCTCGACATCATCGAGATGAAAGACGCGCCAGCCACGCACGACCATGCAATTTTCAAGGCTTGCCGAGACGACGCCGCGATTGGCCGAATCGGCTTGCGCGCCCGCGATGATCTGACCGAGCAGTCCGCCCATACCGCCGCGCAATTGCTCCTGGAACGAGCGCATATTGGCGGCGTCGGCCAGACACGCCGCGACATCGGCATTATGCAGCGACATGTCGGCGCGCGGCCGATTGTAATAGCTGTAGCCGGCCGTCATTCGTCCGAGATTGAGCGACGCCGGCCCAGGTGAATCCTCGGCTTGCGCCCTTGCCCCTACGCCGGCGAAAATCGCGACCAGCAACAGCACCCGTTTCGACATCATGACCGGCTCCCCCTTTGCCAGCAGGTGTCGGAAAACGGGTCCATTTACAAGGCCCGCCTATCACATAACCTCATGCAGCATTCCGAGCCAGGTCGAGCCACGAGGCACCTGAAAGCCCACCAGCCCCCGCAGTGTCAGCCTATTTAGGGGTTATCGCACATGGCACCGTAGTTCCCGATGCGCGTGGCGGATTTCGTGTCGGGAAGGCTGGGGGAAGTGCGGGTGACGAAGCGCTCGCAAATGCCCTTCTCGCTGTAATTCCACCCCTTCCCCCGCGCAGGCCGATCTGCAAGATTGCCGCTCCGGGGGGAATTATCATGATCGACGATGAAGCGCTCGGCGACGACGCCGGCTATCGGCAAGAGCATCAGCCCTTGTCGGCGAAAAGCTATCCCATCTGGATCATCGGTTTCGGGCTGATCGTGCTGCTCGCCTTCGGCTATTCCTCGCTGTCGCTGCCGCGCCACGTGTCGCAGGCGCGGACGCTGGCGCGGGCGGATCGGCTCGATCAGGCGGGCGACTATGTGCAGGCCGAGAGCGAATATCGCACGTTGCTCGCCGGGGATTCCGGCTCCGAGGCCGGTCGGCTCGGCATGGCGCACGCGATTTTCGCGGACAGCGACCAAAAGAACGACGTCATCGGGCTCGCGCTGCTGCAGGGCATGAGGCTCGACAAATATGACTGGAGAAGGCTGCAGCCGGTGATGCCGCTCGAATATGAGAAGCTCTTCGTCACGCAGGAGGAGCGCTGATGTTCTTCATCCCCGGCTGGCTGATCGAGCTGCTCACCTTTCCCGGCGTGATCGTGCATGAGATCGGGCATCGCATCTTTTGCCATCTGACGGGCGTGCCGGTCTATCAGGTGCGTTATTACAAATTCTGGGGCAAGCCGTCGGGCTTCGTCATCCACGGGCCGGCGCCGACGCTGAAAGCGGCGCTGCTCATCGCGATCGGCCCGCTGATCCTGAACACGCTGCTCTGCTCGCTGCTGACCTTTTCGGCGGTGGTGCCGCTGTTCATCCTGAAGGACAGCAGCACGGCGTTCCCCGACATATTGCTGATGTGGTTCGGCATTTCCGCCGGCATGCATGCCTTTCCCAGCAATCACGACATGGACGGCTTCGTCGAATATGTGCGCGAGGATGGCCATGGCGGACCGTTGCTGTGGCTGGCGCACGGCTTTGCGGTCCTGCTGAAGATCGCCAACTTCCTGCGGGTGGTGTGGTTCGACGCGATCTATGCGGTTCTGGTTGCGGCGTTTTTGCCGCTGATGTTCGGGTTGTTCTAGGGGAATAAGTGCGCTGCCGCCGTCAATCCCCTGCGATTCTCGATGACAGCCTATTCAGGGGTTATTGCCAAAGCTCCTCACGCGGGAAAGGAAGGCGCGGGCTCACGGACCATTTCCTGCCGCCGATCAAAACAGCGCCCTTCTCTCGTTCCGTGGCAAGCAGCGCCTGCAGTCTGCCAAGATCTTTCGCCGGCAGGTAGATACTGCCTTCGTCGATCCACAAGGGAGGACCGGAACCCGCGTCCATGGAATAATGCTGCTTACGCTTCATGCTTCCGAGGCCCGGCCATTCCTTCGGCCATGCGATGGAAGGCTCGATGGCATTGTCATAGCTCATCAGCAGCACTTCGATCTGTGCGGGCAACCACGGCGTCGCGCCGGGCCGGGCAAATCCCCGCAACAGATCATATGCCGCAATGATTTCGTCGGAAAGTTGCGCTCTGACGGCGGGCGCTTTCGCATCGCCGTAGATGGAAATGGAGAAGGGCTTCGGCACGCCATAGAAAAGCAGGTCGGCGGTTGCCTGATCGGTGTCGGAAGTGGTTTCGTACCGCCCGCTCTGGTGCGACAGGGCATCGAGGAGCAACGCGTTTAGCAGCGCCGCTTTCGCGTCGCGATCCAGCTTGGTAGACCGGTAAATCTCACCGGCTCGATAAATCACGGTACCGTCGGCATAGAGCACGAACGTCGGCGAATCCGAACCGAGATGGTTCCACGAGGTCCGCTCCCGCAACACCACGAGCGGTGCCGGCACCGAGGAGTGTCGCGCGGCGTCGAGCATGCGCAGCCGATCATAATAGGTTTGCAACCCGCGGTCACTCGAGGGTCGCAGAATGTGCCGAGGCTGCTGCGGCGGCCGCTTGTCAGGTGCCACGCCACACGAAGCCAGCGCAGCAGACAGGAGGAGCGCCACGGATGGCTTGCGCAGGTTCATCGAAGGCTGATGGGGGTGCGCGGGACGCGAAACGGATGTGTGTCGCTCACCACCCATTTCTAACTCGTCAGGTGCATTGCGACAAGCCGCGGTGCGCGGCGGCATCAGCTGCATTCGCCTATTTAGGGGTTATTGCACGTGGCACCGTAACTCCTTAATTGCATCATCAACGATGCAGGCGGAATCCTACCGACGGCTTCTTTCGAAACCTCTCGACAACACTATTCCCACAAACCTCACAAATTCCTCCCGTCGTCCTTCTTCTGTGTCGACCGGATTCTATAATACAAAATGGCGTACTAGAGACATTGTATTTAATATACTCTTCAACATTTGCCTCTTGCTCTGAGTTGAATGCGTCTGCATATACAGGTCCGTCTTTAGCACGAAACTTAGGTATTATAGCTACGGGAAGAACTTTGGATTTTTCATTTTCATCTGGCCAAGGCCCAGCAACCTCTTCATAAATCGACCGAAATATATGGTCAACAACTAGGCATGCGATGTGCCTTGTGAGTGAATAAGCAATTACTTTATTATTTTCTAAGTAGAGCTGAAGAGCGTCCTTGCACTCCTCCCAATCCATTATCCTATCAATAGACTCGTCAATCTCCTTGGTGTATCTTCTATAGTAGAACGCATGGATCAACAGAAGAGCCTCACCAAACTCCTTAGATAATCTAAAAGCGGGTCTCTCCAACTCCATTCTGGTCAAAAAGCTATAAAGTGTAGAACTTGTGTCAGCGCCAAACAAATCAAACGCAAGTTGGTTACCCTGCTCTATCGCGTAAAAAACATCTTCTTTATTCTTAAATTTATCTATCAAATGACGTTTCAGCATCTGATGAAGGAATAAATCCGGCTGCGACGATAGAGCACACGCGACTGCGACAGGCGCAGGGTATTCGGTCAGATAACTCTTTAAAAGGTCGGGAATCGGAGAGCGGCTTATGAAGCTAGCACAAAGAAACTCTTGGGCCGACAGATGGGCGAACTCGAATCTACCGAAACCGGCCGCCACGATAATTCCCGTGTGAGTCTCTAATTCGCGCAGTACTGCCATAAATTCAGAGCGAGCCAGTCCATAAGCGGCACCGATCTCTGCGAGGATTGCCAGCGCATCTTCTTCGGTAAAAGCCTGGCTTTTGAGTCTGTACGTGAGAAGGTACGAGAATTCAGCTAAGAAATCAATTTTTACATCAATATCAAAATTTGAGTATGCGGAGCCACGCTTAATGCCCCTCTCTTCATCCCAATCTTTTAGTAGTCTGTAAACAACCTTTCGATATATTTTGCGATGGACGAGCAGGAAGAGCTCCTTCATTTTTAAACAGAAATAGCAAGAAGCTAAGTAGCAACGGCCTATCTATGATATCTCTGTAAGGTTTTGAATTTAAATGATCAAAAAACTGCGACGCATCGCCTAGCCATGATTCAGAAATCCGGCGAACCTCATCATTCGACAAGGGCAATATTTCATAGACACTAAATCCTTGCATCGGACGATTATAATCACCCGATCGACACGACACGATTATCTTAGCGTACCGAGCAAAAGTGTTCAGTGCCTGTAACTCGCGCTCTACCGCAGACCGTTGATCACTTGGCAGTTCATCAAGGCCGTCTACAATTAAGACCGCTCCCATCGCGTCAAGAAACTCGCCAATTTTTTCAACAGCGTCGAAACCATAAATGCGTGGACTGGTTCGATCCTGATCGGTGGCAGGATTATCAACTGTGATCCCGAGGACGTCAGCCAGATAGGGTATTATGGAAGTATCTCTATCTAGCTCCCGCAAAACCACCAACAGTGGCACCTGAAAGCCTAGCTCGTTTTGAGCCGGCTCTCCAAGCAACTGCAAGCAAAGCCTCTTAAGGCTTGTAGTCTTACCAGCACCTGGGTCACCAAGCAGAACCAAGCAATCGCGCGCAGAGAGAAATGCGTCTTCGTGCAAGTCCGGCGTGTCGTCAGCTAGAGCGTTACCGCGATATCGGCGTGGTACATTCGTCAGGCGGAGTGGTATCGTTTCTGATCGAGAGTCCTTCGGCGAACTCAAACCGAGAAAATTGTATTGCTCCGCCCATCTCGAAACGTACGTTAAATGGCGGGCCAGAGATTTCTCACTTAACTGAACATCGTGGCTCTTACCGAGCGGCATGGCTTTTACCAAGTGCGGATAAATGCGCTTGATCGCGTCTCCAGCGACAGCAGCAGCGACAGTTTCACCGAAGTTCATCACCACTCCCACCGCTGATGATCAACAGGTTACCATCAACGCTACGACCACAGATCAATTTGTATCATTTACGTCGCTGCTCACTCCGCCGCCACACTTTCCTTCCGCCGCACCAGCAACGGCGCCAGATACCGCCCGGTAAACGACCCCTTCGCCTTGGCCACCTGCTCCGGCGTGCCCTGCGCAACAATCCCGCCACCCTTCCCCCCGCCCTCAGGCCCAAGGTCGAGCACCCAATCGGCCGTCTTGATGACATCCAG